>CABRLF010000070.1 GCA_902471685.1 uncultured Porphyromonadaceae bacterium
CCGTCAGAGCTATACACCTAAATTCGATGTTTTCAAATTTTTGTCATGTACTTAAATATAAGCTTATTATGATAGAAGAGATTTTAAAGCACAACAGAAAATTCGTTGAAGAGAAGGGATACGAGAAGTTTATCACATCCAAATTTCCCGACAAGAAAATTGCTATCGTCACATGCATGGATACTCGTCTGGTGGAATTGCTTCCGGCAGCTCTTGGTCTCCGCAACGGTGATGTGAAGATAATCAAGAATGCCGGCGGAGTGATTACCAATCCGTTTGACTCTACCATGCGCTCGCTGCTTATTGCGGTTTACGAACTTGGTGTGGAGGAGATAATGGTCATCGGCCATACGGAATGCGGAGTGCAGGGCATGAACGCCGCCGAGATGCTGCATCTGATGAAGGAACGCGGGGTGCCGGAAAGCAATATATCGCTGATGCGGCATTGCGGCATCGATCTCGATAAGTGGCTGCACGGCTTCGATGAGGTGTCGCAGTCAATCGCCGAGACCGTCGATCTGATTCGCAATCATCCTCTTCTGACCCGCGATATCCGTGTCGCCGGCTACGTCATCGACTCCATCACCGGCGAGCTGCGTCAGATCTGAAATGTCTTTTTGGAATAAAATCAAAGATACATTCGGCGGGAATGAGGAAAGATCTTCCCACATAAAGGAGGTGTCATATGACGCGTCCCGTTATTGTTTTGTGGATGCCGAGGTCGGATTAAGAGATAAAAAAGTTCATGATATCGGAGCTCTGCGATGGGATGGTGCTATGTACCATTCTGCTGACAAGCAGGAATTGATGAACTTTTTGAAAGATGCCGATTTTGTCTGCGGACATAACATCATCCATCATGATGCCAATTATCTGTTTGGCGAAGGAGCACTCCGGTGTTTGTTTGTCGATACTCTGTATCTGTCGCCTTTACTTTTCCCGGAGCGACCGTATCATCATTTGCTGAAAGATGACAAGCTGGTAAGCGAGCAGATGAACAATCCTGTCAATGATTGCGAGAAGGCGCGTGATTTGTTGATGGATGAAGTGATCCGTTGGAATGAGCTTTCTCCTTCGCTACAAATGATCTATTCGACACTACTCTATGGACACGTCGAATTTAAAGGTTTTTTGACTTTTGTCGATGCCAAAGCGGGCACGGAAGAATCGGTAGAGGAATTGATACGCTCAGAGTATGCGGGCAGAATTTGCGAGCATGCTGATATCGGGGGCGCCATAACCCAATATCCATGTGAGTTAGCCTACGCCCTTGCCTTGATAAGCACTACAGATCATCGGTCTATTACGCCGGGATGGGTTCTCCATAATTATCCGAATGTAGAGAATCTGGTACGGATTCTACGCGATACCAGATGTAAGGAAGGATGCGCATATTGCAATAAAGACCTTAATGTGCATGTCAGTCTGAAACGTTTCTTCGGTTTCGACGCCTTTCGTACCTATGAGGGAGAGCCTCTTCAGGAGACTGCCGCTTGTGCCGCCGTGGATCATAAATCATTGTTGGCCATCTTTCCTACCGGTGGAGGAAAATCGCTAACATTCCAGTTGCCGGCATTGATGGAAGGTCGTTCCGTTCATGGTCTTACTGTCGTGATCTCGCCACTTCAGGCGTTGATGAAAGATCAGGTAGACAATCTGGCGGAAAGAGGAATTACTGACGCGGTCACTATCAACGGCATGCTTGATCCTTTAAGCCGTTCAGAAGCAATTCAGCGTGTGTTGAACGGCGATGCATCGCTACTTTATATCGCCCCCGAGATGCTTCGGTCAAAGACCATAGAAAAGATATTGCTTGCACGACATGTAATACGTTTTGTAATAGACGAGGCACATTGTTTCTCCTCCTGGGGTCAGGATTTCCGTGTTGATTATCTTTACATAGGAAAGTTTATCAGACAATATCAGGACAAAAAACACTGTAGCGCTATCCCAGTTTCTTGTTTTACTGCAACGGCAAAGCAGAAAGTGATTCAGGATATCTGTGACTACTTCAAGCAGTCCCTCAATCTTGAGCTTCGGATTTATGCATCATCGGCTGCACGAACCAATTTGCGGTATTCGGTAATACACTCGGATACGGACGAGGACAAATATATGCAGCTACGCTCATTGATAGCCGAATCATCATGCCCGGTCATTGTGTATGTATCCAGGACGAAGCGAACGAAATTATTGGCGGATAAACTTTCCCGGGACGGTTTTATGGCGTTGCCTTTCAATGGCCGGATGGATGCGAAAGAAAAGACTCTCAATCAGGAAGCGTTCATGAGTGACCATGTACGGATTATTGTGGCTACTTCGGCTTTTGGAATGGGCGTTGACAAGAAGGATGTGGGAATGGTGATTCACTACGATATTTCCGATTCTCTGGAGAATTATGTTCAGGAGGCAGGTCGTGCAGGTCGTGACCCGCATCTTGATGCCCGCTGCTTCGTGCTTTATAGCGATTCTGACCTTGATAAACATTTTATACTGCTTAACCAGACGAAACTCAGTATAAGTGAGATTCAACAAGTATGGAAAGCGGTAAAGGAAATGACCAAACAACGTATGCGTGCATGCTGCTCTGCACTTGAGATAGCAAGAAAAGCAGGTTGGGACGATTCGGTTTCCGATATCGAGACACGCGTACGTACGGCTCTTGCAGCTCTGGAGCAGGCTGGGTATCTGGAGCGCGGAAACAATGTGCCGCATGTCTATGCCACAGGCATAACGGTGAAGAACATGGATGAAGCACGCAGACGCATATCGGATTCATTGCTCTTTGAGAATGACGATGTCGAGAAAGCGGTACGCATCATAAAGTCGCTGATTTCACAGAAATACATAACCAAGGCACAGGATGCCGAAGCAGAATCACGTGTGGATTATCTTGCAGATATTCTTGGAATGAGTAAGGGTGATGTGGTTTCATGTGTGGAGCGTATGCGTCAGGAAGGAATTCTTGCCGATTCGAAAGATATTTCTGCTTTTTTGAACGATACTGGAGAATCGGAGAATAAATCGAAACGCCTCTTGGAGCGGTTTACGAAACTTGAAAGCTATATTCTCGGACATATATCTGACGAAGCGCTTCGCATCTCTTACAAGCAACTGAACGACAATGCACAGAAAGAAGGCGTCGAAACAGCTACAGAAAAGGATATCCGGACGTTGCTTTATTTCCTGACGGTCAAAGGATATACGCGTAAGAAAGAAGATGGCGTGCACAATATTGAGCTGAGGCGTCAGATGGATATGGAATCAACCCTGAAACGTTTTGAGAAGCGGATAGAAATATGTCATTTTACAATAGGGTGGCTTTACAGGCTTTTACAGTCGGGTGAAGAAGGGGTGAGGGATAAAGGTGTTCGTTTTTCAGTGGTGGAATTGTTGAATGATTTGAAGGCGAACGTATCGTCTCTGTTTGGCGTCATGCAGGATGTGCAGTTGGAAGATGTTGAGGAGTCATTGCTATATCTGTCAAAGATCGGAGCCTTGAAACTTGAGGGCGGCTTCCTTGTGTTATATAACGCAATGGAGATACGGCGTATCAAGGACAACAAGTTCCGATATAAGCAGGAAGATTATCGGATGCTCAGCGAGTTCTACAAGCAGAAGATTCAGCAGGTGCATATTGTGGGCGAGTATGCCAATCTGATGGTGCGCGATTATAATGCCGCCTTACAATATGTACAGGATTACTTCCAGATGGATTACAAGCGGTTCATTTCGAAATATTTCAAAGGTGAGCGCGTGCGTGAGATAGAACGAAATGTCACTCCGGAGAAGTATGAACATGTTTTCGGTGCTCTCTCGGAAAAACAGATGGAGATTATCTCCGATAAGGAATCGCATTGTATCGTTGTGGCTGCAGGACCGGGGAGCGGAAAGACGCGTGTATTGGTGCATAAGCTTGCCTCATTGCTGTTGCTCGAGGACGTAAAGCATGAACAGTTGCTGATGCTCACATTCTCTCGTGCGGCGGCGATAGAGTTCAAACAGCGACTGTTGGGACTTATCGGCAATGCAGCCCACTTTGTAGAGATAAAGACTTTCCATTCCTATTGTTTTGACCTCTTGGGCAAAATAGGCAATCTTGATGATGCTAAAAACGTTGTGACGCGAGCGGCACAGATGATTAAAAAAGGAGAGGTGGAGCCGAACCGTATTGCCAAGACAGTTTTGGTCATCGACGAAGCTCAGGACATGAGCAATGAAGAGTACGCTCTGGTGCATGCTCTGATGTCTGCCAACGAAGATATGCGCGTCATTGCCGTCGGTGACGACGATCAGAATATATTCGAGTTCCGTGGTTCTGATTCCCGCTATATGAGTGTACTGCTGAAAGAGTCGGGCGCACGCTTCATTGAAATGACGGAGAACTACCGTAGCTCTCAGAATGTGGTTGATTTTGCGAATGCATTTGTAGGCAAGATTGGCAGCCGTATGAAGAGTGATCCGATCATTTCTATGAGTCAGAAGGAAGGCTTTGTCAGTGTTCACCACCATATTTCGCATGTGATGTATCAGCCACTCGTTGATGACCTTTTGGCTCATCGCAGAAATGTCTCCACTTGCGTTTTGACTCAGACCAATGAAGAAGCTGTCACTTTAGTGGCATTGTTGCGTAAGCACGGCTTGAACTGTAAGCTTATACAAAGCATGGAGGGCTTCAGATTCTGGAATCTGGCTGAAGTGCGTATGTTTCTCAAACAGATTGATAGCGGTACATGTACACCGGTTATCTCGGATGAAATATGGGAAAAGGCGAAACAAAGAACATTCGCCATATATGCCGGTTCGTCAAGTCTTCATTATCTGCAACGTTGTATTTCGCTTTTTGAACAGACAAATAAAGTTAAATATCATACAGATTTCAAGGAATTTGTCTTTGAATCGTCGATTGAGGATTTTTGCGATCTTTCAGGCGAGGATGTCGTTGTCTCTACTATCCATAAGTCAAAAGGACGGGAATTTGACGATGTGTATATGCTCATCACCAAGCCTCAACGGGTATTGGATGAAGTGCTACGGCGGTATTACGTGGGGGCCACTCGCGCAAAAGAACGTTTGTTCATTCATACTGACAGTTCTCTGTTTGATTGTTTGCCCGTAGATGAGCATCATGCATGCGCCAGGCAGTATGATCTCCCCGATAGAATTGTTCTACAGCTTTCGCACAAGGACGTGAATCTCGGATTCTTCAAAGGACTAAAAAAAGAGATACTTTCTCTCAGGGCAGGTAAGATACTCCGGTTTGAGAATAATTATCTTTATGATGGTCGTACGAATATGGCGGTTGCTCAACTCTCGCAGAAAATGCACGGTGAATTACTCAGCTGGGCTGAAAAAGGCTATTCTGTGATTTCGGCTACCATCCGTTTTATTGTGGCATGGCGTCCGAAAGATGCGCCCAGAGAAGAGCAAGAATCTGCCGTATTGCTCATTGATTTAATGCTTGAAAGACGTCTTTAAAGAAGATTAGTGATCGTCGACCAGCGGCAGGTAGTCGCCATAACCCTCTGCTTCCATTTCAGATTTTGGAATGAAACGGAGTGAGGCGCTGTTGATGCAATATCTCAATCCGCCTTTCGAGCGCGGCCCATCCTGAAACACATGTCCCAGATGTGCGTCTCCGAGGGTACTGCGTACTTCCACACGCCTCATGCCATGCGAATTGTCGTCGTACTCTGTCAGCACATCGGGTGAGATAGGCCGGCTGAATGCGGGCCATCCACATCCGGAGTCGAATTTGTCGGTCGATACGAAAAGCGGCTGTCCCGTAGTGATATCCACATATATTCCCGGTCGGAATTCCCGGTCGTATTCATTGGTATACGGCATTTCGGTCGCCCCCTGTTGTGTCACGGCATACTGCTCTGCGGTCAGCCGATGCCTTAATTCTTCAGCAGACGGTTTGCGAAATTCTTTAATTGTTCCCTTCTTGTTTTGCTTCAGGTAAGGATCTTTGGCGTCTGCAGCCATCTTCATCAGTCTTGGGGTGATATGGCAGTATCCTGTCGGATTCTTCAGCAGATATTGCTGATGATAATCCTCTGCCGCATAAAAGTTATCCAGCGGTTTTACTTCCACTACTATCGACTGCCGGTACAACATCCTTTCCCGATCTATCACCTCATCAATGACGGTACGGTCGGCAGCGTCGGTATAGTATATTCCGGTACGATACTGTGTGCCGACATCATTTCCCTGACGATTCAGTACAGTAGGATCAATAGTTTTAAAGTATAATTCAATCAGAAACGACAGCGACACGGAGTTCGGATCATATACGACCTTTACAGTCTCGGCCGCTCCGGTGGTCCCTGTGCATACTTCTCTGTATGAGGGCGATGCCACACGGCTGTTGGCATATCCGGCTTCAGTCGTCATCACGCCATGCACCAGTGAGAAGAAATGCTCCGTGCCCCAGAAGCAACCTCCGGCAAAATATATTTCTTTCATATCTTTGTCTTCTGAAGTGTTATGACGTATTGCTCTACTCTCTGCTGCATTGCCGGAGCATCCGGAGAGTAACATACACGTCGTTATTAGTAATACGATACGCATCATAGTGTTTAACGCAATTTCTCCTTTTATGGTTCGATGTGTAGGCTTGGTGACGGAAGAAGCCACAAATGTGCATACGTGAAATCGGTCTATTTTCTGTAAATTTGCACAAAGATACATGAATCCGGGTTAAAAATTTCCGTTTCCGGAGGTTGAGTTTTGCGGATGTTGTGTGTCTTATCAGTGTATGACGGACAGAAAGAACATAGAACAACTATTCAAGGCGCATTATGCCCGGATGTACCGGTGTGCCGCGGCGCTACTGCATGACGGGGATCTTGCCCGCGACATCGTCCATGATGTGTTCGCATCGTTGCTCGACGGCGGTCCCGGCATAACCGTCAGTAGCGGATATCTTCTGGCTGCAGTCCGCAACCGCAGTCTCAACTATATCCGCGATACCGATATCCACCGGCGTATAGCTGGTCTCTATTTTCTTGACAATGAAGAGTACGATGCCGAAGAGTGGCCCGACGAGGAGACTATATCCCGTATTTACACTCTGATGAGCAATGATGTTTCTCCGCAGGCGCGGCGCGTCATGGAGCTAAGATTTTTCCGACGGGATGCCATTCTCCCGAATTGCAGCGACCATGGGAATAAGCGAGACCGCCGTATACCGTCATATGAACAACGCACTGACAATCATCCGCAAAAAACTCAAAGCAAATGGATAAGTACGATCTTGTGCTTGATATAATCGAGCACCCCGGAGATTATACGACCGGGCAGTTGCAGGATATTCTCTCCGATCCCGAGGCAAAGGAGATTTACACTCTACTTTGCAAAACCGGCGACGCGGTCCGGAGGGTGGATGAACCGGATGTTGATGCCGAGTGGGACGCGTTTTCACAGAGCCATCCCCTCCCCCGCCGACACTATCTGTGGCGCGGAAGCCGTGCCGCGACTGTGGCAGCAATAGTCGGCATGTCACTGGTGGCGGTTGCCGCCGGGATAGCCTTTACGGTGGCATTGACCGTTACTAAGCCGGTTCATGCCGGCGGTGAGGTAACGGTAACATCTTCTGACATGTCCGTTGCAGCCGACAGCTTAGCCGCCGGGGAAGACACTCTGAAAGTGAATCCGACCCCTGTGATGTTTGAGAACGAACCCCTTGAAAATATCATGAAGGAGGTTGCTGCAGCATACGGAATTGAGGTAAAGTTCAATAACCGTCAGGCAGCAATGTTGCATCTGTACTATAAATTCGATCCGACTCTATCCCTGAACGAAATTGTCGAGCAGCTCAACACATTCGAGCAGATTGATATCAGAAGAAGCGGCGATATTCTAATAATTGACTGAAAAAATGAGAGCAATCCTGACCATAGCGATGGCTGTGATGACATTCATTTCAGCCAATGCCTACAGATACGACTATTTATTCGGCGACACTCCGATATCGGAAGCCATTGTCCGGATAAGCAAAGATCATTCGGAAGTCAATATCTCCTTCATTTACAAAGAGCTTGACAACTACAGGACATCGGCAAGAATACAGACGGACGACGTATACGAGGCTTTGCGCCAGACCGTAGGGCTAAACCCGATTTCAGTCATAAAGAAAAAGCATAACTACTACATAGAAGCGTTGCAGCACGGGAAGTTCCGCTATGCTGGCCGCGCCGTCGGCAGTGATAACGAGCCCGTTGTGGCTGCTACTGTGATGCTGCTTGCACCGAGTGATTCGACAGTCATCACCTATGGCATAACAGATGATGAAGGTAGTTTCTCTATCCCGTGCGACCGGCTTGGAGTAATCGGAAAGCTGTCATGCCTTGGTTATAAGACAACGTATAGAACGTGTGATTCATTCTCTGTCGGAACCGTATATATGGCAGAAGTGCCCATCAGGCTCCATGACGTCACTGTCGAAGCCGATGATGCCGTGCTGTTGTCGGATAAGACAATTTACAGGCCAACCCAGCGGCAGAAGAACGCATCCCAGACAGCTACAGATCTTCTTGTAAGGATGACCATTCCTCAGCTTGATGCACGGTTGGGGTCATCGGCTGTCACAACGGCGTCCGGCCAGCCGGTGGCTATGTATATAGATTATGTTCCGGCATCGGAGGCTGATCTTAAGATGATGAGGATGTCCGATGTCAGAAGCGTGGAATATCTTGAGTATCCTACGGATTCAAGATTCCAGGGCAACCGGAATGTGATTAATTTCAGAATGATCCGGTATGAATACGGCGGTTATGTGAAGACTTTAGGCACAGAAAATTTTATTGCCAACTCCGGAAATCTACAGGCAAACGCCAGATTCGTTAAACGCAGGATGACTTACGATATAATGGGTTATGGTTATTATATGTCCAATAATCATTTTGGCGTGGCACAGACTGAATCGTTCCGTTTGCCGCAGGAAAACGGAGAAATGAGATATTTCAGTCGGGAGTCTTCGACCGAATCTTCAGAATACCGCAGAAGGAATTACGAGACAAGCGTCAGGGCATTGTACACCGGTGATAAAATCACAGCCAATACCCAGCTCTCTTTTGGAATTGACAAAACACCTCATAATGACAATTCCGGAGTGGTGAAATATACAGATGATCATCTTAAAGGATCCGATTACAACACATTCTCGGACTCAAAATCAAGATTTCTCGGCTATAACGGATATTGATTCTTTCATCATACAGGTCGGATGGAGCAATATGTCGTGGAACATCCGTCTGACTGCCAGAAATCTTCAGAGATGGAACTGGAGGTCATCGTACGACACAATGAACAGCGGCTCTTATTCTGTCAATAAATGGGTCTGCAATGCTTCCGGTCATGCATTTGTGCAACTCTCCGCAACATATACATTCGGCTTTGGCAAACAGATAAAACAAGGCAATGATATATCCCGACAGCGAGGCGCATCCTCCGGCATTCTGGAATAGCATTATGCTCTTGCCGTTGTGCGGACTGTGTCAGGCTTTTGCGAGCGCATCGGCAAGGTTGGCAATTTCATTGAGATCTGACTGGTGCATTCGGCTGTGGATTGTCATAACCGGCGCAACCTGTGTCATTTCTTTCATGCGGCCAAGAGCCTCGCACATATGTTTTCCGGCCACCGGAGCCCATGAGCCGTTTTCGATAACAGCAAAAGAGCGGTTGCGGAAATTCTTCATTTCCAGATGGTGCAGGAATGTGTGCATTGCCGGGAACATGGCACCGTCGTATGTAACGGAGCACAGTGCCATACGGCTCAGCCGGAATGCCTCGGCAACAGCATACGACACGTCGTGACGGCAGAGATCCATAAGTGTGACTTCTCCGGTATTACGTTTTTCAAGTTCCATAGCCAGACGTGCGGCGGCTTCGGCGGTGCCTCCGTAAATCGAAGCGTATGCCACAAGTGTGCCGTCGCATTCCGGCTCGTAACGGCTCCATTTGTTGTATAGGGTGCAATAGCGGTCAAGGTTGCCGTTAAGGACAGGGCCATGCAGCGGAGCGATGATGCCGAACTGCAATAAGGAGAGTTTTTTAATGAGAGTCTGTACGCTCGGTCCGAATTTCCCGACGATGTTGCAATAATAGCGGCGTGCCTCGTCGATCCATGCGTCTGTTGCCTCCGACATGGCAAATGATCCGAAGGCATCGGCGGAGAACAGTACTCCGTCGGTCTCGTCAAGTGTGACCATGACTTCAGGCCAGTGTACCATGGGTGCGGTTATGAAGCGCAGAGTGGTGTGTCCGAGACACAATGTGTCGCCGTCGGCCACGGTGATGCATCGGTCTGTAAAGCTGATGCCCTCGAAGAAATTGCCGAGCATGGCTATGGCTTTGGCGGTTGCCACAACTTTTGTCGCAGGATAGCGCTCGAGCATGGCGCGTATGCTGCCTGAATGGTCGGGTTCCATGTGCTGAACGATCAGATAGTCCGGTCTGCGGCCGTCCAGAGCATCGGCAAGACGAGTCAGCCAGACGTCACACCGACGGATATCGACAGCATCCATAACTGCTATCTGGTTGTCGTCAATCAGGTAGGAGTTATAGGAAATACCGTTGCTCAGCGGATATTGTCCTTCAAACAGGTCGAGATTGTCATCTTCCGCGCCTATGAATCTCACTCTTGGAGCTATTGCTTGCATGGTCATGAAGTTGAATTGAAACGTGACTGCAAATTTAGCAGTTTTTATGTATTTTTTCTATAGCGGGATACTAATTATAATATAAATGCCGGCGGCCATAGCTGCGTTGCGGCCGCCGGTCAATATAGTTGTGGATATTTTTTATTCTCCTGCAGGAGCGAGCTGTACGGTGAAGTGGCGCATCAAGGGCGCTTCCCATGTAATTTTCACACCGCGTGTTATTTCGTTGCGGCGGTCGTAGACATTCTTGAGGGCGACGGCAACGACGTTCATATGATTGTCGGTGTATGTGCGGCGCGGAATGGCCAGACGCAGGAGGTCGAGGCCGCCGAACCGGTTTTCGCGTGTCACCGGGTCTCGGTCGGCGAGGATATATCCGATTTCGCATCCGCGTATGCCGGCTTCCCGATACAGTTCGATAGTGAGCGTCTGGGCCGGGAATTCCTCTTTGGGAACGTTGGTCAGGATTTTCGAAGCGTCCACGAAGATGGCGTGTCCGCCGGCCGGACGCTGGTAAGGAATGCCGAATTCGTCGAGGCGTTTTGCCAGATACTCAACCTGGTGGATACGTGTGCGCAGGTTTTCGAATTCTGTGTTCTCGTCAAGCCCGACAGCGAGGGCCTCCATGTCGCGGCCGTTCATACCGCCGTAGGTGAGATAGCCCTCGAAGGGAATGGCGAACCGCTGTGCTCCTTCGGCCCAGTCGTTGTGACGGGTTGCGAAGAAACCGCCCATGTTGACGATGGCGTCTTTCTTGGCCGACATGGTCATGCCGTCGGCCAGCGAGAACATCTCGCGGACAATTTCCTTTATGCTCTTGTCGGCATATCCTTCCTCGCGGGTCTTGATGAAATAGGCGTTTTCGGCGAAACGTGCGGAGTCGAAGATAACGCGCAGTCCGTGGCGGTCGGCGAGTTCGCGTACGGCACGCAGATTGGCCATAGATACAGGCTGTCCGCCGGCTGTGTTATTGGTGATGGTAACGATGATGAAAGGCACACGCCCCTCGTTTTCGCTCACGGCTTTCTCAAGCTTGGCGATGTCTACATTGCCTTTGAAGGGATGTTCGAGCTGTGTGTCGCGGGCTTCGTCGATGGTGCAGTCGACGGCAAAAGCCTTACGGCTCTCGATATGGCCCTTGGTAGTATCGAAATGGGAATTTCCGGGCACCACGTCGCCTTCTTTCACGAGTGCGCTGAAGAGCACGTTCTCGGCTGCGCGGCCCTGATGGGTAGGTATGACAATAGGGAAACCGGTGATGCGCCCGATAGTCTCTTTCATCCTGAAGAACGATCGCGCTCCGGCATAGCTTTCGTCGCCGGTCATCATCGCGGCCCATTGGCGGTCGCTCATGGCTCCGGTTCCGGAATCGGTGAGGAGGTCGATGTATACCTGCTCGGCGGGGAGCTGAAATACGTTGTAATGAGCGGCTTTGATCCACTCTTCGCGTTCTTCGCGTGTGCTGGTACGGATGGGTTCAACCATCTTTATTCGCCATGATTCGGCAAAAGGTAATTCCATGGTATATTTGATATTTAGGGTTGGTGTCGGATGCAGGTTTTCATTAGCAAATATACTTCTAAAAAAATTCATTGCCAAATAAAAGGCAAAGAAACAGAAAACGATAGAATAATTTCAGGCAATTACTGAAATGTCTTTTAACTCTTTGTGCGGAACATTTGGCACGAAAATGATGTTTATCGTAAGCTAACAGAAAACACAAAGAATTATGGACTGTAATTGTAACTGCAACAAAGAAAAACGTTCCTACCACTTCAATATCTCCGAAGTTGTGGACGGCAAGATTCAGGAAGTGATGAACTTCAACTTCGGCGGTCACCACGATCTGGCTGCCATGGCCGAGAAAGTAGCCGCCAAGGGCGATATCTCCGAAAAACACGCCAAAGAACTCGTAGTTGGCATGCGCCTGCTTCACCATGTACTCAAGAAATGCGCAAGCGACAGCGATATCTTCTCCGATTTCTATCCTGTCTTCGAGGAATTCAAGAAGGCTGTCAAGGAGCATTACAAAGGCTGATTGTCGCCATTCCAGTTAACAAAAAGAGACATAAGTCCGGAAAGCACGCCTTTCCGGACTTATGTCTCTTTTGTAACAATTAATCAGGCGTTCCGTCGCGGAACGCAAGGGTCAGTAAACTATAATTATCAATCTTTTATCAGTGCTTCTTTGGATTTTCAAGTTCATAGATGGACTGGCCGACCCACATTATGGCATTGCCGGGCAGTTCGCCTATATGCTTCCGCGCGAAAGCGCTCACTTTCTTTACCTGTTCCTCCATTGCACATGAAATTTTTAAGTCTGTTTCGCCGCCACTTTTTTACATTCTTCCAAAAGTCGTGCAGCAAGTTGACATATCCGTATCGGAAGATACTGA
>CABRLF010000071.1 GCA_902471685.1 uncultured Porphyromonadaceae bacterium
GGCTTGGCGGTAGATGCCGCTTAGCCTATGAATAATTTTTTAACGAACTATTGATAAATAAATCTGTAACCGCAATCCTGAGGGTCAGACGCGTTCGGGATGTTCATGCCCGTTCTGCACCATCTGCTGCACAAAATTTGTGATATAAACCGTGAAGAGAGGAAATACGACCATGCCAAGTACCGGCAGAACGACGGCGACTATCTTACCCACCCACGTCACAGGCTCGATATTGCATCCCACAGTAGCTATATTCATGCAGCTCCACCACAGCGCGTCCCAATAGTTGGTGACGAGAGGATTGACAGTGTGCTCCCATTGAAAGAAAATAAGCGAACCGAAGTATCCCGAAAGCACAACAATCGACATATAGCTGATAAGTAGCGAGGATACGGCATTCGACGACAGATAGCCGAATACTATGGCTATGGCCAGAGCACCACGCGCAAGGGGTATAAATCGGAGAAGATACATGGCGTTATGACTCAGATCGAGGCCCAGCCATCCAATAATATTCAGATACGGTATGGAAAGCAGAAGAAAAAGCAGATGGGAGAAAAAGTAGCGCCGGCGATTTTCGGCAAAGGCAAACGTCAGAGAAAAGTCGAGGATAAAGAAAAAGCAAACCATCAGCTGGAACTTCATATAGCCGGACGATCCGAGCAGATTGACTTCGCTGAATGTATCGCGCGAGATCCACACTATCAGTATTACTGAAAGAATCAGCACCACAAAATTGGAGAGGCGTACCACGAAAAAGCCTCGCGGACGCTGCTTTTGAGGCTTGCCGGAGATGGAAACGGAAGGTTTAGCCGTTGAATTGGTTGACATGAGAAATGAGACTTTACGATGCCTGTGACAAATGAATATCAAATAGAAAACAATCCGGAACAATACTTGGTTTACACGGCTCTCTTATACCTCAGTCTTCAGTTCTTCATGTGGAATGAGAAATGGCGCGGTCTGGAAGAATGATTTAACTAAGCATTTTTATTATTGGAACGCTTGGAGAACCAATAGCGGTACAAAAAGGGGGAAAATGAGCCTTGAAACGCTGATTTTTGTCTTAGATACTTAGAGGTGCCCTATTCCATATCAAGCGGAATACTATAAAAAAAGTCCCCGGCGACGAGACCAGAAGGCCAAATCACCGGAGGCTTATCTATTCTTTTTAAGTTATCCTATTTCGTAGGCTGCACTTTCTTTATCGTGCCGTCGGGATTGAACTCAAGACGGTCGATGCACACCTGACGGTGTACACCCGGCTGATTCTTGAGATAGTGCTTGTTGATACGGTGGTATACGATTCGCCATTCGTCGGTTCCGGGCAGATTAATCACGGAATTATGCGCCGGACCGTAGATTTCCTTATCTTTGTCCTGAATGAGAATCACAGGGTCGGTAGCCACGGCGATATCGCCGAGCGGATTGTCGGAAGTCCCGTAGGCCACGTGGTAATTAGGAGATCCTGTATCGTCGACCGACCAGGTGAAGTAGTATTTTCCATTGCGGAAGAATACATAGGGAGCCTCTCGGTATGCGTAGTCGGCAAGTGTACCACCCTTCGGGGTCATAACCTTTATAGTCTCCGGTTTGATGGATGTCATGTCATCGTTGAGTTCGGCTCCGGCCATATAGCCGTTACCCCAATATAGATAGTACTTGCCGCTGACAGGATCCTCGAAAACATCAACATCGATCTGCTGACCCGAGCCGGTGGGAGAATCTGTGACAATAGGATGGCCAAGATCGTAGAACGGTCCTGCAGGATCATCGGCTACAGCCACGCCGATAACCTTGCGGTTAAGTTCGGGTGAATGCCCGCTGAAATAGAAATAATACTTATAGCTTCCGTCCGGCTGACGGCGCTCTATGATTGCCGGTGCCCAGGCGTTACCGGTAGACCAAGGCACTTGCGAGCCTTTGAGATCAAGCATGATGCCCTCGTCGGTCCAGTCGGTAAGGTTGCCCGATGAGAAAACCCTGAAATAGTGACCGCCCCAGCCGGGAGTGCCGTCGGTTGTCGAGTAGATATAGTACTTGCCGGTCTTATTGGAGTACATGATCTCGGGATCGGCATGGAATTCGGGCAAAACCGGATTGTGGTCGTTCTCAAGAGCGGAGTATTCGGTACTTGCACCGGCTGCTGTTGCAGGAATCGGCTTAATTGTTCCGTCGGAATTATAGTAAAGGGGCTCGACAATCACAGAGCGTGAGCCACTGCCGCCCCCGAGACCGCCTATATGAGAGAAGAACCAGTCGCGGCCCTTGAAGTTGGCGATCGCCGGATGCGTGGTGTTGCTGTTGCCGGCCATCTCGGATATTATACCCATATATTCCCACGGCCCGTCGATGCTGTCGGCCATGGCGTAGGCTATTTTCTCGGGCCATTGTGCGGCATAGGTGAGGTAGTATTTGCCGTTACGTTTGTGAACATATGGAGCCTCGGTGAAATCCTTCAGATCCACGTGCTTTACAGGACCGTCAAGCTCGATCATATTCTTCTTCAGGCGGGCGTAGTAGCAGTACCTGTTGCCCCAGAATATATACGGCGTTCCGTCATCATCGATAAATACCACCGGATCGATGCATACCCACGCGTGGGTGGCGCCTTCGCAGTCGGCATTGGTGAGCAGCGGCTTGCCGAGAATGTCTTTATACGGACCTTCAGGACGGTCGGCCCGAGCCACTCCTATGCCGCACCAGTTGGTCGACGAATAGAAATAGTATTTTCCGTCGGGACCTTTTACGGGGTGGCCGGCGAACGATACATGAGCTTCATTCCATTTGAAGTCGTCGGCATAGACTGGCACCGGATATTCCGTCCAGTTTTTCATGTCGGTAGTAGAAAAAACGCACCAGTTGGGCATATGATATCCTTCCTTGTTTCCGGGCTCGTCGAAACCGGTAAAAAGCCAGAGAGTATCGCCTTCGATCATCACTGCGGGATCGGCAGTGTGCTTGTAGCGGATCATCGGATTGCCCTCATACACGAAGTGATGCAGAGCCTCATCTGCCATTGCAGTTCCGCATCCGGCAGCGAGCGCCATCCCGATGCAAAACTTATATGAAAAACGCGACAAAAAAGTCAATTTCATGTGGTATTGGTTTACAAGGTTTATAAATAATACGCAAAGATACGGACTTTTGACAAAAATTCAGATACGTTACTCTTTAAGGAGCATAGTAAATGTTTTTTATCTCACAGCCACTTTGCGGCCATTGACAATATAGAGGCCAGGAGCAAGCGAGCGAAGAGCATCACAGACCTCTTCGGCGCTACCACAGATACGGACTATCCGTCCGTCGATGCCATAGATGATATTGTCGCCGGTTTGTTCGCCCGATACTTCGGGCAGAGTTATACCCGACTGATAGGCACCTACAGCGAAACGATACTCACCAAGACGGGCTATCGGATCGGGGACATCTCCGTATCGGTTCTCCGGTCCGGCAAGTACCTCAAGCTTGTATTTGCCGTCGTCAAGCCCTGTAAAACTGAACTGTGGATTGATCGTGCTGTCTTTATTGCCGGAAAACAGAATATAACTGCCGTTTCTCTTATATTCTTCATAAACCATCTCGTCCTCATTATACTTATAGAGATACGATATGACCATTGTACGGGACGGGAAATTCTCATTGAGCCGCAAAGTACAGGAGCCGGTTATATACATTACGTCAACCGGAATCACAACTCCCTCATGGTCATCGTCCTCGTACATATTCCATTTGTCGGCTCCGGCTACATTTATGTCGGTGATTTCGAGAGGCTGCTCGGAGTTTTCATTTTCTGCATCAAGGATTTCCACCTCAACTGATGCGAGACGGCCGCGGTTGTCCTGAGTTGTACTGAGAATATACGTCAGGCGCCCTGAAGCAGAAGGAGTGAAAGTATTCTCTATCTGCATTGGTTTTCCATTCTCTATGACGACCTCGATAGTATTCTCCACATTATAGGAGTATTGGTTTTCACTCGAAAGGACATAGACAATTCCTTCGTATGCGCCTCCGCCTGAAGAACTCAATTCAGCCCTCATCATAAGCGGAAGTCCCACACGACGTACATTACCGAACTCCATCGACGACGCCTCTATTCCGGTCTGAGGCATTTCCATTACGGATATCGTATTGTCGGAATTGCGCCGCGCAAGAATATAACGCGATTCCGGCCACGGATTCACCCATTCGTCAGCATCGCTTGCTTTGCTCAACGGAACGATACGCACTTCATCAGATCCTGACGGTATTTCGATAGTCTTGGATTGAGAGATATAGTAAGAAGGTCTCAACTCGATGTCGCTCACAAGCGTAGAAGGAGTAATAGCTCCATCCTTGCCGACATATCCGAATCCGCAGTCAAAACGATACGTGAGGCCGTAGTCATTTCCATATGTGAATTCCACCGAGGTGCCTTTGATTCTGCTGCTTATTGTAGCCGACACAGGGACATCCTCATCCGCCGGAGAGGACGGATGTGCGTCCACAAGCGCACTCTGGAGCAGACGGTAACCGTCGGCAATATTGCCGGCTCCGATTCCTCCTCCGTTGGGATTGCAGAAAGCGAGAACAAAATAACCGTCGCAATAGCCTCCCCAGCCCCAGTTGATATGGAAGAGATTATCCTCCGATGAATAGCCGTCGGCAACAAATGCATGCCCTGAATTACCGGACGTCTGACCTGTATAGAAAACAGGGCCGTTATCCTTCAGCTGATTGTATATCATCTCGTACCAGTCATCGATCAGATATGAATTCCGCATCTCATAATGTGTGCGGGGATTATACCCGAAGTACCTGACAAGGCCGATTGGCACGTCTTTGTTATATGCCGCCGAGCCACCGTTGGCTCCGTTGGCATAATCCATATTTATTGCAGCTCCGCAGTAAAGCATGAGACTTGCGACGGCATTCTTCTGGCTCTGTGGCGACGAACTGCTATACCGGTCCCGTATCTGTCCCCAGTCGATAAGCGAACCGGCCGGTATGGCAGGGACCTTTACATGCCCATATCCGTCCCAGTTTCGGCGGCAGCTGTAAGCAGGAATTTCTGCTTTAACTTCGTCCGGTCCTTGTGCGCGATGGTAATACATCACCTGAGCCAATGCCGTTGCGGCACAACCGGTGACACAGTGGGCGTCGACCGTAAAAAATGACGGACATCTGTCATTATAGGGAGCATCCTGATTCCAATTCGAAGTGAGAAGCGGTGCAATCGATTCCCTCGCCGGATTTCCCCAGGTCGATTTCTCGGTTGAAGGATATTTTCTGAGTGTCTCTATATGAAGGGCGCAACTTTCGAGCCAGTCGCGGAAATTGACCGGCAGATTCTCTTCGTCGAAACTTCCGCTGTCGGTATACCCGATGATGGCAGGCACCTGGTCATCACCGGCAATGATGACGAAGCCGCGGTCAGAAGTGGTATTGAACACATAGTAAGGCTCCACAGCCGTTTGAATTCCGTGAGCCCTGCGGACCTCGGTCGATGACACTTCAAGGCCGCGGCTACCGAGGAATTCCTCTGCAGTCTTCAGCGCTTCAGCTCTGCTCACGATCTCAGCCGTCGCAGGCAGAAATGTCAGTGTCGTGAATGCTATAAGCAAATAGTCTTTAAACATAACGGTTAGAAACAGTAACGGCTGTCGGACATAGGCATAATGCGTGGCCGGGCCATTCCTTTTTTAAATTGTGATAATTTTTGCAAAGATAAATAAAAATTCCGGACTCATCCTTCATTTTACAAAAAAGATAGCACGCAAATAATTACGAATGAAGTTTTTCTATATTCCCGGCCGGATCGGCTCCGGACGCCCGTATATACCAAGGACATCTGCGAGGCGGTCGTAACCCGACGTAGCAATATGGGTGTATACATCGGCCAGAGTTCTGTTGGAGCCTCCCCAGGAGACGGCCATGGTCATCGCCGCAAGAATTGTCTCTACAGCCGGCCGGATCATTTCGCGGGCCGGCGTGTCGGGGATGTCGAAGTCAACCGTGATAAGATCGGAATCATCGTCGGAGGATAGCGACGAGGCTATCGCAGCCGGCGTGAGACGGAGTATCAGATCGGAGGCACAGTTCCGAACCACCTGCCGCAAAGCGGGTTCCTGATCACGCCCGAGGATAGAGGGACGTTCTTTGCCGGATGTAATGCTGTCGAGCGCGACAAAAGCATAGATGCTTCGAAGAATATTCTCTGTCGAAAATGCGAATGTATTGAGCATGGTATTGGATTAAAAAGGTTTATATGTGATGGAATATGTGATATACGGGCGGATAATTTTGCGGGCGGTATCGAGATTGATATAGAATCTCGAAGGTCGGCGGAAATTAAGGACATACGACAGCGCGGAGTCGAATTTTTTTCTGGGTTCTTTCTCCAGAACCTCTTCGATGTATGCATTCAGTTCGCTCCACATCTTTTTCACTCCCGAGGATCCTTTAATAACGCTGATTCCGTGACGACGGATTCTGTGCAACTGACGCGAAGCAGTATCGAAGTTGACATAATACACCTTCGGAGAAGATGCCATAGCCCGGAACAGAACCTCATCGAGTTCAGGATTCTTACCGAGCGACTTTTCATGTTCGTAGATTTCGAGACAGCGGCGCACGAAGTCCGCATTTCTCTGTTTAGTCATTTCTTTCATAATGTGGTTTTGTTGTTGATGCGACAAAAATACAACACAAATTGAGTTTTGTCAATAGAAAATGCACATAAAAATTGATTAACTTCAATTTTTATGTGCATTTTTCACGTTGCTGCTACAAAATCCGGATTGACAACCCCAGTCCGACATAGGGCTGAAGTCCGGACGGAGTCAATCCGTATCCTGCCTGAATTCCGATCGACAACCGACTGTTCTTCTTCGGCTGCTGAACAATAGTTACGGGCCGGTAAATCTCGATACTGTCGAGCCGCGGCATATGCCCGCTCACGAACGCCTTGTATTCAGGCGCCGTATAGACTCGCTGCTCCACCGGAACCAAAACTTCCACCGAATCGTCCGATTCGGCAACCGCCAGTTTTTCCTTCACCGGCTCCCGGGAATGAATCACAATTACTTCCGGCTGCACTACACGAACGGTATCAACCCTGAAGACTGTCTCCCTGACATGCCTCATTTCCGCAACAGGAGCCGTCAGGCGCCCGAGCACAAACGCAGCCGCCAGAAGAATGCCATAATAAAGCTTCGCCATCACCGCTGATTGAAATATTTCAACACTGCATCAACATGTAGACCGACAATAGCCTCAAAACCTTCTGTGGAGGCCAGCAACGCGGCATCAGTCCGGTTATCCATAAAGAGATTTTCTGTCAGTACAGCCGGCATGGGCGTATCGCGGACAATGGCGAAATTCCCTCTCCAGAAGCCTTCCTGAGGCAAAGACCGATTGCCAGCCAAACCGCGGAACGCAGCCTCCGAGGTAAAGATTCCAGCAAGCCGAAACGATTCGGCACTCGCCCTTGGCGCAACGAACGCCGAAAAACCGCTTGCCTGATGCCAGTCCGATCCGTCGCCGGCGGCATTGATATGGATTGAGACAACTATCGCACGACGCCCGGCGCCAAGGATACGGGCCCGCCGGCACCGCTCGCAGAGAGGTATATCGTCATCCTCCGGCACAAGCAGTACAGCATCGGTTCCTGCGCATTTCAGTCGACTTACAATAGCCCTGGCAGCATCTCTTGTCCATCGCCATTCAAGTACGCTTCCGTCGGGAGAGCGCTTGCCGGGAGTGTCTTTGCCATGTCCGTTATCTACGATTACAAGCGGATTGGTCTTTTCCGGGTCTGTTGTAGCCCGTTTTTCTGATTCATTATTCATATTGTCCTCTATTATGGAGTAATGAGGACAAAGGTAAATTCCGGCCTTGCGCTCTATTGCGGTTCTTTCTACTTTTGCGGGAAAAATTACATAAAAATCTTTAATATCATACTTGCATACCGAATCAAAAGCAACTGCAATTTGTTGTAAAGGTAAACAAAGTTTCAACTATAAAAACATAAATCCGAACCTATGAATCGCCTGTTGTCAATTATTATTGTACTCGTAGCCGTCATGACGGCCACCGATGTGGAAGCACAGGCCGTGGAAGTGGAATCTCCCAAAGCGATGCTTATGGCAGATATCTCAGATATAGTACCCCCCGACTCTGTTACAGTCGACCCTGCCATTGCCGCAAGGCTGAAACCCGTCTCCGCCAGACCGGCCATAATATCGATCTACGATCTTCCATATTCCGTCACCCTCAGGTCTGAAGACTGGCACCGGATGTGGGTAAATACCGCCGTTCTTACGGGAGCCTATGTCTCGACATTGTTTGTGCTCGAAATGCTGCCGGAGGATGCCACTTCCTGGAATCGCGCCGCCTTGCAGAAATATCCTTTCTACGAACGCTGGTGGAGACATAATTTCAAGCAGGGACCGGAATGGGACAGCGACAAGGCAATCTTCAACTATATCCTTCACCCATATGCCGGCGCGGCATATTTCATGTGTGCCCGATCGAACGGATTCAACTTTTTCGGTTCGCTTCTCTACAGCGCCTTGATTTCCACCTTCGGATGGGAATTCGGAATCGAAGCGTGCATGGAGCGTCCGTCATATCAGGATATTTTCATCACGCCTCTTATCGGCAGCGCGATCGGAGAATGCTTCTACAGGGTAAAACGCAGCATTGTCGACAATGACTATCATCTTTGGGGCTCATCGGTATTAGGAAATATCGTGGCGTTCCTGATCGACCCTGTAAATGAAGTGGTCGGACTGTTCAACCACAATCCGGCTCGCCGGGTCGCAGCAGGGAAAGCCGCAAACAAAGCTCCCGTCGTGACATCGTTGATCGTCCCTACCGTAGGACGAGGGGCTTTCGGATTCAGCTTTTTCTGCACATTTTGAATAATATTCTGCTACAATTCTGATACAACCCGCCAAATAAAAAAAATATATCATACCTTTGCTCACGAAACCCGCACATGACCAAAGAATGAACTTTCATCACATCTTCATTGCCACATTTGTATCCGTTTTCGCTATTTTAGCGTCTAGCTGCAACGGCAACCATCATACAGGTACACAAAGCGGTCTTGAAGCATCGCTTGATTCTCTTTTCACCTCAATGTTCCCCTCCGATGAGCCGGGAGCCATTGTTCTGGCCGCCAAAGGAGACTCGATAGTATTCCTTAGCGGATACGGCAAAGCACGCCTGGATTCGGCTGCCGACATAGATCCGACCGTCATCTTCAATATCTGCTCGATTTCGAAACAGTTCTCGGCCATAGCCCTCCTTAAACTTCAGGAGCAAGGACATCTTTCGCTCGACGATACAGTAGCCGGATTCTTCCCTGAATTCCATTCGCCGCTGCTGAAGAAGATTACTCTCCGGCAGATGATGTCGCATACTTCCGGCATCCCCGACACTCGCCCGCGCACCGAAAAAGAATGGAACAAGTACAGGAAAAACCACCGTTCGATATATGACAATGTGGATGACTTCATGCACTATGCCCTCTGCGATGAATCGGTGAGATATCTTGCAGATCTTGACACTCTCGCCTTCGAACCGGGCACAAAATATGAATACCAGAATCCTACCTTTCAGCTGGTTCTCCCGATAGTTGAACGTGTAACCGGAGTGCGCTTCGAAAAATGGATGCACGACAATATATTCGTCCCTGCCGGCATGAACAACACTATTTATCTGCGTCCCGAAATTCCGCTTTCAAACTATGCCCACGGATATATAAGAGCCGAAGGACCGAACAATCATAAGTATTTCCGCAGCCGCGACGGCAAATGGGAAGAGAGCGATTATGGCGAAGCCAATTTTTTCCCCACAAAAGCCGACGGAGGCATATATACAACCGCAGAAGATTTCTTCAAATGGGAACGAGCACTTTTCGACGGGAAAGTCATAAGCAAGGAATCTCTCAACCAGGCGCTTACGCCGCATATACAGACCAATCGCCAGAACGAATACTACGGGCTGGGACTCTTCCTGCTCAACAAACCGGACGGAACCAAATCCGTATATCACACCGGAGATAACGGAGGCTTCTACACTTTCGAACGATACGATCTCGATTCCGACATATTCTATCTTGTTTTCGCCAACCGCAACGACTGGGATCGTTACGACGTGATGGACAAAATGGAGAATATCTTCGCCCAGCACAAGCTTTAGATTATGGCTGCGCGGCTTCAGGTCCTGATTTGTACAACCGCCGAAAGGCTCGGCAAAATCAATCCGGATGGACTGCCGGAGCTGCATTCTGTGGAGTATCTCATCTGCTGCCAGAATCCGGAAGGGCTTCCTGCAGCCTCATGCGCCATAAGCCGCTGCGACATCCGCACCATATTCACTCCCGGCACAGGTCTGAGCAACAACCGTAACTCAGCCTTCGATACAGCAACCGCTCCATATCTCTACATCGCCGACGATGACCTTACCATCAACGCCGACGGCCTGTGCGAGATTATCCGGCGGTTCGATTCCGACCCCGAACTGGGATTACTGACTCTCCGCTCCAAGCGGCCAGAGGCTACAGTCTATCCCCCGGAGGGATACGATATCAGACAACCATACCGGTTCTACGAACCTGTATCATTCGAGATTGCTGTACGCAGCAAAGACATCAAAGAGAAACAAATTCGATTCAGCCCTCTTGCCGGTATCGGAGCACCTTATCTGATTGCCGGCGAAGAAAATCTCTTTATATACCATGCCATCGATTCCGGCCTGAAAGCTCGTCATGCGGCTGTGACCGTGGCTGAACATCCGGGAATGACAACCGGATTCCGACTCGCCGGCACTCCTGAATTGCTGCGCACCAAAGCCGCAGTCAACCGTATCATCCGCGGAAGCGCAGCTACTCTCCTGCGGCTGCCGCTTATGGCATGGCGCGAGCCGGCTCCGTTTTTCAACGCATTGACATTCCTGCTCAAAGGATTTATCTACGCCGGAAGGCACAGCGACGAACTATGAAAATACTCCTTCTCGGCGATGCAAGCAACTGTCAGGCAATCCTTGCCCGTGCCCTCGCAAGACAAGGGCACAATGTGACTCTCATGTCCGAAGGATGCCGGTGGATGCATACATACCGTGATATCGACATTTCGCGGCGCAGCGGTATTATTGGCGGAGGGCTCCTGTATGCGCGGATGTCGACGGTCCTCGCCCGCGATCTTCGTGGCTACGACATAGTTC
Organism: uncultured Porphyromonadaceae bacterium; assembly: GCA_902471685.1. GTDB lineage: Bacteria > Bacteroidota > Bacteroidia > Bacteroidales > Muribaculaceae > CAG-873. The sequence goes on from CABRLF010000071.1 coordinate 11,212, forward strand.
AGTTCTCATCGCCGGGATTCGCCGATCTGCGGCCGCTATGGCTGCGGCAACTGCTCCGCCGCATAAAGCGGAACAACGGAAGACTGTTCCTGTCGGCACTCGGCACAGATTCCATTCTGGTGCGGAATCTCACCGGTCCGAATCCGGCATTGCGTTATTCTGAGTGGCGTGTCGGAGGGCAACCGGCGCCATGGGCTCTCGATCCGCGTTCGAATGGTGACAAATGGCTTTCAAAGGGATTGGCCGACTATACCGAGGAGTTCTACGATTCCATGTCGGGCGTAGCGACAGTACTCTATGAATACCACCGTATTATCGAAGCAGAACGCCCTGAGCTGCCCCTGCAGTATGTCGGGCTTCCAATCGACAGAAGTCTGCTCCAGCCCCCCAGGGTGCACGACTTCGACGGTAAAATCCGCATCTTATATGCTTGTCACCGTGGCCGGGAGGTCGAGAAAGGTGCCGGAATATTGCTGGATATGGCACAAAGGACAGCCGCCGAGCTCGGAGACGGAATAGAGGTTCTCACACCCGAAAATATGCCCTACGACCGTTTCACCGCTTTTCTTGCCGGTGCGGATATTGTCCTCGACCAACTCTATTCCTTTACTCCGGCTATGACAGCTCTGCTCGGGATGGCTCAGGGAGTGGTAGCGGTGAGTGGCGCAGAGCCGGAATTCTACGATTTCATTGGCCAGGACCAGAATCTGAGGCCTATTTTCAATCCTGATCCTCAGGACATGGAGGGAACATATAAAAGATTCCGCGCACTCCTGACCTACCGTGAGAGGCTTCGGAACATGAGCGCGCAGAGCCCGGAATTCATTCGCCGCCACAACGATTCCGATGTCGTGGCACGGCGTTATATGCAACTGTGGGAAAGATAATTACCGACGGCGACGCACGGATCGCACGGCGCCGCCTGACGACGAACCCGACGATTTCTTGACTTTCGGTTCCTTGGTGGAGCGCTTGATCGAGCGCGATTTAGCACGCGTGCGCGAAGTGGCTTTGCTCTCTTTCACCGTTGATTCCGGATTTGCACCGGCAATGGAATCGGCACGCTCGCGGGCGGCGAGCACCTCCTCTCTCGAAGGTACCCAGAGTTTCTTCTCGAAATTGTCAAGACTCGTCTGGATGCTGTCCTGCGCTTTCTTGAGGGCATCGGGGTCGGAGTACATCTGCACCATCGACTTGTTCTTCAGATTGCGCGTCTTGTAGATATCGCCGTCGTACATGGTGAGCGTGAAAAAATCATCATATGTGCAGCTCGGCAGATTGTTATCGTCGTCCACAAAAATCGTCTGGGCTGCCAGATAAGGCCGGAGATCGGAGAAACGCACCCAGAACATGGGATATTTCAATGCATCTCCACCGAAATCTCCCGCACGGTGCAGAAGCGGACAAATGGCATCGACAGACGGACGAAGACGATTGTTGCGCGTATCGTACTCCCAGCGCTCGATGATATAATACGACAACACCTCATTCGTAGGCACGTCGTTCTCGTCTATAGCAAATTTCGGATTCTTCTCAGTAGAGCCTTTGGCTTCCGTATACGGAATATAGAAGCGGTCGAGTACGTCTTTCGTCTTTATACGGTACTGGTCTGTGAAGATCTCACGGCCGTCCAGATACTCATAGGCGGGAATCCTGTTCTCCGACAGGAGGCGCATAATAATGCGGAAAAGATTCTCCTGACCGCTGACTGGTTCTTCCGGGAAATAAAGCGCGGCATTGCGGTCCTTATCAAGATCAAGCTCGCGATAGATAACCCTCATCCACTGACGGTCGGCGTCCGAGATGGAATTAGATCGGAAGAGCGTCGTG
>CABRLF010000072.1 GCA_902471685.1 uncultured Porphyromonadaceae bacterium
TTCCAAAATCGACCCCGGAAGATATGGAATCGACAAAGGACACAAGTTGGCTCTCCGGTTTCAAAGGCTCGGCAGGTGATCTTGTTGTCACATTGTCGAAAGCTGCTCTCTGGACCGACTCACGCTACTTCCTTCAGGCTGCTTCCGAACTCGACGGCACGTCTATCGACCTTATGAAGCTCGCCATTCCCGGCACACCGTCTATCGCCGAATATCTCTGCGATAATCTCAAAGCCGGCGATACTGTCGGTCTCGACGGAATGCTCTTCACTGAGGAATATATATATTCGCTCCGAAGTGCCCTGGAGGCAAAGGGAATAAAACTTGTCACCGACTTCGATGTCATCGACAGCATATGGACCGACCGCCCCGCGCTCCTGGACGACGAGATATTTGTTCATGATCCCGCTTTCGCCGGTGAGTCTGCCCGCGACAAGATTGCATCGATCCTTGCCGACGCCCGGGCAAAAGGCGCATCTGCTGTTTTCGAGTCTATGCTGGATTCTATTGCCTGGGTTCTCAATATCCGCTCGAACGACGTGAAGTACACTCCGGTTGCAACCGCATTCCTCTATATGAGCGATGGCGAAAACATCCTCTTCACCGATCCTGCCAAGCTTACCGATCCGGTGAGGACATATCTCGCCGGAGAAGGCGTCCGTACCCGCGACTATAAGGACGTCAAGGAATTCCTGCGCTCTCTCCCTGATGGGAAAGTGCTTGTCGATGCCAGCCATACTGCCTATGAACTTCTCAATATCCTCGGCGACCGCGCCATCGACGGCGGTATCTCGGCTGCGGTGCGCTTCAAGGCAGTGAAAAACGATACTCAGGTCACCGGCATACGCAATGCCATGGCCCGCGACGGTGTGGCAATGGTGCGTTCGCTCATGGAGATAGAGCGCCGGGTAAAGGCCGGAGACGATATCGATGAAATAGAAGTCGCTGCAATACTCCGCAAATATCGGTCGCAAGGCAAATATTATGTTGAGGAAAGTTTCGGCACTATCGCAGGCTACGGCCCTCACGGTGCTATTGTGCATTATGAGGCGTCGCCCGAGACATCTGTACGTCTTGAGCCTCACGGTCTGCTTCTGATTGATTCCGGCGCCCAGTATCAGGACGGTACCACGGACATAACCCGTACTATCGCTCTCGGTGCTCCTACCGCGGAAGAGAAACGCGACTTCACTCTCGTGATGAAAGGCCATATCTGTCTTGCTCAGGCTGTGTTCCCCGCCGGCACTTACGGCACTCAGCTCGACGTGCTTGCCCATCAGTACCTCTGGAAATACGGGCTCAATTATCTTCATGGCACCGGTCATGGAGTAGGTCATTTCCTGAGCGTTCACGAAGGCCCCCACAGCATCCGCATGAACTATATGCCTTATCCTCTCATGCCAGGCTCCGTCACTTCCAACGAACCCGGCGTCTATCTCGAGAACGTCCATGGCATCCGCTGCGAGAATCTTGTTCTCTGCCGCGAAAAGATGCATACCGAATTCGGCGCATTCCTGTGCTTCGAGACCCTGACTCTCTGTCCTTTCGACCGCTCGCTCTTCGACACAGCGCTGATGACTCCCGACGAAACCGCATGGGTCGACAACTATCACGCTACTGTCCGGGAGCGTCTTCTTCCGCTTCTTGCTACCGATGAGGAACGCTCATGGCTTGAAAACGCTACCAAACCGCTAAACGATTAATAATAAGTTTAAAGATGAGGGTTTAAGGTTTAAAGTTGAGAGTTTAAAAGGGTTAAAGTTGAAGGTTTTTAGATTTGGATAAATCTATTATCTCAACCTTAAACCATTAACCATAACCACAACCCCATAAACCTTAAACCATTAACCATAACCCCTAAACCTTAGATACATGGCTTATATAATTCCCGTCCGCGGCTTTACACCCAAGACCGGCCGCGACTGCTTCATCGCAGAAAACGCTACGCTCGTCGGCGACGTCACAATGGGGGACGAATGCTCGGTATGGTTCAACACTGTGCTTCGCGGCGATGTGAACACCATCAAAATCGGCAACCGTGTCAATATTCAGGATGGTTCTGTCCTGCATACCCTATACCAGAAGTCGACTATCGAAATCGGCGACGATGTGTCTATCGGCCATAACGTGACCATCCACGGTGCCAAGATACACGATCTGGCTCTCATCGGCATGGGCGCTATCGTGATGGATGATGCTGAAGTCGGCGAAGGCGCTCTTGTGGCCGCCGGATCCGTGGTTCTTTCACGTACCAAAATCGGTGCTCACGAGATGTGGGCCGGAGCCCCCGCCAAATTCGTTAAGATGGTAGAACCTGAAAAAGCACGCGAAATGAATCAGAAGATAGCTCGCAACTATCTGATGTACAGCAAGTGGTATACAGAACCGGAAAACGATAAATGAAAGTACTAAAATTCGGAGGCACCTCGGTAGGATCTCCCGAACGAATCAAACATGTTGCGTCGCTCATCACCCGCGAGCGGCGCAATATTGTGGTGCTCTCTGCCATGTCGGGCACCACAAACTCCCTTGTGGAAATAGCCGAATACCTCTATAAAGGCAATGTCCCCGGCGCACAGGAAGTGATGAACGGCCTCTATGCCAAGTATATGACAGTCGTGGAGCAACTTTTCTCCACCATGCAGGGCAAAGCAAGAGCTGCTTCCGTCATTACGCGCGTATTCGCTCTTCTGCGTTCCTATTTCTCCGAGACTCTCACCGAGGCAGGCGAAAAGGAAATCCTTGCCCAGGGAGAGCTGATTTCTACTGCCCTGATGCAGACTCTTATGGACGAACGCGGCATAAGATCCGTGTTACTCCCGGCCCTTGACTATATGCGCACTCTCGAAAACGGAGAACCCGACATGCAGCATATCGGCGTCCGTCTCAAACGCATGATCGACCTCGAGCCTGAAGCTGACCTCTTCATCACTCAGGGCTATATCTGCCGCAATGACCGCGGTGGTATCGACAATCTCAAGCGCGGCGGAAGCGACTATACGGCCTCTATAATCGGCGCCGTCCTCGATTGCGAGGAAATACAGATATGGACCGACATTGACGGAATGCACAATAACGATCCGCGTTTCGTGGATAATACCAAGCCCGTGAGCACGCTCCATTTCGAGGAGGCCGCCGAGCTGGCTTATTTCGGAGCCAAGATTCTGCATCCCGCATGCGTTCTGCCGGCAAAGCTGCACAATATTCCCGTGCGCCTTCTCAACACTCTCCAGCCCGATGCGGAAGGAACCCTCATCTATAATACTGTTCCCGACCGCAAACTCAAGGCTGTGGCCGCCAAGGACAATATTACGGCCATTAAAATCAAGTCGGGACGTATGCTTCTCGCCTACGGTTTCCTGCACAAGGTATTCGAGACATTTGAGAATCACCGCACGAGTATCGATATGATGGCTACTTCCGAAGTGGGCGTCACCGTTACTGTCGACGATGATTCGCGTCTGGCTGCCATTGTCGACGATCTGAAGCATTTCGGCACAGTCACTGTCGACCGGGATATGGTCATCATCTGTGTGGTAGGCGATCTGATGTGGGAATACTGCCATTTCCAGTCCAAAGTGCTCGAGGCGCTCAGCGACATTCCGGTCCGGATGATCTCATACGGCGGAAGCAACTACAACATATCCGTACTGGTGCGCAAATGCGATAAGACAAGAGCCCTTCAGGCTCTGAGTGAAAAGATTTTCTAACGAATATTGACCTGCAGGCACACAACTAATTAAGGTAAACACGACATGATTACAGTAACCAATTTAGGTATACAATTCGGTAAAAAGCCGCTGTTCCAGGACGTGAATCTCAAATTCACTCCGGGGAACTGCTACGGAATTATCGGCGCTAACGGCGCCGGCAAATCGACCCTTATGCGAATGCTGAGCGGTCAGCTCAACCCGACCACCGGAACCATCGAACAGGGTCCCGGCGAGCGTATGAGCGTTCTGGAACAGGACCACTTCAAATTCGACGACTGCACTGTGCTCGAAACAGTCCTCAGAGGCCACACGCATCTGTGGGACATCATGCAGGAGAAAGACGCTCTTTACGCCAAAGCCGACTTCAGCGACGCCGACGGTGTACGTGCCGCCGAACTGGAGGAAAAATTCGCCGAGCTCGGCGGATGGAATGCCGAAAGCGACGCTGCCGCTCTTCTGTCGGGTCTCGGTATCAAGGAAGACCGCCACAATATGCTTATGAAGGATGTTTCCGCAAACGAGAAAGTGCGCGTCCTTCTTGCAAAAGCACTCTTCGGAAACCCCGACAATCTTCTTCTTGACGAACCGACCAACGACCTTGACCTCGATACCGTGGCATGGCTCGAGGAATATCTTTCGAATTTCGAGAATACCGTCCTGGTCGTTTCGCACGACCGTCACTTCCTCGACTCGGTATGCACCCATACTCTTGATATCGACTATAACCGCGTGAAACTTTTCGCCGGAAACTATTCTTTCTGGTACGAGAGTTCCCAGCTTGCTCTGCGTCAGCAACAGCAGGCCAATAAGAAGGCCGAGGACAAACGCAAGGAACTCCTCGAATTCATCCGCCGTTTCAGTGCCAATGTTGCAAAGAGCAAGCAGACCACTTCGCGAAAGAAGATGCTCGAGAAACTCAACATCGAGGAAATACAGGCTTCTTCGCGCCGTTACCCCGGCATTATCTTTACTCCTGAGCGTGAGGTCGGAAACAAGATTCTGGAAGTCAAGGGCCTGACGGCAAGTATCGAGGGAAAGACTCTTTTCCGCGATGTCAATTTCCAGATCGAGAAAGGCGAGAAAGTGGCTTTCCTCAGCCATGACCCGCGTGCCATGTCCGCGCTCTTCGAAATCATCACCGGCAACCGCAAGGCCGACGCCGGTACATACGACTGGGGACAGACCATCACGACGGCATATCTTCCGCTCGACAATTCGCCATTCTTCAATACGGATCTGAATCTGGTCGACTGGCTTTCGCAGTATAGCGACGACAGCAGCGAGATCTATCTCAAAGGATTCCTCGGTAAGATGCTTTTCTCCGGCGAGGATGTCCTCAAGAAAGCTTCGGTTCTCTCCGGCGGTGAGAAAATACGCTGCATGATCGCACGTATGATGCTCCGTAATGCGAACACCATGATTCTCGATTCCCCCACCAATCACCTGGATCTGGAATCCATCCAGGCATTCAACAATACGCTCCAGACTTTCAAGGGCGTTATCCTCATGGCCTCACATGACCATGAATTCATCCAGACCGTTTGCAACCGCATCATCGAGCTTACGCCGAACGGCATTATCGATAAGCTCGCCGAATACGACGATTATATCACCGATCCCCGTGTGGCCGAGGCCCGCGAGAAACTATATGCAAATTCTTAATATGGTAAAACACATTGTAATGTTCCGTCTCGACGCGGACGAGCGGACAAAAAAAGAACTGGCTGAGCGCTTCAAGACAGCGATTGAGGCTCTTCCCGGGCGTATTGACGGTCTTGTCTCTGCAGAAATCGGTATCAACGACGGTCCGGCTCAGTCCAACTGGGATATTGTCCTCTCCTCTGTCTGCCGTGACTATCCGGCCCTCGCCGCCTACGCCAACCATCCGGACCACCTCGCCTGCGTAGCCATCATCAAGCCCGTCCTTGCCGGACGCGCATGCGTAGACTATACGGTGGAATAACATAGGTATAATCAACAGATAATGCAAAACTTGCCGATATCGGCAAGTTTTGCTATTTTTGGGGTATATTTCAACTAAAATTTGCCGATAGACTGATATCTCTTGAACCGATACGATGACATAAAGGGGATTGCGGGCGGCGATGGAAAGGCCTCGGAGAGGTATGACGCGCTGGCGAGGTGTTTTTTCGATTTTCTCGACGAAGCTTGCGTCGGTGCGACTGTCAGCCTGGCCGGCCCATTTGCCAAAACCGATTACCTTCTTACAGAAGCAAAGGCCGACCCGCAGTTTGCTGCCGCTGTCAACAGTGCCCGTGTGCGTTTCCGTAACAGGCATGAGCTGACCGAAATCCAAGCCGCCGAGGCATTCGGAACCGATATCCGGATCGTCACATCTTTCATAGCCCTCGTTTCGGGGGAGCCGGTTCCGGATGGTCTGAAACCATGGACGGCCCGTACGCCTCGCGGTCCGAGGTCTTTGGCAACAGACAGCGGTACGGTGCCATATATCCGTGCTGTCGTATCGGAGACGGGACCCGGTTACGCGAACATAAAACCGGAGAGCGATTCCGATGTTGTGCTTACACTCGATCTAAGTACTCCGGGACATGCATATCTGGCCGATATTATTCGGCCGGGCGACAGCGTTAACCTTGTCAATCCCCATATCGACGGGCTGACGGCTGATGCCGAGTATATTATCTATGATCCGGATTTTCTGGTAAATGTCACGCAGATTGCCGCTTGCTTCGATGATTTCGGGATAAATCCTGTGGCGGCGATAGTGAACCGCTTCGCCTCAATGGAAAACACGCAGGCTATCAATCTCGGTAACTTCGCCTCTCAGATGCTGGACGAAGAGATAAACCGTCGGGATGGTGAGGAAGATGACTTCCGCCGGTCGGCGATGACATTCTTCCGTTCGAACGCCGTCAATCTCGCCACTTGCGAGCTCGATGGCCTTTTCCGGGAGCAGGCTCTGGAGCAGCGACGTAACATTCGCCACGCCATACGCGATATATTGCCGGACAGTGTGAGTACTTTCCGGTCCGACAGCGTTATCCTCGAGCCGGCCTTTTTCTCTGAAATGCTCGGTCTGCAGGGCCGTATGGATCTTATGCAGAGCGATTACCGCGTTCTGTTGGAGCAGAAGTCGGGCAAGGGTGCATTTTCGCCGGGATCGGACTCTTCTGTGCCGAGGCATGTGCTGAAACATTATGTGCAGCTTTTGCTCTATATGGCGATCATGCGCTATAACTATCGGGCACGCTATGAGGCGAACGACCGTAGGCTCAGCGCCTTCCTCATGTATTCGAAATATGCCGAGCCGCTTATCGGTCTCGGAATGGCACCCGATCTGCTCAGGCAGGCTTTCGAGGTCCGCAATATGATTGTGTACCATTTGCGCCGTATAGCTTCCGGCAACACGCTGTGGCTTGCAGAACTGACGCCCGAGGCATTGTATCCACACGCTTCCGGTCCGTTTTGGAGCCGGTACATCCGTCCCCGCCTGGCTGGGCTCCTCGAGCCGCTTCATTCACGCGACGATCTGGCGTTGCGATACTTCCTCCGTATGCTGTCTTTTACGGAACTGGAGCACCGCGTGGCCAAGACCGGAAACAATGCCAAACGAGCTTCCGGCTTCGCTTCTGCGTGGCAGTTCAGTCTCGCCGAAAAGCTCGAGGGAGGAAATATCTATGCTTCCATGTCGCTGGTCGAACCGGCTCAGGATCATGAGGGACACGTCGGTGATGTGGTTCTGTCGTTCGGCGAGGACAAAGCCAATGATATGGCGAATTTCCGCGTCGGCGATGCGGTGATTCTCTATCCATATAAGCCCGGCGCCGAGCCGGATCTGAGGACTTCCATGGCATTCCGTTGCGCGGTCATGGAAATCGGAGCCAACCGTATTTTTCTGAAACTTAGATTCGCCCAGTCGTCCGCACGACCCTTCCGCAATCATGACGCCGACTTGTGGGCGATAGAGCACGACTTCATGGATTCGTCATTCAGCGCTTACTATAAAGGCCTGCATGATTTCCTCACCTCCCCGCTGTCGCGCCGCGACCTCCTTCTCCTGAGGCGTCCTCCGCTGAAAGAGGCTTCGCGTAGACTTGTCTATGACCACGGACAGTTCAATGACCTCGCTCTGAGGGTTAAGCAGGCTCGCGACCTTTTCCTTATCATCGGACCGCCCGGAACCGGCAAGACTTCTTTCGGCCTTACCATTACGCTGCGTGAGGAACTTGCCGAGCCCGATTCGTCGGTATTACTGATTTCTTATACCAACCGCGCTGTCGATGAGATTTGCTCGAAACTGATCGAGGAAAACATTGACTTTATTCGTATCGGCTCCGACCTTGCGTGCGAGCCGCAGTTCCGTCCATTCCTTATTAAAGAAAAAGTGGCTGATTGCAGGACTGTGGCCGAGGTGAGAGCGAAAATCCGCGATACCCGTGTATTCACCGGCACAGTCTCTTCGCTTAATGCCTCGATTAATCTGCTGAAACTGAAGCGTTTCGATCTTGTTATTATCGATGAAGCATCGCAGATTCTCGAGCCACATCTTCTGCCGCTTTTATGCGCACGGACCTCCTCGGGGAAGCCGGCGATTGGAAAAATCGTGATGATCGGTGACCATAAGCAGCTTCCGGCAGTAGTGCAGCAGAGCCGGATGGAATCGGAAGTGGCCGATGCCGCTCTGCGGGCGATAGGACTTACCGATTGCCGCCTTTCACTTTTCGAACGGTTCCTCAGACGCTATGGCGATGATCCCGACGTGACATATATGCTTTCCCGTCAGGGTCGTATGCATGCTGATATTGCCGATTTTCCGAATAAGACCTTCTATAATGGCCGTCTCGATATCGCTGGTCTTGCTCATCAGACGCTCCCGCCGGAAATCTGTGAGGACGACAGTGTGGTGGAAAAAGCAGTCGTCGGGCATCGCATCGCGTTCGTCGATGTCTGTGAGCCGTTTCGGATCGGCGATTCCGACAAGATTAACAACTCCGAGGCGGAGTTCATCACCCGGCTTGTCCGGAGAATAGTCGCGCGGGAGAAAGAGTTTGAGGCCATGACTCTCGGCATAATAGTTCCGTACCGCAATCAGATTGCTACTGTGCGCCGCTATCTTGTCGATGCCGGACTACCTGCCGATCTTATAGCCGTTGATACGGTCGAGCGTTTTCAGGGTTCGCAGCGAAAATACATCATCTACGGTTTCACAGTGAAGCGGCCCATGCAGCTCAACTTCCTCACGGAGCATACTTTCACAGATACCGACGGAGAACTTGTCGACCGCAAGCTTAATGTTGCTCTAACACGTGCCCGCGAGCATATGATATTGGTCGGCAACACCGGTTTGCTGGACCGTGCTCCTGTTTTTCATCGGCTTATAGAATATTGCCGTGCTAAAGGTGCGCTTTATCGCTGAATTCAGCGTTTTTTATTAATTTTGCGAAAAACCTGCAATAACATGAAATATTTCTTCTCTCTGCTGATCGCAATTTTTGCATTCTCAGCCTCTTCGGCCAAAAATTACAAAACGTTCTCTATCCTCGGCGACTCTTACTCGACATATAAAGGTTATGTGGAGCCGGATACCAATTATGTTTGGTATGCCGATATTCCGGTAAACGGAACCGATGTTAACAGTGTCGATCAGACATGGTGGCGGCAACTTGCCGCGAAGACGGGCATGAAATTGATTATAAACAATTCATTCTCGGGGTCTACCATCTGTCATCGCGGTTATCGTGGCGAAGACTATAAGGACCGCTCCTTTCTCACCCGCCTTGATAAACTTGGCAATCCGGAGCTTATTATCGTATTCGGAGCGACCAACGATACCTGGGCACGAGTTCCCGTCGAAGGTGAGACTACGGATGATATGTATGCACTCCGTCCGGCTATGGGCCGCCTCCTTTCAGAGATGAAGAAATTTTATCCCGGAGCCGATATCATTTTTGTTCTCAACGATGAGATTCAGGGCGAGCAGCGCAACGCTGTTCTGGAAGAGTGTCGCGCAAATGCCGTTCCTTGTGTAGAGCTTACTCTTATTGACAAGATTTCCGGGCATCCCTCGGTAGCGGGCATGAAAAAAATCTGCGATCAGATCGCAGATTTTCTCGAAAATAATGAATAAATCTTTATAAGGTAAGTTATCTTACTGCTACTTTCTGAGTGTTTCCGCCGTCGATGCGGACAAAGTATAACCCTGCCGGCACTCTCAGCGAATTTATCTTCCGTCCTGCCGTATCGTATACTTCGGCAGTGGTATATTCGCCGGAAATGATTATCTCGCCTTCAGCCCCGTAAGCCTTGGGTGCAGACATAGTTTCAGGGCTGTCGATGCCGCTCACATTTTTTGTGGAGAATACTGCGAAGCCGTTGGCGGGTACGCTTATCTGAGGCTGCGCGATGCCGATGAGCTGTGGTGTGAATCCCGCCGATGCGCAAATGAGCTGTGCATTAGTCTGGTTGAGATTCGAAGTCGGAGACTTGATATTCATTGTCGAGGTTGTGCTCGGATTGATGAACGCCACAACTTCCTTGTCGCCAGATGCGAGGCGGATTGTGCGCGGTACGGTAAATTTCGAATTGCGTGCCCCTACCTCGAATGTAGCATTCTGGTCCATCAGTTCCGGATTCTCCATCCGCAGGTTGATTATGGCCTTATAGGTGTCGTGGAGGAACATTTTGTTGGGGTCGGACATCCATTCGGTCCAGTCTACAACTTTTGGCGAGGTATTGTTGTCGCCGCTTGCAGACTTGGCATTCTGGCTGTCGCCGAATTCTCCGAACTGCCATACCAACTTCGGACCGGGAGTGAGAAGCATCTGCACTGCCAGCGACGCAAGGCGGTTATAACGGACTGTAGCGTCGTTTTTAACCTGATCGGTGCCGTACGTTATGCATTTGAAGCCCATGCGCTGCTCGTCGTGACTTTCGGCATAGGTCACGCTGCCACCCCAGGGTAGCGATGAGCTGGACGAAAGGAACGGGCTGAGATTATTGTTGCCGTCGTCCCATCCCATTGTATACTGGCATGAGGCATCGTTCACGTTTATCCACTGAATCTGGCCGTCCCTGCACATGGCTGCCATTTCCTGTGTGCTTCCGAAGAATTCATCGATATGGATTCCGTTGGGTTTTACCGACTTGATGACGCTGTGGAAGCGAATCATGCGGTCAAGACGGCTTTGGTTGAACTGGTCGGTTCCTCCGGCTGCAGCATAGCTTTCGTTGTCGCCGAGGCCCTTGACAAGGTCGAAACGATACCCGTCGACATTATATTTCTCCAACCAGTATTTCAGTGCGTCGGTCCATTGCTGCTGAACAAGGTTTTTGCCCTGGTTCCAGTCGTTGAGAACGCTCCATTCGTGAGGTGCAACCTTATTATATAGCGGGCTGCTTCCGTCCGGATACATCTGATACCACGGATGGAGGCCGGCACTCTGATTGAATACTATGTCGAGAATTACGGCAATCCCGTTGCGGTGACATTCCTCTACGAAATCTCGGTAGTCTTCGGGCGAGCCGTAGGCTTTGTCGGGCGCCATATAGAAGTTAGGATTATAGCCCCATGAGTTGTTGCCGTCGAATTCCATGATCGGCATCACCTCAACGGCATTGAATCCCAGAGCTTTGATATAAGGAATCTTTTCGATTGCCTTGCGCACTGTGCCGTTGCCGTTGGCGGTGCCGTCGGTGCCGGTGAAGTCTCGGAAAAGCATTTCATAGACTACGAGTTTGTCGTGGTCGGGAATGGTGAAGTCGGAGAATTCATAGTTGTCAATGTCGCCACGGTAGCATGCCATCATCACGTCGCCGAACGGTTCGCCCGGGTGGCGCGGGCCGTCAGGCCAGACACTCGCATCGAGATACTTGTCGTTATAGCAGTCGAGAATCAGGTGCCCGTAGGGATCGGCTACTCTGTATTGCTCGTCGACGAGGAAGAAATATGGATAGTAGACATCGTCTTTCAGTCCCGATACGGTCGTCCAGAAATAGCGGTCGCCTTCGTAGTCCTGATATTTCATGTCATACTTGTCTTCGATCTCATAATTGTTCCATGAGCCTATGAGTTGCACGCACTTCTTGTCCGGTGCTCCAAAACAGAAAATGACATCTCCGTTAGCCTGTTTTATCGCGCCCATCTTCGGCACTCCGCCGGGATACTGTGCTGCTTCGGCAGGTCTGGGCCATGCAATTTCGGCTGTGCTTGTATAAGTCTTGCCGCCGTATTCGGCGCTTCCGGTGATGGTGTATCGGCCCGGAGACGAGAACGTATAGGACGCTTTAAGTTCTGTTACTCCGTTTTTGGTGGCAAAAGAAGTGCCGTTCACACTCAGCGTAAGCGTTGCGGACTGCGACGCTGTCAGTGTATAGTTCACAGTCGTTGTTCCGCTGATTACGCGGTCAGGGTGATCCGACGTAAGGTCGATGGCGAATCCGTCGGGCTGCACATCTAAATAAATATTGCCACCCGAGGCTGTTTTACCTTCTTTTTTACCGTCGCCGGTGCGGAATACCATGGCAATCTGCTTCACGTGCTCCGAGGCGTCGGTTATCCCGAAGAACGTGCGGATTTCGCCGATAGTCAGGCTATAGGTATTCGCCGATACATATTTGAGGCGGTTTTTATCGGTGTTTGCCTCTTCCTGATTGCCGGTGTTTGGCCATGGTGTGACCACATACCGCCAGTCCGATCCGCCCGTGCTTTTATCGGTGATTACGCCGATATGGGCATAGACATCGGTAGATGCCGGAAGGCCCATAAGGCCTTTGTTGCCCAGAGGCGAGGCCGCATTATAGGTGATGACAACGCCTTTGCTCCCTTCCTGAAGCGGCGAGGGCACAGCTGTCACAATCTGTGCCGCTGCGTAGAGCGACAGCACAGTGAGTGCTAATAGAATAGTACAGAATCTTTTCATCGATTAGAGGTGAATTGCAGTAAGTATGATGATATAATCGTAAGGCCGTTTGGCCACGGACAAAATTACGAAATATTCATCTTATTGCCTAACGTTTCGGATAAAGTTTTTGTTTTGCTGCCTCCGGTCTCTTACATCCCACATAGCAATAAGAACAAAAAAAGGGGCTGCGTCGCAGCCCCTTC
>CABRLF010000073.1 GCA_902471685.1 uncultured Porphyromonadaceae bacterium
GCATAGCGGCGTCCCGAAATGTTTAGCCCAAGGTGAAGAGCCTGTAGGGCTCAAAACCTTGGGTTACAAAAGCGATCGACGAAATACACCCCGTAGGGGTGACCCACAAACACGTTCTTCGGGTATCTACCCCAGCATCGCTGCCACGCGCCTGAGGGCTGCGATGAAGGCATCGACTTCGGAGCGGGTATTGTAGAGGGCGAAGGAGGCGCGGACCGTACCCTCTATGCCGTAGTATTCCATCAGTGGCTGGGCGCAGTGGTGACCGGTGCGGACGGCGACTCCGAGCTGATCGAGGAGGATGCCGGTATCGTAGTGGTGGGCGCCGTCGAGGAGGAATGATATTACGGCGGCTTTGCCGGGTGCGGTGCCGTAGATGCGGAGGCCGGGAATGGTCATCATCTGCTCGGTGGCATATTGGAGAAGGTCATGTTCATGCGCGGCAATACGATCCATGCCGATTTTCTCTATATAATCGATAGCCTTTGTGAGTGCCGCCGCACCGACATAGTCGGGCGTACCTGCCTCGAACTTGAAAGGAAGGTCGGCCCAGGTGGTACCGGCAAAGCTTACGTGGCCTATCATCTCTCCGCCGCCCTGATAAGGCGGCATTTTTTCGAGAAGTTCGCGGCGCCCGTAAAGAATGCCGATGCCGGTAGGACCATACATTTTATGCGAGGAGAAAGCATAGAAATCGGCTCCGAGAGCCTGTACGTCGGTTTTCATATGCGATGCTCCCTGAGCGCCGTCAACGCATATCACAGCGCCATGCTCGTGCGCAATACGCGCCATCTCGGAGATGGGATTGACTGTGCCGAGAACGTTCGACACCTGGCAGACGGATACGACCTTTGTGCGGGGCGTGAACATGCGGCGGTATGAATCAATGTCGAGCACGCCTTCGGGAGATATGGGCACAACCTTAATGACGATGCCGCGTCGCGCCTGCAGAAGCTGCCATGGTACGATATTGGAGTGATGCTCCATGACGGTGAGAATCACTTCGTCGCCTTCGGAAAGCAACTCTCCGTAGGATGAGGCCACAAGATTTATGGCCTCGGTGGTGCCGCGGGTAAAGATCACCTCTTCTATCGATCCGGCGTTGATAAATGCGCGTACGCGCTCGCGTGCGGCCTCCATGGCTGATGTAGCCTCCTGGGAGAGACTGTGCACGCCGCGGTGTACATTCGCCTTATGCTGATAATAGACATCCACGATATCATCTACCACCACACGCGGCACCTGCGAGGATGCTGCATTGTCGAGATAGATGAGTGGACGGCCGTTCACCTTGCGTTCGAGAATCGGGAAATCGCGGCGCAGAGCGTCGACATCGTATGTCTGGTTCATTGCGGTAGTTCAGTTTGGTTCTTGCATGCGGTGGCACATGTGTTGCAGTCTGTCTCGGCACCGGAAAGGCGCTTCTCGACAAGAACATGAATACGCTGGCGGAGCACCTCGAAAGAGATGGTATCTACGACATCGCCCATGAAAGTCTGCGTGAGCATACGCCGTGCCTCCTCGCGTGGAATACCCCGCGACTGCATATAGAAAATGGCGCGCTCGTCGAGCTGTCCGGTAGTGGCGCCGTGGGAGCATTTCACCTCGTCGCAGTAAATCTCCAGCTGAGGAGCGCCGGTCATGCGTGCCTCGTCGCCGAGAAGAAGGTTGCGGTTGCTCTGGTCGGCGTCGGTGAAGACAGCGCCCTCGTCGACGATGATGCGGCCGCTGAGTCCGCCGCGCGACGAATCGAAAAGCGCGTTTTTGAATACCTGACGGCTTGTGCAGTGCTTGCCGGAATGGGTCAGCACCACATGATTGTCGGCGATCTGCGAGCCGGTGCATATGGCGAGTCCGCTCAGACGGGTGGATGTATAGTCGCCGGCGACATCAACGACGTAGTTGTTGCGTGTCACACCGCCGTTGAGACAGGTGGTATTGACCGTAAGCTCGGAGCGGTCGGCCTGACGGGCATAGAGCTGCCAGCGGCGTCGCGATGCCACGGTGCCTTCCTCGATATCGTAAAGCTCTACCTTCGCATCCGCATCGGCAGAGACAATCACCGATTCGAGGCTCATATGCTCGACGTCGCGGGTCTGCGAGTGGTCGCAGAGGAGTACTTTCACCTCGGCGCCCTCCCTGGCGATAACGACAACACAGCGCGGGGCCAGCATCGGAGTGGCAGGATTGGAGATATTCACGATCTGCACGGCTTTCTCGACCTTCACCCCGCTTTCGACGTAGACAAGGACGCCGTCGCTGAGCATCATGGCGTTGATGCAGGCTGAAATATCGGTGAGACGGCTTCTGATATTGTCGAAAACAATGTCCTGAAGCTCTTCGGGCACATCGCGGAGCGAGCAGACGGTGAGGCCTTCGGGAACATTGCGCAGAAGCTGTGGCGTGGGATGGAAAGCGTCGTTGGCAATCACGGCCAGATAGCTGTTCAGGCTCGGCACTCCGCAATGAAACGCCGCAGCCGCATCGACAGGCAGATCGACGCGCATCACGTTCACGCCATAATCGGGTGCGAGCATGCGGTCGGCCTCCGTCTCGGGGATGCCCATGGGATCATGCCGGAAAGCGTCGGCGGCAGCACTGTAAGCCTCGGCTCCGGCGCGGTTTATACGGCGGATGAACGGAGAGACCTGGCGCGACTCTCCGACTTCCCTGTAAAGGTCAGCATACTGGCTGAAAGCAGGATTGGAAGCGCTCATTGGTTGTCAACTTGTTCTTTAATCCAGTCATAGCCCTTCTCCTCGAGTTCGAGAGCGAGCTCGGGACCGCCGGAGTAAACGATGCGTCCCTTGTAGAGAATATGCACGTAGTCGGGCTTGATATAGTCGAGCAGACGCTGGTAGTGGGTAATGACGATAGTTGCGTTGCGGTCGGTCTTCAGCTTGTTGACGCCGCCGGCCACAATCCTGAGCGCATCGATATCAAGGCCGGAGTCGGTCTCGTCGAGAATCGACAGACGCGGCTCGAGGACGGCCATCTGGAAGATCTCGTTGCGTTTCTTTTCGCCACCGGAGAATCCTTCGTTCACCGAGCGTGAGGCGAGTTTGTTGTCCAGTTCGACAATGGCGCGTTTCTGGCGCATCATTTTCAGGAATTCACCGGCCGAGAGTGGCGTTTCGTTGAAATACTTGCGCTTGGCATTCACGGCGGCACGCATGAAGTTCACCATAGTCACCCCGGGGATTTCCACCGGATACTGGAAGGAGAGGAAAAGGCCCTCGTGGCTGCGGTCCTCGGGAGCGAGCGCCAGAAGATCGATGCCATGGAAGATGGCGCTGCCGCCGGTGACGGTAAAGCGCGGATCGCCGGCCAGAACACCGGAAAGAGTGCTCTTGCCGGAGCCGTTGGGGCCCATGATCGCATGGACTTCGCCCGGACGGATAGTAAGATTGATACCCCGAAGTATCTCCTTGCCTTCGATACCGGCGTGGAGATCGGTCACTTTCAGTAATTCTTCGCTCATATCTTGTAGCTTGTCTGTTTCTAAATATAAATCAGCCTACGCTGCCTTCGAGAGTGATGGAAAGCAGCTTCTGGGCTTCGACGGCAAATTCCATCGGGAGTTTGTTCATCACTTCCTTGGCGTAGCCGTTGACGATAAGCGCGACGGCTTCCTCGGTGGGAATGCCGCGCTGGTTGCAGTAGAAAATCTGCTGTTCGGAGATTTTGGAAGTCGTGGCCTCATGCTCGACAACGGCTGTGGGATTGGCCACATCGATCACGGGGAAAGTATGCGCTCCGCATGTGTCGCTCAGGAGCAGGGAGTCGCACTGGGTGTAGTTGCGCACGCCTTTCGCTTTCGGCGCCACTTTCACCAGACCGCGGTAGCTGTTCTCGCTGTGTCCGGCCGAAATGCCCTTGGAGACGATTGTGGACTTCGTGTTGGAGCCGATATGAATCATCTTGGTGCCGGTATCGGCCTGCTGGAAGTTGTTGGTTACGGCAACGGAATAGAATTCACCGACAGCGCCTTCGCCCGCCAGAACACACGACGGATATTTCCATGTGATGGCCGAGCCTGTCTCGACTTGAGTCCACGAGAGTTTCGAATAGTCGCCGCGGCACAGGCCGCGCTTGGTGACGAAATTATAAACGCCGCCGCGTCCCTGCGCGTCACCCGCATACCAGTTCTGGACAGTTGAATACTTTACTTCGGCGCGGTCTTCGACGATAATCTCCACGATCGCGGCGTGGAGCTGGTTCTCGTCGCGCATAGGAGCCGTACATCCTTCAAGATAGCTGACATATGCGTCGTCGTCGGCCACGATGAGTGTCCTTTCGAACTGGCCCGTGCCGGCGGCATTGATGCGGAAATATGTGGAAAGCTCCATCGGGCAGCGCACGCCTTTGGGAATATAGACGAACGAGCCGTCGGAGAACACCGCCGAATTGAGTGCTGCATAGAAATTGTCGCGATAGCTGACTACCTTGCCGAGGTACTTGCGCACAAGGTCGGGATACTCGCGCACGGCCTCGCTGAAAGAGCAGAAAATGATGCCGAGCTCGGCAAGATGCTCGCGGTGCGTGGTCTTGACCGAGACGGAATCCATGACGGCGTCCACGGCCATGCCGGAGAGAGCCTTCTGTTCCTCCAGAGGTATGCCGAGCCGGTTGAATGTGTCGAGCAGGGCTGGGTCGACTTCGTCGAGGCTCTTGGGCCCTTCCTTTTTCTTCGGAGCTGCGAAATAGCTTATAGCCTGAAAGTCGATCTCGGGAATGCGGAGATGCGCCCATGTGGGAGGGGTAAGGGTCTCCCAGTAGCGGAAGGCCTTCAGACGGAATTCAAGAAGCCATTCAGGCTCGTTTTTTTTCTTTGAGATAAGACGTACCACCTCCTCGCTGAGACCGGCGGGAATTATATCGGTGTCGATGCGGGAAGTAAACCCGTATTTGTATTCGCCCGAAGTAGCTTCGGAAATCACGTCTCCGGACATGCTGTTCTTTTCTGTTTCCATCAAGGGTATAACGTTTACGTCTTGTATTCTGTTGAGAGGTACCCCATGATATGCGGTGCCAGATCTACGACCGCTTCGCGCCACGGTTTGTCTCCATGGTTGAAGACGCCCCGGTCGTCGGGCTCGACGGCGAGATAGAGGTTCACCGCCACACTCATCGCAAGCAGCCATATCGCGGCACTGAATAGCGCTCCGGCCACACGGTCGATGATGCCCAGATGCACGGCTCTGATAACCGATGAAAAGAGGTTGGCCAACAGTTTTACGACGATGAAAACCGCCACGAACACAAGGACATAGGTCAGGGAGCGGTAGAGAGACTCGTGTTCGGTGCCGTGCGTGACGATAAAGTCTGCCGCGTCGCTGCCGAAAAGACGGCATGCGATTATGGCGAGCACGACTCCGACTATGGTTCCTACCTGACTCACAAATCCCTTCATCGCCCCGAGGATCGCGGCCAGAAGGATGATGCCAAGGATAATGTAGTCTATTGCATTCATAGCGTAAGTTTTGAACTGCAAATTTACAAAAAATTCCTTATATTTGCCTTTCCAATCATCAATGACTATGTATTTACGCCCACTCTTTGCCATAGCATTCGCAATGGCCACGCTGATTGTCGGCGCGCAGGGAACCGTCGGGGACTACAACCGCGCATACGCGGCTCCGAAGGTTTTTGCGCCCTCAAATGTGTATTACTCCAATGTTCGTCCGGTATGGCTCGACGGCACCTCGTTCTGGTACGTCCGCGAGACCCCCGAAGGCCGGAAATTTGTGAAAACGGATGTCCGCACGCAGAAACGGACTCTGCTCTTCGACCACGAGAAACTTGCCCGTGCCATAACACGCTCGACGGGACGCCACACAAGTCCCGACAGTCTTTACCCCGAGCATCTGCGCGTGACCGCCGATAGCCTCTTCTTCGCGCTGAACGGTCACCGCTGGGCTTATTCGACGCGAAAAGGAACTCTCACGGACCGTGGCGAGATTCCCGCACCGCCCGAGATGCCGCACTGGATGGTGGTTGACGAGGAAAAGAAAGGCGGACCCGTTATGTCGCCCGACGGGACCAAGGAGGCTTTCATCCGCAATTCTAACATATGGGTACGCGACATCGCTACCGGAGCGAAACGCCAGCTGAGCGACGACGGTACGGACGGCAACTACTATTCGACGTATATCCAGTGGTCGCCCGACAGCAGGAAAGTAGCTGCCAACCGCATACGTCCGGCAGAGAAACGATATGTATACTATGTGGAATCCTCTCCCGCCGATCAGCTCCAACCAAAGCTCCATAAGCAGGAATATGCCAAGCCAGGCGACGAGCTGCGCTTCAAGCGTCCGGCGGTATTCGATGTCGAGACCGGCGCGAAAGTTATCCCCGACACGGAACTTTTCGACAGCCAGTACGAACTCTTCGGCCCGTCGTGGAACAGCGACAGCAAGGCCATAACATTCGAATACAATCAGCGCGGACACAAGGTATACCGCGTTCTCGAGATGGATGCCGCGACCGGTAAAGTGCGTCCGCTCATCGAAGAGACGGATGAGAAATACGTGAACTACCCCCGCAACTACCGCCACGACCTCGCCGACGGACAGCATATAATCTGGGCCAGCGAGCGCGACGGACGCCGTCACCTCTACATGTACGACCGTGCTACCGGCGAACCGGTGAGCCAGATAACAAACGGTGAATTTTTTGTACGTGAAGTGCTTGACATAGATGAGGACAACCGGCAGATTTATTTCTCGGCCAACGGCTACGGCAAGGACGAGGATCCATATAACATGCGCTATTTCCGCATCGGTTTCGACGGTAACGGTCTGACCGACCTCACGCCTGAAAAAGGATTCCACAGAGCAACCTTTTCGCCCGACATGAAGTATCTTGTCGACGTTGTTTCAACACCCGAGGAAGCTCCCGTCACCGTACTGCGCGATGCCTCGGACGGGAGCAAAATCATGGATCTTGAAAAAGCCGACATTTCCCGGCTTCTAGCTGCAGGCTGGCGCGCGCCGGAGGTATTCGCGGCACCGGGCCGCGACGGCAAGACAATGATGTGGGGCGTGATTCAGCGGCCTTCGAATTTCGACCCTTCTAAGAAATATCCGGTAATTGAATATATCTATCAGGGTCCCGGCGACCAGTATGTACCGAAGGAATTCCGCTCGCACAACTACTGGCTGAATCCGCTGTCGGAACTCGGATTCATCGTGGTGATGGTGGACGGCATGAGCACGTCTTTCCGCACAAAAGACTTCGAGCAGGTATGCTACAAAAATCTTAAGGACGCAGGCATCCCCGACCATCAGGCATGGATCCGTGCGGCTGCCGCCAAATATCCCGAGATGGATATAGAGAACCTCGGCATATATGGCTGTTCTGCCGGAGGCCAGGAATCGACAAGTGCGTTGCTGCTTTATCCTGATTTCTACAAAGCTGCCTACAGTGCCTGCGGATGCCACGACAACCGCATGGACAAGATCTGGTGGAACGAGCTGTGGATGGGCTATCCCGTCGATGAATCGTATGTACAGTCAAGCAATGTCGCCAACGCACATCTGCTGCGTCGTCCGCTCATGCTTGTGGTAGGCGAGCTGGACGACAACGTAGACCCTGCATCGACGATGCAGGTGGCCGACGCTTTGATCAAGGCTAATAAGGAATTTGAGCTTGTGGTGATTCCCGGAGCTCACCACACCATGGGAGAGGCTTTCGGCGACCATAAGCGTTACGATTTCTTCGTACGGCATCTCATGGGCAAGAATCCTCCTAAATGGGACGAAATCAAATACTGACTTTTCAACAAGTTTTCAACACCCGGTGTCGAGAACTTGTTGAAAAGCTCTGTAAATTATCTGTAAACTGCTGATAATAAGAAATAAAAAAGTTATCAACATTGTTGACAAAAGTTTTGAACAATGTTGATAACTTTTTTTGTGGCTTATTTTATTCAGTCGACTTGCTCCAGAAGGAGGACGCGGCTGGCATAATCGTTGCGCTTGTGATAGTCTACGTTATGGTCGAGAGGCATTTCGAGACCGTTCGACATCAGGTAGCGGCCAGAGAATGTCTTGCCATCGTAGGATAGGGGAGTATTGTCGATGCGGTTGAGCTCAGTCACACGATAATGTTTGTCCGGATCGAGACCTGCCATCGGAATGCGCGGCAGCTGCTGATTGACGAAAGTTTCGGTTTTCCACCAATAGTAGACAGCCTTGTCTTTTCCCGGAGTCACATACATAAGCGATGCGGCGCCCTTGCGGTCGTAGGGAGACAGCAGACGGTATAGGTCGCCCTGCTGCACTATGGGACGGATCGATTTATACTGTTCGATAGCCTTGCGGCAGAGAGCCTTCTCGTCGTCGGTCATATTCTTGGGCTGGATTTCCATTCCGAGACGTCCGCTCATGGCTACGTCGACGCGGTATTTGAGGGGGATGCGGCGGAATGTCTGATGATTGGGGGCGGCACTGATATGCGAACCCATGATTACGGCAGGGAAGAAATGGCTGGTGCCCCACTGCATGTACACGCGCTGCAAAGCATCGGTATTGTCGCTCACCCATATTTCGTCAAACCAGGGAAGAATGCCGTAGTTGGCGCGTCCGCCGCCGCTGGCGCATGCCTGAATGGTGACATCGGGATATTTGGCGCGGATACGTTTCATGGTTTCGTCGAACCCTCGGTGATACTCAATGAAGAGATGCGACTGATTGTCGGCGGTAAGATACTGCGAGCCGTGATTCATAATGGGCGCATTGGCATCCCACTTGATATAATCGATTTCGGGATATTTAGTAAGAAGAGTATCGACGATATTGAACACAAGATCCTGAACCTTGGGATTGGCCATGTCGAGTACAAGCTGTGTGCCTCCGCGCCCTAATATCGGTTCGCGGTGGCTCGGCTTGATGATGTATTCGGGATGTTTCTCGTAGAGTTCGCTTTTCGAATTGGTCATTTCCGGCTCAATCCATATACCGAATTTCACACCGGCTTTTTTAGCTGATTCCAGAAGACCGCCGATACCGTGGGGAAGTTTGGTGGTGTCGACCGTCCAGTCGCCGAGGGCATAAGAGTCGTTGTTGCGCTTGTATTTGTCGCCGAACCATCCGTCGTCCATCACGAAAAGCTCGCCGCCCATGGAGGCTATGTCGGCCATCATGTCGGCCATGCCTTGCTCGTTGATGTCGAAGTAAACACCTTCCCAACTGTTGAGAAGCACCTTGCGGAGATCTTCGCCGTGGGCGATTTTGTATTTACGGGCCCATTTGTGGAAATTACGGCTCACACCGCTCTTGCCGTCGTCGGAATAGGTGAGGGCCAGAGCAGGAGTCGAGAATGATTCGCCTTTGGCAAGATGATAAGCCGAGTTGTCCTCGTTTATGCCGGCAAAGAAATGATGGAAATTCGATTCGTCGGTATCTATGCGCAGGCTGTAGTTGCCGCCGTAGCAGAGCGCCGCGCCGATAGTGCGTCCGGTATTCTCCGAAGGAACGCCGTCGAGCGAGAACATAACGTTAGGCTGTGCGGTGTGGGTGTTGCGCACGCCGTCCTTATTCTTTATCACCTTCATGCCGTGTGTGAGCGGAGCTTCCTCAACTTTGCTCTCATTGGCCCAGGCTCCGTAGAATGAGGTGAGATAGACATTTCCGTAGCGGATCGGCAGATAGGCGGAAGCGAACTCGGTGAGATTTACAGTGCCTTTGCTGCGATTGACGGCCTCGGCCCATGTCTCTATGACATCGGATCCGTCATAGGTGCGGTAATGGATATTGATATCGAAAGGATAGTATTTGTCGGCCATCCTCACGACAGTTTCTTCGCCGTTGTCCGTCCGTGTGCGGTCGACACCGGTCACTCCCATGTCGAGAGTCATATTTCCGTCGGGATGGGTGACGCTCATGGCAGTCTCGCGGTTATTGCACATTCCATAGACGGGATATGCGTCGAGCGGAGTGGAGGCTGAGGCTGCCACTTCCGCAACATCGGCCGCAGGTACTTTGTCGCCGTAATATATAAATCTGAGAGGAGAGCCTTCGACAGCATCAAGGAGGAGTGTATTGTTCGCTGTAGTGATATTAACTATTTCGGCATTCGCCGCGAACCCGGCGAACATAACGACTGCCGAGGCCGCGAGCCTGGTACAAGATTTTCGGTTCATCAACAGATATTGGATTTGACATTAATAATATGTTGCAAAAGTACTATTTTAATTTCAAATTCTCTAATATATCACGGTATAAGCCCATTAATAGTCAAAAAAGTACAATACAATGCTTGCCGACCGGATTTTTTCATTATCTTTGCAAGACCTCATTCCAATACCATGTCTAAAATAATCACGGAAATAACTCCACTTTCGGAGAAAGACTGCTTCTATCTTATTGACAGGCGCAAGATGAATTTCGACTACCCCATCCATCGCCACAACGAAGTGGAAGTGAACTTCGTAAGTAATTGTGCCGGCTGCAAGCGTGTGGTGGGCGATTCCATCGAGGTTCTCGGCCATTACGACCTTGCAATCATAGGCCCCGGACTCGAGCATGGATGGGAACAGGGCGATGCCGTAAACGACGGCGATATGCGTGAAATCACAATCCAGTTCTCGCCTCAGAATCAGCAGGATTACCTTACGAAAAACCAGCTGAAACCGATTCTCGAGCTTTTCGAGAACGTACAGCGCGGCATTGCGTTCGGTCAGGATTTCATCAAGAGCATTATCCCGAAACTTGATGATCTCACCAAGCCACAACCCGGTTTTATCCGACTTCTGAGGCTTCTTGAGATTATATATTATATGTCGACGACCAACGACTGTCATATACTGTCGACAACCAGCTTCGCAAATGCCCGCACGCAGAGCGACTCGCGCCGTGTGCAGAAAGTTGAGGAGTACATATCGCAGAATTATACCCGAACAATCTATCTGAATGAGATGGCCGATCTCGCCGGAATGGCGCCTACTGCCTTCAGCCGGTTCTTCAAGGCAAGAACGGGCCGAACGCTCTCCGACTATATCATTGATATGCGGCTCGGTCATGCCGCACGTCTGCTCGTAGACACAAATCTCACAAGCGCCGAGGTGTGCTATGAATGTGGGTTCAACAATATATCCAATTTCAACCGACTCTTCAAAAAGAAGAAAGGCTGCAGTCCCAAGACATTCCGCGAAAACTATCTCAAAACAAAGATAGTAATCTGAGTGGAAGACGATACTATTATAACACTCTAAGACACCGCGAGGCAATTTGTTTGGATGTATGATTTTTTCGGTATAGTTTTGCATTCGAAATTCAAAACAATACCATGAATAAAGAATCTCTTCCCATATTACTCTTCTCAATTTTCGCTGCTGGAAACCTTCAGGCAGCAATAACTCTTCCCGACATCGTCGGCGACAACATGGTCGTACAGCAGAATGCCGGTGCGCGGCTCTGGGGTTGGGCGACTCCCGGCTCGCAAATCTCCGTGACAGGGTCCTGGAACGCTGACCGTAGTGTCAACGCCAAAACCGGAAAGGACGGCCGCTGGCAAGTCGAACTCCCGACTCCGGGCGCTACTTTCACTCCTCAGACTATCACAATCCAAGGCGACGGTTCCAATATAACATTAAATAATGTAGCGATAGGCGAAGTGTGGTTCTGCTCCGGTCAGTCCAACATGGAAATGCCTCTGCGAGGATTCTGGACTCAGCCTGTGGAAGGCGCTGCCGAGGCTATCGCCTATTCCGGCCGCTATCCCGGCATCAGGTTCGCAAAAGTACCTAAATCCGCATCCTACACTCCGCAGGAGCGTGTGGCATCGCCGTGGAAAGTGAGTAAGCCCGAAAATGCATACGACTTCAGTGCCCTCGCATATTTCTTCGCCGAGTCGCTGACCAAAATCCTTAATGTCCCCGTCGGAATCATCGACTGCAGCTACGGCGGTTCTAAGATCGAAGGCTGGCAGAGCCCCGAGCAGCTCGACACCTATCCCGAATGGAATGTCGGAAAAGAAAAGAACGACACTACGCTCAATGAATGGGAGCGCATCGGAGTGATGTACAACGCTATGCTTCATCCCCTTATCGGCTATACCGTCAAAGGCTTCCTCTGGAATCAGGGCGAATCGAATGTAGGACGCCACAGCACATATCCATATCATCAGCGCGACATGGTAAGCGACTGGCGTGCGAAATGGAATCTGGGCGAATTGCCGTTCTATTTCGTGGAAATACCCGGCTGGAACTATAGCAATCCCGATGGCAACAACGCCGCATTCTTCCGCGAAAGCCAGCACAAGGCTGCGGAAATTATTCCGTCGTGCGAAATCGTTTGCACCTCCGACCTTGTATATCCTTTTGAGGTCGACGATATCCATGCCCGCAAAAAGAAAGAGATCGGCGAACGTCTCGCTTTTATGGCTGCCGAAAAAACTTACGGAATAAAGGGAATGCCCACCGGATATCCGCGCTATAAATCGATGGAAATCATCGGCGACAAGGCTATTTTATATTTCGAAAACGCTTGGGAAGGTTTTACGCCCAACAAGGAACTCGAAGGATTCGAAGTTGCCGGTTCAGACCATGTTTTCCATCCCGCTGTAGCACGCGAGAATCCGCAGACTCTCAAGATTGAAGTGGAGCGTCCCGCCGGAGTGGATGAAATCAAGGCCGTAC
>CABRLF010000074.1 GCA_902471685.1 uncultured Porphyromonadaceae bacterium
CGATCTATCCAATATAAAATGATAATAGAAACATACAAAATAGGGGGGGGGCTATATATTTGATAATCAGAGCGTTATGAAATTGGCCTATCAACATAAAATATAACAGGGAATTGTTTATATAAATTTGTTTTCGTAATTTTGCACTGTAGATACTATGTAAAATTGTCCATATGAATCGTCTCATCCTTGTAATGTGCATTATTCTTGGCGTGGCCTTTTCGTCTTCGGCTGTTCTCGACAAAGACAATTTGGCCTGCGTCGATTCTCTCGAATATTACCTTGACCATGTTGGAAAGATTGCCGGAGAACGCCACCGGCACATGGATGCTCTCAAGAATGAGTTCCTCAAAATGCCAAGAGGTGAGGCCAAAGCTCAGCTCGGCGCGAAAATCGGGGTCGAATATGTCAAGGAATCTGTCGATTCGGCATTGATGTATCTTAATCTCGCTCATGATGAGGCTTTGAAATGCGGAAAATCTTCCCTCGCCAATGCTATTCTCTTAAAGGAGATTTCGCTGTATCCTTCCGCCGGTATAGAGGTCGAGGCACTCCGGATCTTTGAGAATTTCAATCCCGCGGTTATGAGTGATACGCTCAGATTCGAGTACTGGCTCGCCGCCGCACAGATCCATCATTCTATCGGCAGCTCTTATCCCGAAGGTCGTTTTAAACAGAGATATATGGCTATGACTCTCAGCGCGATAGACTCTCTGCTGCCTTTCTATAAAAGTGACGGGCCCGTAGCTAACTATCTGTCTGGATATAGATATATGCTTGAAAATGAGCACGATCTCGCGACTGCCAGTTTCATCGGTGCTATTCCTGAGCTGGACCGGCATCCCGAACTGCAGGACTTTTCCATGGATGTTGTGGCAAAACATTATATGAAAATCCCCGACAAACGCCAGCGGTATATTTCATATGTTCTTCAGCGGGCTGTCAAGTCGCTCAATCGTGGATATATTCGGCCGGAAGCCCTTGAGAATGCCGGGGAAATCCTGCTTGAGGAAGGATACGAGAACCTTGCAATAAGATGTCTTGAATTGGCTTCAAGGTATAAAGACGAATCATATCAGAGATTGTCGAGGCGTTCGGGCGGTTCGCTCTATCTGAAGTATATGTCTGTCGGAAAAGAGCGGCTGTCAGTCATATATAATATTGTATGGATATTTCTTGCGCTTCTCGCTGTTTTTCTGTTTTTCATGGTCTTGCGCTATCGAAAACTCTTTATTGAATGTCGGAAGACTGTCGAAAACAAGGACGAGAGAATAAAAGTTATGCTCGAAGAAGTTGTGAAAGTGAATACCAACCTTGTGGGGCTTGCATTCCTTTCGCTCGAACAGCTTCGTGATTTCTCTATTCATGTATTCCGTAAGCTCCAGAGTGGACAGGGAAAAGACCTTTACGATGAAGTCAGCTCCGGAAGCTATCAGAGTAAGATGCAGGAAAAGTTTTTCGAGGTTTTCGACAGCGGATTCCTATCTACTTTTCCTGATTTTGTCGGGAATCTCAACAAGTTGTTGATTCCAGGTAAGGAACTGTGTCTGCTTCCCGGTGGCAGAATGTCTCCCGAGTTGCGCATTGCGGCATTTCTTCGTCTTGGTGTCTCGGATTCGACCAAATTGTCTCAGGCCCTCAATCTTTCGCTCAATACGATCTACACTTACCGGAACCGCTTGCGTGGAAGAGCGCGGGATCGCGAGAATTTTGAGGCTGATTTGGTTAAATGCGTTTAGATTAGAGTGTATAAACTCTTATATCGTATATAGTGGCTTTTTCTTGCAATGCATTGATAAATAATTAGATATAATTAATTCATCTTTTGTATTATTTATATTCGACCTCAATTTGCAGCAATGCGATTTTAATAGTTGTTAATTTTGCAGTGTAAATAAGAAAAGGTCTAAGTTACGGGTGAACAATAGGACAAGTAAAAGCGATGATTTTAGTCATCGATAGATAACTGATGGAATAGGATTAAAGGTTTTAGGTAAATTAGATTATAGAGAACGATGACGCCGCATGGGAGATGCGGCGTCATCGTTTTAAGTTACATGAAAAGTCGCGTTAGCGACCAAAAGCCGCGTAGCGGCATAACGAAATGTTTAGGCCATGGTGAGAGCCTGTAGGGCTCGAAACCATGGTACTTCCATAGCAATCTAATATCCACCCCGTTAGGGGTGGCCGAATCCTCTTGGACAGAGGACATGAGTTTCACTCGTTCGGTGCCAGCGTTACCATCAGCGACGCTACTTCCCGAGGCAGAACGGAAAGATGCAGGCGCGATTCGTCGGCGCTGTCTTCGCCGCAGATAGGAATACCCGCAGCCTCCAGAGCGTCGCGTACTGTCGAGAGTGCTATCTGGGGGGTGTTGTTGTCGTTGCTAAGGTGGCACAGGAAAACGTGCCGGAGGCCTGCCGACGCCGCTACGGATGCAAGATATCGGGCCGTATCGGCGTTGTCAAGATGTCCGATAGTGGACTCGATGCGTGCTTTCAGGTGTTGCGGATAGCGCCCGTTGCGAAGCATCTTGAGATCGTAGTTGCTTTCAATCATCAGATTGTGCGTCTTCCGGATGTATTCGTCGGCTCTTGAAGTGAGTACCCCCGTATCTGTCGCGACAACAAAAGTAGTATTGTATCCCTCGATAAAGAATCCTGCGTTGTCCGTCCCGTCATGACTCGTCTCAAATGCCGTGACGGTAAACTTTCCCGCTTTGAACGGGAATTCTTTAAAGATTGGCTGGTGATAATCTTTTATACGTCTCGACATGCTGTGGCGTCTCAGAAGTCCGTTGAACGCTTTTGCCGTCGCGAAGAGTTTCATGTTGCGGTGACGGCGCAGAATAGCGTAGGCATAGCGGACATGGTCGCTGTGGTCGTGAGTCAGCAGTATGCCGGCAATGGTATCTGGGTTGATGCTGTTGGCAGTGAATTGCTCTTCGACATAATTATTGTCTACTCCGGCATCGATGAGCAGACCGGACTCGCGTGTGCCGATATAGGAGCAGTTGCCGCTGCTTCCGCTGCCGAAAGAGATGAATCGGAGCGGCTCCGGCTTACGCAGGTCGCTTTCGTCGAGTGGTATCAGTTCATCGGGTGTCTCGTCTTCTGTAGCCAAGTCGAAAAGTCCGGGGTGATGGCTCCAGAATGCTTCCTGATTGCGTTTTTGGCGGCGACGGCTCATCGTTAATTGTAGAGAAGGAAGATCGCGGGACGTTTGGCGTAGTCATATTTTGCAGTCTTCCAAAATTTTAGCGGTTTGGTTATGATTGATTCGGTAGGCCCGGTGATATCGCATGCAACGCACAGGTGCATTTCGCCCGGGAGGGTGGATGCGAGTTCGGCGATGAGACGGTTGTTGCGGTAGGGAGTCTCGATGAAAATCTGAGTCTGACGGCGTGTGCGGATGTCACGCTCAATCTGTTTGAATGCGGCAGTCCGTTTGGGGGCGTCGATAGGAAGATAGCCGAGGAAGGCGAAACTCTGTCCGTTGAATCCCGAGGCCATAAGCGAGAGAAGAATACTCGACGGACCTATCAGCGGCACGACCTCCACAGCCTTACGCTGGGCGACCGCAACCAGGTCGGCACCCGGATCGGCAATGGCAGGGCAGCCGGCCTCGCTGATAATGCCGATATCATGGCCTTCAAAGACAGGGGCAAGCATCAATTCCACTTCCTGTGCGGGAGTGTGCTCGTTGAGAATATCGAAGTGGAGCGTATCTATATCGATAGAGCGGTCGCAGGCCTTAAGGAAACGACGGGCCGTGCGCAATTCTTCCACTACGAAATAGCGTATGGATGCGATAAGAGTGATGTTGCGTGCCGGCAATACGTCTGCGGGGCTGCCCCCGGGATTTAGCAAAGACGGAAACAGGTATATCTTTCCTTGGGTCATATCGGTTGCAAATTTACGGAAAAAATTTCGTAACTTCGCATTCTAATAATAATGAAATGCGATATCTGATATATATAATCACAGCGTTTGTTATCGGATGCGGAATTGCCGGATGCCGCCGGCAGCCCGAAGTAGAAGTCCGGCACGGTCTGAATCCGCATCTGAAAGCTTTGCTGACCGACTCCGTTGCTGAGAATCCATATGCCATAGCATCGAAAGACGCACCTGACGACGGATGCGAACGTTTGAAAATAAATCCTGTCGGTCCGTCTCTGTCCCGGGCATTCAACGACAGCAACTACCAGCATCTCGAATATGCCCGCGCTGGCGGTATGCGTCCGTTCCACGATTCCCGCTCGGCTTGGGAGAATGGAAAGGGTCTGGTGCGCGTCACTTCGAATGAATTCATCTATATCGACACACTCACTCACTCCTATGCCTTTCTCCGGCCTCATGCCCGCGAGCTCCTTGAGGAAATTGGGCAACGGTTTTCCGATTCGCTCTACACCCGCGGCGGGGGAGGGTACCGGCTCAAGGTGACAAGTCTCCTGCGCTCCGATATCACCGTCGGACGACTTCGCCGTGTGAACCGGAACGCTATCTCGGAGAGTGCCCACACCTATGGCACGACTTTCGATATCAGCTACAGCAAATTTATATGCGACGATCCGTCGAAGCCTCACCGCACATTCGAGGACCTCAAGAATCTTCTCGCCGAGGTGGTCTCTGCGCTCCGTGACGAAGGGCGGCTGCTTGCCAAGATTGAGCGGCATCAGGCTTGTTTTCATATAACCGCGGCTCCTCCCCGCCCGATTAAGACAGATGAAAAAAATTCTGACTGACATACTCTTCTTTGTAGCGGTACTGGTAATGGCTCTTGTGCTCACTATTGCCGCCATGATGATCTGCGCAGTCAAGGTCCTTAATCCGGATCGTCTTACACCGCTGGTCGAACGCTTTGCCAACGATGCGCTCGATGCCGATGTGTCGGTGGGCAGAGTGGAGCTTGCATTCGAGCCGGCATTCCCTGTCCTTAAGCTTCAGATCGATTCACTTACAGTAATATCGCATACATTCCGCGGAGCAGACGAAAACCTTCTCGCTGGTCTTCCGGAATGGCGAGACTCTCTTTTCTCGCTGGACCGTTTTTATGGAACGGTCGACCTTGCGGCGCTTCTTGCAAAGGGAGAGTTCGCAATCAGAGATGCCGAATTTATCCGTCCCGCCTTGAATATTGTATTGGACAGCGAAGGTCGAGGTAACTTCGATATATACCGGCCGGATACTACGGCCGAGGCTGGATCCGGAACAATTATACCTCCTTTCAGCATCCGTCATTTCAATATCGCGGAGGCTCGCCAGATAAGATACTTCAACGCCGCAGACAGCACCGAGGCCTCTATACTCCTCCTGCACAACGCCCGCCTCGAGAGTGACGGAAAACCTGCGTATGCCCTGAAAATTGACGGAAATGTTTCGAGTCCGTATGCGAAGATGTGGCTCAACCTCGATGATATTGAATTCGGTCTCGACGGTCGTGTTCGTTGGCAGCCGGACAAGCCGACCATGATAGTTTTGGAAGAATTCAGCGTGCGCGGTGCATTCCTCAATGCCATGCTCAATATGGAGCTTGACTACGACAGTACACTTGTCGTAAATTCCGCATCACTTGTGGTGGATCCTGTCCCGGTTACAGATTTGTTACGATTCGCTACAGACAGTATTCGTAAGGAAAATCGGCTTTTGGAGCCGTATTTTTACACCGATGCCGCTGTTTCGCTTGATGTCAGACTGCTTCGGCCATTTCACGCCGCATCCGATACTTTACCGGCTTTCGACCTCAATATCAGGATGGAAGATGCACCTCTGAGATACGGCCCGGCCCGATTCCGGGCTGTCGGATTCGATATCGGTGCTATTCTTGAAACCGGAAATCTCGATGATATAAAGGTATATATCAGGCGTTTACTCGTGGCTGGACCTGCGACAGAGCTAACCGCACAAGGCTCCTTCAACCGTCTGCTGTCCGACCCTTCCTTCTCTGTCTGCCTGAAAGGAAATATCGATTTCTCTCTTTTCCCGCCTGTTATCGCACGCCTCATAGACGGCTCTCTCCGCGGTAGTATGGCCCTGGATGTCGATATGGACGGCCGTATGTCAATGTTCTCACAGTCAGGCTTTCACAACCTCGATATTCGTGGTAAGCTGAATGGCAACAATCTCGTCTACATATCCTCTGACACATCCAACATGGTGGATATCAACCGTTTAGCTGTAGCCTTCAACTCGAAGACGAAAAGCCGGATGAAAGATGTCAGACCAATGCTCGGTGCCGGAATCGAGGTCGATACAGCCACCATTCTCATTGGCGGCGTAGATATCGCCGTCGGCAATCTCGGCCTTGGTGTAGGCGTGGAGAATACGGCATCCGCAGCCGATACAACCCTTGTGCTCCCCGTTGGCGGAGGCATCAGGATCGCCAGACTGAATATTGAATCGGTCACCGACAGCGCCGGAGTGCGTTTGCGCGACGTTGCCGGGCGTGTGAGCCTTCATCGGTTCAAAGGTGCGCGCAGGCTCCCGGAGATAGAGGCGAAACTCGGTATTGGCCGTTTCGCTGCCGGGACGAATACCACCCGTTTTTCGCTCAGAGACGCTACTCTGGATGCTTCGATGCACAAGAAGCCAATGTCGGAGCGTGCAAGGAAAGAGGTGAAGCATTTCGCCGACAGTATCCGTCGTGCTCATCCGGACCTCACTCCCGATGAAGTTATCCGCCTTGCCATAGAGAAGAGACGTGAACACCGGCGCAAGATACGCCGTCTATATACGCAACTTGACGAAGAAGAAAATGAGATGCTTGAATGGAATCTTGCAAGCGGATTCCGCAAGTTCTTGCTCGGATGGGACCTTCACGGCTCGCTTACAACGCGGCGCGCCCGGCTCTATACGCCGTTGTTCCCGCTCAGAAACCGTGTGAGCAGGCTCGACATATCGTTTACAAACGACAGTGTGGCCGTGAATAATCTCATCTACCGCGCCGGGCACAGTAATCTTGAAGTAACGGGTCTGATTAGCAATATCAAACGCGGACTGACCTCACGACGCGGCGACAATTCCCTGAAAATCAATTTCGCCATAGAGAGCGATACGGTCGATGTGAACCAGCTTGCCGATGCAGTGTTTGCCGGAGCTGCGTACGCCGATAAGATGCGGCGTGGCACTGCCGGACATGCCTTCAGCGACTACGATGATGAATCGAAACTTGACAGAGAACTCGAAGCGCTTGCCGACGGGCAGGCGGATACCTCGGGGCCGTTGCTCATTCCTGTCAATATCGACGGCAGGGTGGTGATGCAGGCCGACAATATTTTCTATTCCGACCTGAAAATGAAGGATTTCAGAGGCGATATCCTGATTTATGACGGAGGAGTGAACCTTCATGACCTAAAGGCGCGGACAGATATAGGCACTGTAAGTTTGTCTGCACTTTATTCGGCTCCGAACGCACGCGACATGAGTTTCGGCTTCGGTCTCGATCTTTACCGGATGAATCTGGCGCGATTTCTGAAGCTTGTTCCGGCTGTCGACTCGGTACTCCCTATAATGCGTGATTTCAGTGGTATAATCGATGCCGAGATGGCTGCGACAGTCAATCTCGACAGCTGCATGAACTTTGTCCTCCCGAGTCTCGACGCAGCGGTGCGTCTTTCGGGCGACTCTCTGGCATTTATGGACGAGAAGACTTATGCCACTCTCGGTAAATGGCTCAGATTCAGGAATAAGGCTGACAATCGCATCAAGCATATGAATGTCGAGATGGTTGTCCGCGACAATATACTGCAGATTTTCCCGTTCTCGTTCGATATCGACCGTTACCGACTCGGCGTGGCTGGTTATAACGACCTTGCAATGAATTTCGACTACCATATATCGGTGCTTAAGTCGCCGTTGCCATTCAAATTCGGAATAACGCTCAAAGGGAATCCGGATAAATACAAGATACGTCTGGGCGGAGCCAAATACAAGGAAGGCAAAGCGGCAGAGAGTATCGGGATGGCCGATACGGCACGCATCAATCTTCTTCAGCAGATCGAGGGCGTATTCCGCCGGGGCGTCCGTAATTCAAAATTCAGAAGACTCGATATTCCTGCATCTGCCGACACCGGACGTCTTGCCGATGAGCCGGATCCAGGCCTGACTCCGGCCGACTCGCTTCTCCTGAAGCAGGAGGGTATGCTTGAAGAATCAGCAGAATCTATCATCACCAAATGAATCCGATCTTAAAAAAACTTCCGGGTACTGTGGCGGCATATGAAGCCGTCACAGGACATAAGCTTAGCGTAAAAGCCGTCCTTTTCGACATGGACGGCGTTCTATATGATTCCATGCCGCTACATGCCAGAGCATGGAAACTGATGTGCGACGGACAAGGCATTACGGCCGAGGAAACCGAGTTCTACGGCTTCGAAGGCATGACCGGCTCAGCGACTATCAATCGTCTGTTCCAGCGGCAGTTCGGCCATGGAGCCGATGAAGAGACCTGTAGGCGTCTGTATAGCATCAAGAGCGGGCTTTTCGCATCCTTCGGTATGCCACATCGGATACGTGGTGCCCGCGCGGCTGTCGACGAGTGTCTTGCCCACGGCATAAAGACTGTGCTTGTCACCGGATCGGCGCAAAATACCACACTCCAGCGTCTTCCGGCAGAATACCCCGGCGCTTTTGATCTGAGAATCACAGCCCACGACGTGAAGCATGGCAAGCCCGACCCTGAGCCTTATCTCCGAGGCCTTGCGCTTGCCGGAGTCGAACCGTGGGAAGCCGTTGCTATCGATAATGCTCCTCTTGGGGTCGAAAGCGCACACAGAGCAGGAATTCTCACACTCGGAGTAAGGACGGGTCCCCTTCCCGACGGTGCTCTGACGGCTGCCGGAGCAGATATTGAGTTGAATTCGATGCTTATGTGTGCCAAAATCCTTTCTCATTTGTTATAGAAAGGTATAAAAGCGTAATCCGATGAAAGAAAAATTAGTATTTACCAATCTCGTAGGCACAGCCCTCGATGATATTATAGAATCTCTTGATTCGCCGCAGGTTGTGATAGTTGCCGACACCAATACCGCTCAGTTTGTCCTTCCGTTGCTTACCACCGACTCCAAGACGGCGGCTCAGGCCCACATTATAACCATTCCTTCGGGTGATGCGAATAAAAACCTGAATTCGCTCACATCGCTCTGGAAGCAGCTGTCTGCTCTTCAGGCCAGCCGCCAGACTGTTGTGGTGAATCTCGGAGGAGGCGTGGTGAGTGATCTGAGCGGCTTCGCCGCCGCATCATATAAACGAGGCCTCCGGTGCGTGAACATTCCTACGACTGTCCTTGCCGCGGTCGACGCTTCGGTAGGCGGCAAGACAGGTATCAATTTCGACGGGCTTAAGAACCAGATCGGGGCATTCTCCGAGCCGGAAGCAGTCATCATTTCATCGATCTACTTCAATACCTTGCCCATGCAGGAGATTCTTTCGGGTTATGCGGAGATGATCAAGCACGGGCTTCTCGAAGACGAGTCTACTCTAGGCAAACTTCTTGCCTATAGTCCGGTCTATCCGGAATTCGACTCCAAGGCCATCCTGCCGCTTATCGAAGCAAGTGTGGGAGTGAAGGCGCGTATCGTCGCACAGGATCCTACGGAGAAAGGTCTGCGCAAGGCTCTGAACCTCGGACATACCATCGGCCATGCATTCGAGTCATATTCCTATGTCCGCAGTTCGCCCATAGCGCACGGATATGCTGTGGCATGGGGTCTCGTTGTGGAACTGATCCTCTCACACATACAGTTCGGATTCCCTTCGGATACTCTTCACAAGGTGGCCGATTACGTACTTAAGAATTACGGAGCATTTGATATCACATGCAAGGATTATCCGGCACTTATCTCCGCTATGCGGCAGGATAAGAAGAACTGCAGCGCCGACCAGATTAATTTCACTCTTCTTGAAGCCGTCGGCAAGCCGCATATCGACTGCGTGGTTTCGGAAGAGGGCATAGGCTCAGCTCTTGACATTTACCGCGATCTTATGCACTTGGCTTAGCTGCAGAATATAGATTTGACAACATAATAAAAGCCGGGACTGGAGGAATCCTTCGGTCCCGGCGTGTGTTTTCAGAGTGTAGAATCAATAATTGTCGGCTTCGATTTCGAAGAAGCTCTGGGGATGTGAGCATACGGGGCATACGGCGGGAGCTTTCTTGCCGATGACGATATGACCGCAGTTACGGCAGATCCAGATAGTATCTCCTTCGCGGGAGAATACAATACCTTCCTCGATATTCTTGAGTAGACGGCGGTAGCGCTCTTCGTGATGACGTTCGATTGCTGCGACAGCACGGAAACGGAAAGCGATTTCGGGAAATCCTTCCTCTTCAGCCTCGCGGGCCATGCGGTCGTACATGTCGGTCCATTCATAGTTCTCGCCTTCGGCAGCATCGAGAAGATTCTTCATCGTGTCGGGCACTTCTCCACCATGGAGATATTTGAACCACAGTTTTGCATGCTCCTTCTCATTGTTGGCGGTTTCCTCGAAGAGAGCGGCGATCTGTTCGTAGCCGTCCTTGCGGGCTTTCGAAGCATAATAGGTGTATTTGTTGCGGGCCTGAGATTCGCCTGCGAATGCATCCTGAAGGTTGCGTTCGGTTTTTGTTCCTTTAAGATCTTTCATATTGTTGTGTTTTTAATGTTGTTTGTCATTTTTTGGTGCCTCGGAGTTGCATTCCGGACATAAACCTTTGAAATAGAGATTGACCGAATCGATACTGAATCCCGCGGGCATATATTTTTCTATGTTTTCGGGAAGTGGCATGTCGAAAATGCGACCGCACTTTCTGCACAATATATGGCCGTGGTTTGGTGTCGCGGCAGTGTCGAACCGCACATTTTTTGATTCTATATCCAACATTTTGGCCAAACCGGCTCTCTCAAGTGCATATAGGGTGTTGTAGACCGTGGTAAGTGAGAGAGTGGGGTAGTCCGGCACAAGATCCCTGTAGATCTCTTCTGCAGAGGGATGAGATCGCGAGGCACCGATATATCCGGCTATGGCGGCGCGTTGCGGCGAAGGCCTGAGGCCTGCCTTGCGCAGGATGTCGGTCATGTCGGATTGGTTGTGTCGGCGATCGTTATTCATATCTCTATGTTGAAGTCATTACAAAGTTATAATAATTCCAACGAATAACCAAACTTTTTCGGGAATTTTTTTGCAAAAAATTCTAAAGAGAAATTTTTTATCGTCTTGAACGTATGTAAATATCTGTGATTTAGATAAATGATGTCGGCTGTTTTATTGGTCGTTGTCCTGCCGGATAACGACAGATTGTGAGATAAAGTTGAAGATCATCCGGCGCACAGGGTCGATAATCATGGCTATGAGGTAGAATCCTATTATTATGCCGGCCGCAGCCAGAGAAAAGAGTGGAAGAGGCAACGAGTTCCAGAGATGTATCACTGCCGGACGCATCACGTTGACCCATATAACCGGGTTCTTATGTATGAGATATACAGCGAATGCCGACTTGGCCATGTAATTGATAAGCGGCACGGTTATTTCAAACGACAGGAAGATAAGGAAAAAACTCACCGTGGAGAGTAATACAACCGGAGAATTATAAGCAAAGGCCTGTCGGGACGGCAAATAAATGGCAGACGTGAATATCGCAGCAACCGAAACAATAAATACGATGATCACCCAAAAGCAATTCCGCCGGATTGCTTCATTCGAAATATGCAGACGGATGTAGCGGGCAATCATATATACGAGGATGAGCTGGACGATAGTATAGCCTGTCGGATTGAACGCTCCGTTCCACCACCATCCGCACCATATATTAAAGACCGCAAACAGGATAAGGGTCCACGAGAAAAGGCGTCGGGGCAGTGCATCCAGGCCGGCATTGAGTACTGGACTAAGTAGCATCAGTCCGAAATACGCAGGAACATACCATAGATCGGTATGACTCAGTATCATCCAGCTCTCAATCCATCCTGACCATGAGAATCCTCCGAAGGCAATGCAACCGACTATATATATTGCGACTGAGTAGAAGAGACATTCGAAAAGAAAGGATAATGCCGATTTCCAGCGCAACCGGATGCCGAAATACCCCGAAATCATGGTAAAGCAGTTGACGCCGATTATCGCGACCGATTCGACTGCGAGCCTCCATACATCGTGTCCGGACAGCGAGGCGAAATCCCCGTCGGGAGCGGGAAGTCCGAGCGACGCACCATCGACATGAACAGTGAGCACCATCAGCATGCTGATGATGCGCAGCAATTCAATATTCGATTGGCGTACTGGCATATCCGATGCAAAGATAGCTATTTCCCGAAAGATATTAATCTATAAGCGTACGGAATGATATTACCTATGCAGACGCTTTAGGCATCTATCATAGTTCTCAGGCATTCAACTGCGAGGTGATTTTGTAGATAATAAGGCATACAGTTTATTAGTAACAGGTTTTTCAAAACATCTCGAAATAATTTTAGTAGATGACAAAAATTAATTATTGTCATCTACTAAAATACCGGCAAGGTCTATTACTTCTATTGCATTGGCCATCAATGCGATTGCTACAAGAAATAGTGAGAGAATATTCTTCATGAATCGGATTGGATTT
>CABRLF010000075.1 GCA_902471685.1 uncultured Porphyromonadaceae bacterium
CTCTTCCGATCTCAGCACTAAATTCTGTTAAAAGCGTTGTTGGATAGCAAAACTTGATTAATTTTGCGCATTGAGTCTGTAGGCCCTAAAAGAATCTAAACATCATTTATTATATCCAATGAAAAAACTTTTTATCCTTTCGCTTGGTGCAATAGCTCTTGTCAGCGCTTGCAAGCAGGCTCCCACCGACCAGTATACCATCAATGGTACAACTGATCTGGCCGACGGTGAAGTGGTACGCCTTATGTATCGCGTATCCGGCGATTCCATCTATCAGGACTCCGCAGTTGTAGCTAACGGAGCATTCACTTTCGCCGGCAAACTCGACCGGCCCTACTCCGCCTACATGTTCGTAGGCGCGAATCCTTACGCTTCCGACCAGAAACTCCGCCAGTTCGTTATCGAACCTGCCGAGATGACTGTCAACCTCACAGGCGAATCATACAACGAAGCTGCCCTCACCGGCTCGCCCATCACCGCTCAGCAGGACTCTCTTACAGCAGTTCAGAAGACAATCAACGACCAGATGATGAGCCTCCGCGAGGCATTCCAGACAGCTTACACCAACAATGATACCGTAGCATTCGACTCACTCCGCACTGTAAGCGACAAACTCCGTGAAGAGATGAATGCATCGAATCTCGACTTCATCAAGAACCATCCTGATTCGTATATCTCTGTAACACTTCTCGAAGCCCAGCGCTCCGACCTCGATTTCGACGAACTCAAGGCTCTCTACAACGGCCTTACTCCCGATATGCAGTCTCTTGCCGAAAGCACAGGCAAGTATATCAACGCTCTCGAAAGCATTCAGGCTGGCAAACCCGCTCCCAACGTAACCGGTAACGATCAGAACGGCAATCCCGTCAGCATGGCCGACCTCAAGGGTAAGGTTGTCCTCCTCGACTTCTGGGCTACATGGTGCGGTCCGTGCCGCGCTTCCCTGCCCCACGTTAAGTCGCTCTACGACAAGTACAATGCAAAGGGTCTTGAAGTGGTAGCCGTATCGCTCGACCGCACCGAAGAGCCCTGGAAGGAATACATCACCAACCAGAAGGAACTCGGCATGGAGAACTACCACAACATCTACGACGCACCCGTGAACAATGCCGACAACTACGCTATCATGTACATCCCCTCGAAATTCATCATCGATGCAGAGGGTAACATGGTTGGCCGCTTCGACGACGAGGCAGAGCTTGATGCCAAACTTGAAGAAATGCTCGGTAAATAATCTGGACAGAATTACAATTTGAAATGATTCAGACCACCCGAGGGCGGCCTGAATCATTTCTGTTTTAAAGAATATGGAAAAGATTGCAAGCTTCACAATAGACCATAACCGTCTCGAGCGCGGCATCTTCGTTTCGCGCCGCGACAGAACGCCGTCAGGCGACGAGATCACCACGTTCGACATCCGCATGACGCGTCCGAACCGCGAAGACGCACTGCCGCCCCGCGCACTTCACGCCATGGAGCATCTTGCTGCCACATTCCTGCGCAACGACCCGGAATGGCGGGACCGCGTCATTTACTGGGGACCGATGGGATGCTGCACCGGCAATTATCTCCTGCTTCAGGGGCATCTTGAGCCGGAAGACATTCTGCCGCTGATGCGCCGCACAATGGAATTTGTCGCCGGATTCGAAGGCGAGATTCCGGGAGCAACACCCCGCGACTGCGGCAATTATTCTTTCATGGATCTTCCGGCAGCACGGAATGCCGCACGCTGTTATATGGACGAGGTTCTTGCCGCCCCGGCAAAAGAAAACCTCCGCTATCCGGAATAATCGATTATCAACAAATACCTGTTGTTTTTGTTTTAGAATTATCCCACCTACGATATTGCCATGTATATCACAATAATCACACTTCTGCTTGCTGCCGCAGGATTTGTTTGGGGCAAAATCCGTGCCGACGTCGTGGCACTGATAGCACTTCTTATCCTGACATTTTCCGGAGTTCTGACAACACAGGAAGCTCTCTCGGGCTTTTCCAATCCGATAGTAATAATGATGGCAGGACTGTTTATCGTGGGTGGCGCCATATTCAATACCGGGCTTGCCAAGATGCTCGGCGCACGCCTTTCCCGGCTTGGCAGCGGAAGCCAGACGCGACTGTTTCTTGTGGTCGTTCTGTCGACGGGTCTGATCGGAGGATTCGTAAGCAACACAGGCACAGTTGCCCTTATGCTCCCTATCGTGGTATCGATGGCCACAACATCCGGCACATCACCGGCACGCTTCCTGATGCCGCTTGCCTTTGCATCGAGCATAGGCGGTATGCTCACACTTATCGGTACACCGCCAAACCTTGTTATTGCCGAGGTCTGGGAGGAATACAGCGGCGAGCCGCTGACAATGTTCTCCTTTCTGCCTGCCGGCCTTATCTGCCTTGTGGCTGGAACGCTGCTCCTGATTCCGCTCAGCAAAATGTTGACCAGCAAAAACAGAGAGCAAAAGAAAACTACCGGAGGTTCACGCTCTCTTACCGACATTGTTGAGGAATACAATCTCAATCACGACCTCTGGCGCGTGGATGTGCCGAAATCATCGCCTGTCTCCGGTCTCACGCTCGGAGCTCTCTCACTCAGAAGCAACTATGGTCTGGAGGTAATGGAACTGCGGGTCGAAGAAAGGAAAGGGCTGCTGCGAAACGTGGTTCAGGAAACTCCCGCCGCATCCTCCGTCATCGATCCCGGCGATATACTCTTTATCCGTGGTCCGCGTGAAAACGTAGAGAGATTTGTCGCAGACTACGGTCTTGTCATGCCCGAGGATCAGGGCACAGACCGTAACAGTCTCGATTTCTATGACATAGGACTCGCCGAAATCGTGGTTGTTCCCAACTCCGGCATCTTGAAAAAGACCATTGCCAATCTCGATTTCCGCAACCGCTATAATGTCAATATCCTCTGCATCAGGCGCGGCAAAGATTATATAATCGACAATCTCGCGTCTCAGACTGTAGCCAAAGGAGATGTTCTCCTGGTACAGGGCACATGGAAAGCCATCGGAAAGATAAGCGAAAACACACGCGACTGGGTAGTGCTCGGCGAGCCGGAAAGCCAGGCCTCCAAAGTAACGATAGACTACAAGGCGCCCCTTGCGGCAGCAATTATGATCGCAATGATCGCAGCTCTTGTTTTCAGCAAGATACCGGCAGTATTCATCGTTCTTGCGGCATCTATAGTGACTCTTCTTTCCGGATGCTTCCGATCGGTGAACGACGCTTACAAGACCATCAACTGGGAGAGCATCATCCTTATAGCGGCGATGATGCCGATGAGTTTCGCTCTGGAGAAAACCGGACTCAACGACATGATGAGCCAGTCGCTGGTTGATACCCTCGGCGGTATCGGACCGCTCTGGCTCATGGCCGGCATTTATTTCACGACTTCGATATTCACGCTCTTCATATCCAACACGGCCACAGCCGTGCTTATGGCACCGATAGCTGTGCAGAGTGCCGTTGCCTACGGCGTGAGTCCTCTGCCGATGCTGTTTGCCGTCACTTTCGGAGCTTCCCTGTGCTTCATGTCACCTTTCTCCACCCCACCGAATGCGCTTGTGATGTCGGCAGGACAGTATTCTTTCATGGATTACGTCAAGGTCGGCGCTCCGCTTCAGATCATTCTCGGGATTATAATGATTTTTGTCATTCCACTCATATTCCCCTTCTGAGTATGTGGCTGTTACCGCCGCGACAAGACATCCCTGGCGACCGGTTTTCAACAAAAATATGAGTTATCAACAATCGTGTCACTTTCGTGGAACAGATATTTTGGTGTTTCACGAAAAATTCGTTACTTTGCCGAGTAATCTCTCACACACTCATATTATATGGGAAAAATAATCGCAATCGCCAATCAGAAAGGCGGAGTCGGTAAAACTACCACAACCATCAACCTCGGGGCATCACTCGCCGCCGAAGGCAAAAAGGTGCTGATTATCGACGCTGACCCTCAGGCAAATGCAACGTCCGGCTACGGCATCGAACCCAAATCCATGTCCTCATCCATCTACGAATGCATGGTCGACGGATATCCTCTCGACGGATCGGAAGTGCCTACATGTATGGACGGTCTCTACCTCATCGGATCCCGGATCGACCTGGCCGGAGCCGAAATAGAGCTTATCGGCAAACCCAACCGCGAGCGTGTGCTCGCCAATCTCCTCGCACCGGTGAAGGATAAATACGACTTTATCCTCATCGACTGTTCTCCTTCCCTCGGCCTTATCACCGTCAACGCCCTCACGGCAGCCGACTCGGTGATTATCCCGGTTCAGGCCGAATATTTCGCACTGGAAGGTATCAGCAAGCTCCTCAACACAATCCGAATCATCAAGGCCAAGCTCAATCCGCACCTGCAGATCGAAGGCTTCCTACTCACCATGTACGATGCACGTCTGAGGCTCGCCAACCAAATCTACGAAGAACTCAAAGGGCATTTCGCAGAGATGGTATTCGATACTGTCATCCCGCGTAACATCCGACTCAGCGAGGCACCCAGCCACTGTCTGCCCGTTATTCTCTACGACTCCGAAAGCCGCGGCGCAACCAGCCATGTCCTTCTGGCCAAAGAGCTGATCGCCAAAAACAGAAATATCCGCCGCGCAAGCTAATTCCACGAAGCCATGTCTGTGAAAAGAAACGCATTAGGAAGAGGGCTCGACTCCCTCATTTCGATGGACGATGTGCCTGCAAGCGGCTCGTCAGCCATCAACGACATACCGCTGGATGCCATCTCTCCCAATCCTGACCAGCCACGTAATTTCTTCGACGACGAAGCGCTCGAGGAACTGGCCGCATCAATCCGCCAGATCGGTATCATCCAGCCGCTCTCGCTCCGCAAGACGGGTCCCGAATCCTATCAGATCATAGCCGGCGAACGCCGCTACCGTGCGGCTCTGCTGGCAGGCCTCACCTCTGTGCCGGCATATATCCGCACTGCCAACG
This sequence comes from uncultured Porphyromonadaceae bacterium, assembly GCA_902471685.1. GTDB lineage: Bacteria > Bacteroidota > Bacteroidia > Bacteroidales > Muribaculaceae > CAG-873. The sequence continues at coordinate 4,960 of CABRLF010000075.1, forward strand.
ATGCCGAACTCACAGAGATGGCCCTCATCGAGAATATACAGCGTGAGGACCTCAATGCCATAGAAATCGCCCTCACGTTCCGCAAGCTCATCGAGCAATACAATCTCACACAGGAGCGCCTGAGCGAGCGCATAGGCAAGAAACGCGCTACCATAGCAAACTTCCTCCGCCTGCTCAAACTCCCTGCCGAAGTGCAGCTCGGGCTGCGCGACAAACGTGTCGACATGGGTCATGCACGTGCTCTTCTGACTATATCCGACCCGGCAATGCAGCTGAAACTCTACAACGAGATTCTGAAGCAGGGTCTTTCGGTACGCCGTGTCGAAGAACTTGCCAAAGCGTATGAAAACGGAGCGAAAGTTCCCGAAAAACCGGCGCTGCAGTCACGCTTCGAATCTGATGATTTCGATATACTCAAGCGCCACCTTTCGTCGGCGTTCAAGACCCCGGTCCAGTTCGCATGCGACAAGCAAGGCCGCGGACGTATAACTTTCCAATTCAAAAACGAGGACGAACTCGAACGTCTAATAACCCTTTTCGACTCGCTCAAGCAGCAAGATGACAAATAAACTGTCTCTATATCTCCTCCGCATTGTGGTGCGTGCGGCCGCTGTAGCCCTGCTGTGCCTCGTCGCAGCTCCCGCAGCCTCCGCACAGAACCGTCATATGCCGGTTCGTCCTGTAAACCGCACCGATACAATCGCCGACGCACCGGACAGCGTGACGGTACGTCTCGGTGAAGCCGAACTATTTGTCGACACTGTCGCAGCCATACCCGATTCGCTCATGTTCGGACCCGAAGAATCTCCATACGACCAATGGACGCCCAGAAAGTCAGACTTCAATCCGGATCCGAACCGGGCTGTATGGATGTCGGCACTTTTCCCCGGTCTGGGGCAGCTATACAACCGCCGGTACTGGAAACTGCCTATCATCATCGGCGGATACATGGGACTCGCATACGCGACGTCGTGGAACAACGGAATGCTCAACGACTATACCAAGGGCTACCGCGACATAATGGACAACGACCCGAACACAAAGTCGTATATGGATTTCTTCCCCCCGAATATCAAGGAAACAGATCTCGACAAATCGTGGCTTACCAATGTCCTGAAATCACGAAAAGACTATTACCGGCGTAACCGCGATCTCTGTATCATAGCCATGGTCGGCGTATACCTTGTGGCGATGGTGGACGCATATGTCGATGCCTCGCTTTCGCATTTCGACATAACTCCCGAACTTTCCATGGACTGGTCACCGGCCATATTTGCTCCAGGCTCGGCGACGAAGACAGGCATAGGGCTCTGTTGGGCTCTCAATTTTTAGACTCCCCTTTCAAAAGATAAACCAATGAATCAGCTTGCAAAATATCTCATAGGTGCCGCAGTATTCGCCGCGGCATTTCCTGTATCCGCACAGTCGGTGCGCGACATATCCGATAAAACGCTCAACTCGGCCGCTCTCATCATGCCCGAAAGCGCCGAGACCGATACCAAAGCGATGCTTGAGGACTGGTATCTCAAGAACTACGCAGTCATAGATTACGACGCCGACAACGCCGATTCCGGCGATCTATCGGACGAAGTCATAATCGAGCGTCTCGGGAAGCTCCCCACCGTGATTGAGATGCCGTTCAACTCCGTGGTGAAGAACACTATCCGGTTCTATGCCAACCGCAAGCAACTGGTAGAGAATATGCTCGGGCTGAGTCTTTACTACAATCCTATCTTTGTCGAGGCGCTTGAGCGCAACGGAATGCCTCTGGAGCTGAAATATCTTCCTGTCATCGAATCGGCTCTTGTGCCGACAGCAGTATCACGGGCCGGAGCTGCCGGTCTCTGGCAGTTTATGCCGGGCACAGCGACAGGTCTCGGACTTGAAGTCAGCTCGGTCATCGACCAGCGCCGGGATCCTTATCTCGCGTCCGAAGCCGCCGCAAGATACCTCAAACAGCTTTACAACACTTTCGGCGACTGGTCGCTTGCTATCGCGGCCTACAACTGCGGTCCCGGCAATGTGAACAAAGCACTGCGACGTGCCGGCGATGGCAAGCATGATTTCTGGGAGATCTACCCGTTCCTGCCTAAAGAGACACGCGGATACGTGCCGGCATTCATTGCCGCCAACTACATAATGACCTATCACAAAGACCATAACATATCGCCTGCACTTGCCCGACGTCCTATTGTCACAGACACAATACACGTGAACCGCCGAGTGCATTTCCAGCAGATTTCCGACGTTCTGGCCATTCCTATGGGCGAACTCCGCGCACTAAACCCTCAGTTCCGCAAAGATATTATCCCGGGTGACATAAAGCCGTATTCTCTCGTGCTTCCGTCACTGCAGGTATACGCGTATATAGCCAACGAAGATTCAATTCTGAACCATAACGCTGCGCTATACGCACGCCGTGGCGTTGTTGAGCCGGCCTCCGGCCTCGTTACCGGATCGAACAACAAAGGCGAATACACCGAAGAAGAAGTGGTACAGTACCATAAGGTCCGCAAAGGAGAGACTCTCTCCAAGATCGCAAAGAAATATGGCGTAACAGTGGCATCCCTAAGGAAATGGAACAAGGTGGGCAAGAAAGTCAGGGCCGGGAAACGCCTGAAAATCGTGACCATCAAACGCCGTTACCTTCCTAAGGTAGAGCCGCAGCCTGAAGAAAAGACAGAAGAAATAAACAACGAATCTATTGCTGACACTACTGTCGTAGTAGCTGTCGACTCTCTCGGCGCTTCTCCAGTAATGTCTGATTCGGTTGCTGCACCGGAAAATGAGGTCAACAATGCGTTCAGCAAGCCTCAGAAAGAGGAAGAACCCGAAGCAGAACCCGAGGTCAAGCCGGAAACACCGAAAAAAGATGTCGCACCGAAGGCTAACACAAAGCAGAGTTCAAAGAAGAAAGAAAAGGCAACTAAAAAAGTATCCGAGAACAAGCCCTCTTTCACCACTCATAAAGTGCGCCGTGGCGAAAACCTGTCTAAAATAGCCAAGAGATATGGCGTCAGCATCGAGGCAATCAAACGTGCCAATAACTTCGCCGGTGACAGAATATCTGCCGGACAGTCAATTAAAATTCCGACCAATAAACGATAAATCCACCATTATCCATTCAATATGAAAACAACCAGTAACGAACGTGGCGCAAAGCACATTCCGGAGAGCAACCTGAATGTGCCACCCGCAGAGGTCGATCCTATCGATCTTCCGGAAAACGCGTTCACGGAACTTGGCGCCGACGAGGAATACCGGCCCATGATGCATCCGGCCCGTGACTATGCCGAAGTGACACCGTACTCTGTCACCACAGGTCTTGTCCTGGCAGTAATTTTCAGTGCTGCCGCAGCCTATCTCGGTCTGAAGGTAGGACAGGTTTTCGAGGCGGCAATTCCTATCGCCATCATCGCCGTGGGCCTCTCGTCATCACTTGGCAAAAAGAATCCCCTCGGACAGAATGTCATCATTCAGTCGATAGGCGCATGTTCGGGAGTGATTGTGGCCGGCACGATCTTCACATTGCCGGCACTGTATATTCTTCAGGGCACACACCCCGAGATCACCGTCAACTTTTTTGAGGTTTTCCTCAGTTCGCTTTTCGGCGGTGTCCTGGGTATACTCTTCTTCATTCCTTTCCGTAAGTATTTCGTGAAAGACATGCACGGCAAATACCCCTTCCCGGAAGCTACAGCCACAACACAGGTGCTCGTCAGCGGTCAGGCCGCGAAAAAAGAAAACGGCGGACAGGCCAAGCTCCTTGTTGTGGCATCGCTCGTAGGTGGTATCTACGACTACATCGTGGCCACTTTCGGCGTGTGGACGGAGGTAATCACCACCACTGCGTACTCATGGGGACAGGCGCTTGCCGATAAGTTCAAATTCGTATTTTCATGCAACACAGGTGCCGCGGTTCTCGGCTTAGGATACATCGTAGGTCTCAAATACGCCTTCGTCATCTTCGCCGGCTCGATTTTCGTATGGTGGTTCATCATTCCTCTGATGGGCACCTATGGCTCAGCTGAAATCGCCGCCATGGCTCCTGCGCAGATCTTCTCGGACTACGCCCGCATGGTAGGCATCGGCGGTATCGCCATGGCCGGACTTATCGGTATCGTGAAAAGCCGCAATATAATCGGTCAGGCAGTAGGTCTCGCCGCCCGCGAGCTCCGCGGCGCGCAGACCGGAGGCACTACTGTACGCTGGCAGACCGACATATCGATGAAGCATATAGCCTACTTTACCGGTATTGCCCTCATCGGCGTGCTTCTCTTCTTCTGGTTCGGAGTAATCCACACTTTCTGGCAGGCATTCATAGCATGGCTGGTAGTGACCGTCATCGCTTTCCTCTTCACCACCGTTGCAGCCAACGCCATTGCGATCGTAGGCAGCAATCCCGTGAGCGGCATGACCCTTATGACCCTTATCATAGCATCAGCCGTATTCGTAGCCATTGGTCTCAACGGCACCTCTGGTATCGTTGCCGCAATGGTTCTCGGCGGTGTAGTCTGCACTGCGCTCTCCATGGCCGGAGGTTTCGTGACCGACCTCAAAATAGGCTATTGGCTCGGCTCAACCCCCAAAAAGCAGGAAAGCTGGAAATTCCTCGGCACTCTCGTCTCGGCAGCTACGGTAGGCGGCGTGATGCTCATGCTCAATGAAGTATACGGTTTCACCGGTCCTAACGCCATGGCCGCACCTCAGGCAAATGCGATGGCAAAGGTTATCGAACCGATGATGATGGGCGGCGCAACTCCTTGGATTCTCTATATCATCGGAGCCATCCTCGCCCTGATTCTCAACTGGCTCGGCGTTCCCGCTCTGGCATTCTGTCTGGGCATGTTCCTCCCGCTTCACCTCAACACTCCGATGCTGGTCGGAGGTCTCGTGAACTACTTTGTAAGTCATAGCTCCAAAAACGCTGAACTCAACCGCAAGCGCACCGACCGCGGCACTCTTATTGCATCCGGTCTGATCGCCGGTGGCGCTCTCTTCGGAGTCTTCGCCGCCATCACCATCTTCTGCGGAATGCCCGTTCCCACCAACGGCGGAGAATTCACTCCTCAGATTCTCGGCCTTGTTGCCTATGCCGCAATTATCGGATACCTCTATTTCGCATCGAAAAAAGCTAAATAAAAAGCCTTGAGACACAGGCGCGAAATACTCGCATTGTCAATCCCGGCAATAGTGTCGAACCTCACGACACCATTGCTGGGATTGGTCGATGTGGCCGTCACCGGCCATCTCGGAGCAGCTGTGTATATAGCTGCAATCGCCGTGGGCGGCTCAATGTTCAACATGCTTTACTGGCTGTTCAATTTCCTGCGGATGGGTTCGAGTGGCATCACGGCTCAGGCTTACGGTGCCGGCGAAACAGACAAGTGCAACACAGTTCTCTTCCGGGCTTCACTCATAGGAATAGCGATAGGTCTGCTGATGATAGTGCTGTCACGCCCGCTGTGCGATGTTATTCTTGCCTTCATGGATGCCGACGGAGCTACGGAAAAACTTGTACGACAGTATTTCGGCATTTGCATCTGGGGCGCTCCGGCCGTCATGCTTTCCTATTCTTTTGCGGGATGGTTTATCGGCATGCAGGATTCCCGCTCGGCCATGTGGACCGCCATAGCGACAAATGTCGTGAATATCGCAGTCAGTCTCTATCTTGTTCTCGGACAAGGCTGGAAAATCGAAGGTGTCGCCACCGGAACAACGACTGCCCAATGGGCCGGCGCGCTTCTTGGCGTAGTCATCATAATCCGCAAGTATCATCCCGCTCCGCAACCGCTGCACAACATACTCGATACCGCCGGATTATCGCGTTTTTTCCGCCTCAATGCCGACATATTTCTGCGCACCTGCTGTCTGGTGACCGTCACATTGTGGTTCACCCACGCCGGAGCGCTTCAGGGTCCGGACATATTGGCAGCCAACGCTATACTGCTGCAGCTGTTCATGCTTTTTTCTTTCTTTATGGACGGCTTCGCATATGCCGGAGAAGCACTGGCAGGAAAGTACGCCGGCGCACAGCGCTCCGACTCGCTCCGATCTCTTGTCCGCGATCTGATGAATACAGGTCTGATCTGCGCCATAATCTTCTCTGCGACGTATATATTTGCCGGAGAGTGGTTTGTCGTAGTCATAGCCGACAACCGGACAGTGGTCTCCACAGCATGCGAATATATAGGATGGGCGGCCGTCATTCCTCTTTGCGGCTACGGAGCGTTTGTATGGGACGGAATCTTCGTAGGGCTCACGGCCACACGGGCAATGCTTCTTTCTATGGCTGTCGCAGTCGCCGTCTTCTTCATTCTCTATTTTTCATTCATACCTAAATTTGGCAACAACGCCTTGTGGCTCTCTTTCAATACCTACCTGTTTGTGCGCGCAGGTATGGAATGGCTGCTGTGGAAGCGCATGCGCCATGCATAATGAAATGACCATTATTTCTATGCATCGGCGAACAAAACCGAAAAAACATTGTTACAAATACCGGGATATTGATTGTATCACAGCATATCTCCGGCGAAAATACTCATCACGAATCCATTTTCCTTTCTAAATTTCTCATTTTCCGCATCTCCTCACTCAATTTTTGCATATTTGTTAAAAAATCACTAATTTTGCCAAGAAATGCTCTGTACAGCTATCCGTTCAACTATTTTACATCATATACGAGTAATAATGAGTCGTTTAACAAATTGTTTAGTAATCATCGCACTGTGCGTTGGTCTCGCAGCATGTTCCACACCTAAAAAAGTACCATATCTCGTCGATGCCGAGACAATATCGAGCGAAATGTTATCGCAGTCTCAGGATACCTCCGACCCTATAATCAAGATCGGCGATCTCCTGAACATCAATGTCACAGGCGTCAATATGGTAGCCATGGCACCGTTCAACCGAGGCAAGTATATCGATTCCGAAGGCAAAATCATGGATATGGGCCGACAGGTTTCTTCCGGTAGTAATTACGGTGTCGAGACGTCGACCGAATATTACCTCGTGAATTCCGACGGCTGCATCGATTTCCCCATCGTCGGTAAAATCCATGTAGCAGGATTGACAAAGAACCAGGTAGCTGAAAATATCGTAAATGACATATATCCCAAATTTGTCACTGAGAAACCGTCGGTCGACATACGACTGATGAATTTCCGCGTCACCATTGCCGGCGCAGTGAAGAACCCGGGCGTATATCAGAGCAAAAACGAACGCATGACATTCCTCGAAGCCATCTCCATGGCCGGAGACCTCGACATCAAGGGACAGCGTGATAACATTCTTCTCTACCGCATAAACGCCGACGGCCAACGCGAAGTGGTCCGCGTCGACATCAACGACAAGAATTTCCTTCTTTCTCCCTACTACAATCTGCAGCAGAACGACTTCATCTACGTTGTTCCCAATAAATCTCTCCAGAAATCAGCATGGTCGATGGACCCCGCAGTGACCGCTACGATCACAGTTGTCGGCGGTATCTCGTCGCTTGCTTCGCTGGTAATCGGTATTATAAATCTAACCAAGAACTGACGCCATGTCGACTGAAGAAAACGATCTTATCCAACCCGACGAAAGCCCGGCCAATATACCC
>CABRLF010000076.1 GCA_902471685.1 uncultured Porphyromonadaceae bacterium
TGGTGGTCGTGTCGGACAACGACATGAATACCACCACCGTGCATACCTTCAACGAAACCGCCGCCTTCGTCTGGGATGCGGCGAAGCACCACGGGCTCGATCCCGAGGTGCTCGCCCGGCTGCTTTGTGAAGAATACGATGTTGATAACCGGGTGGCCGTCGCTGATGTCGCCCGTCTGCTGGACGAATGGAAGGCTTCGGGCCTTATCAGATGACGGCGCTCCGGGAAAAACTCTGATATAGTAATAAAAATGGAATTCGACTGCAATTCACCGGCACAGAAAGCTTTCATGGAGCTGGTACGCTGCGGCACTTTCGGGATTGAACCCGACGAAGAGCTGTTCCGCGGCCTCTCCGGAGGCGACTGGGAAGAGATCTACTCTTTGGCCCGGAGGCAGACCGTATGCGGCATATGCTACGACGCATACTGCCGTCTGCCGGACAGCCTTCTGCCCGCCGGATCGCTCCTGCCGCGATGGGTGGCCCGCGTGAATGCCGTCGAGACATCCAACCGCCTCATGTCCGAGGCTGTCGGGCGCCTCATCGGCTCGCTCGCCGAACTGGGACTGCGCCCTCTGGTCCAGAAGGGCCTCTCGGTGGCACGGTTCTACATCAGCCCCGAGCTGCGCGAATGCGGCGACATCGACCTCTGGCTCCCTGCCGATCAAATGGACCGCGCGATAGCGTTCGCACGCACCATCGACAGCAACATCCAGTCCCATCCCGACGGCAGCCTCTCGTTCCGCTACAGCGGATTCGTCGTCGAGCTGCACCGCCGTCTTATCAGCATCTCCTCGCCGCGTGCACGCCGCATCATCGACTCGATGGTCGCCGCACAGTGTACCGGCGCGACGGCTCCGGATGGCGGGATTCCCTCTCCCGCTCCGCTGCTTGAGCTACTGCTCGTCAACGTGCACATCATGCGTCACGTCTTCGGCACAGGCATCGGACTGCGGCAGATATGCGACTACATGTGTGCCGCATACAACCTCGCCGGGAAGTACGACCGCGAGGAATTCGGAAAACTGTGCCGCGACCTCGGCATCTCGGGCTGGACTGCCCTGCTCAACGCTTTTCTCGTGAAATACATGCACGCCGATCCCGCCGTCCTCCCGCCTTCGGGCCGGAAAAAAGGATGCGCCGTATCGTCCGACGCACTGATGAAGATAATAATGGAAGGCGGCAACTTCGGCCATCATCACGCCGGAGCTCAGGCAGCCCATGCCGGCGGAAAGATTCACACCGCATCTATGCTGATGAAGCGCAGCCGCATGTCGCTCACGATAGCGCCGGCCGAAGCCTTCTGGAATTTTGTACGCCTTATTATAGGTCAGGTCCACTGATATGGAATGTCTGCTTGAAATCGGAGGGCGCCGCATGATCATCGCCGGCGCACCATGGACCGAAGCTACAGTCCCGGCCAATTTCCGGCCGTTCGTCCGCCCGCTCGGAAACGGAGCGGTTCAGGCTGCGGCGCTCACCATAGAATACGGAGCCATGCCGGCGCTTCCCGCCTCACGTCCTCTCTCGGAGTCCTTCAACGACCTCGGCAGAGCCGCGCTGCACGACGGCGGCGACTCGTGGATCGTGGTCCTCACTCCGCGTCCCGGCGAACAGCCCCGCGTGATGGAAATGTCCCGCGACTTCCGCAGCGCCACACTCCGGCTGCTTGACCACGACCCCTTCGCCGGGTTTGTCATCGACTCCATGACGAGAATATACTTCTCGCAGTACGTTGCTCTCCACGGCGATATGATAACCCATGCGTCGGTCGTAGGCTGCGACGGACGCGCATATATGTTCATGGGCCGGAGCGGCACAGGCAAAAGCACACATTCGCGCATGTGGATGGAGGCTTTCGGCTGCACCCTCATCAACGACGACTGCCCTATGATCCATAAGGACTGCAACGGCGATTACCTCGCATGCGGAACGCCCTGGAGCGGTAAGACTCCCTGCTGGCGAGACATGGCGCTTCCCCTGGCCGGCATCGCACGGCTCCGGCAGGCGCCAGCCAACTCGTTCCGCCGTCTGTCGGATGTCGAAGCCTTCGTGGCATTCATCCCCGGCATGTCGGTGATGACCGCTGACTCCGCACTCTACTCCGCGGCCTCGTCGGCAGCGCTCGACATCATCACACGCATACCTGTGGGAATGCTCGACTGTCTGCCCGACCGCGACGCCGCCCGTGTCTGCCGCAATGCTTTCGCCGCCTGCACCGCAATCTGATAAAATAATAACAATCAATATAGCTATATGTGTTTTAAAAATTATGTTTTTTCGGTCCTCCTCGGCGTGCTGCTCATGGGCGCCACAGGCTGCCGATCGCAGAAAAACTATCTCTATCTTGCGGACATGGCCCCGGAGCAGGATTACTCCATCACACAGCGCTATCAGCCCCGCATCCAGCGTGACGACCGCCTCGAGATCTCCGTCAGCTGCAAGAACCCCGAACTGGCAGTGCCGTTCAACGTATCGCCCGGCACATACCGCATCACTGAGGGCGGCAAAGTCGGGACAGCCGCCACGACATCGCCCTCCGAGCAGTACTACCGCGTGGATAACTACGGCGACATCAACTTCCCCGTGCTCGGCAAGCTCTATGTGGCCGGTCTCACCATCCCCGAGGCTTCCGACCTCATCCGCGAGAAAATCATCGAGGGCAACTACATCAAGGACCCAATCGTGACTATCGAATTCAAGAATTTCCGCTACACCGTCCTCGGAGCCGCCAATAGCAACGGTACATTCACCAGCAACGGCGACCGCGTAACCATCCTCGAGGCCATAGCCCAGGCCGGCGACCTCGCCTCGAACGCCAATCTCGGCAATATAGAGGTCATCCGCGAGGAAGGCAATGTCCGTCAGGTTTACTCTCTCGACATACGCAACTCCGATATCTTCAACTCCCCGGCTTACTATCTGGCCCAGAACGACATCGTATATGTCGCCCCGAAGAAGCCCAAGAGCGAGAACAAGGCCAACTTCCTCCAGTGGCTCACCGTCGCCCTCTCGGTCGTAACAGCCACAACTTCTGTAATCTGGGTAACGAAAAACTGATTTTAAGTACTAGTGACGAGTTACGAGTGACAAAGTATTTAGTAATAGTGACTCATCACTCGTAACTCGTACTTAGTACCTAAAAATAGCTCGTACTTAGTACCTAAAATAATACTATTATGTCTTCTGACAATAAAGCAAATCAGTCGAAAGGGCCGAATCTGGCCGACATAGTACTATATCTGCTGTCGAAGTGGCCATGGTACGTACTGGCGCTGGTCATCTGCCTCGCCTTCTCATGGTACCGCTCCGCCACTATGCCGCTGGTCTACTATGCACAGACCAAAGTCATCATCAAGGACCCGTCGAACAAGACCTCCACAGGCGGACTTGACCGCTACGACAACTCGATAAACCGCGTCAACGTGACCAACGAAATCCTGCAGCTCCGCTCCAAACGCCTGCTTCAGGAAGTAGTGTCCCGTACACGCGCCGACGTCACCTACCTCACCCGCAGCGGACTCCGCGACGTGAACATCTACGGCACATCGCCCATCGAGGTAGTCTTCCCCACCATCTCGCCGAAAGCATCGGCGCAGTACACTTTCGAGCCCGTCGACTCCACCACCACCGAGCTTATCCTCACCGGCCGCGACGGCAACGTCAGCCGGTCCATTCTCGAGAACGGAAAGCTCTATAAGGTGGGCGAGACCCGCATCATGGTGCGCCCCACCGACGCCATGTCGCCCAAGTGGTACGGCAAGGAAATCCGCGTGATCAAGGAGCCGCAGCTCGCCGCCGTCAACCGCATAGCCGCAAACCTCGGCATCCGTCAGGAAGAGAAGGACGGCACCATCATCAACATCGCCGTCACCTCCGGCTCCCCCGAACTCGACATCGCCCTCCTCAACGCCATTATTCAAGTCTATAACGAGGAATCGATCAACGACAAGAATCAGGTGGCCGTCAATACCGCCAACTTTATCGACGAGCGCCTCCAGATCATCAGTCGCGAGCTCGGCGGCGTCGAATCGGAACTCGAGTCCTACCGGCGCGACAATCAGGTGGTCGACATCGGCTCCATGACGTCGCGCTATATGTCGGAGTCCGCCAAGTACAGCGCCGACGCCCTCCAGTTCGACACTCAGCTCCGCATCGCCCTCTTCATCAAGGAGTACCTCACCGATCCGGCACGCGCCAACGACCTGATTCCCACCAACCTCGGCATCAACGACCAGGCCATCGAGAGCCAGATATCGCAGTACAACGCCGTCAAGCTCCAGCGCGACCGCCTCAAGGGCGAAAGCTCCGAGGCCAACCCCGTCATCGGCGAGCTTACCGCCACCCTCACCCAGCTCCGCAACAATATCCTCAGCGGCGTGGACAATATAATCGTCTCCATCGAGGTGAAGCGCCGCGACGCACGCGGATATCAGAATCAGGCCGAATCGCACATCGCCTCCATCCCACGCAAAGAACGCGAGATCCTTTCCATCGAGCGTCAGCAGAAGATCAAGGAATCGCTCTACCTCTTCCTGCTCAACCGCCGCGAGGAGAACGCCCTGACTCAGGCCATGGCCGACAATAACGCCCGCATGATCGAGGGTCCCGAAGGCAGCGTCACCCGCATCTCGCCCAACCGCGACCGCATCATGATGCTCGGATTCCTTGCCGGTCTCTTCCTCCCCACAGTCATCATCCTCCTGGCGGCATTCATGAATACCCGCGTCCGCGGCCGCCGCGACATCAAGGAGGCCATCTCCGTGCCTTACCTCGGAGAGGTGCCGTTCAACAACAAGCTCAACGCCCGCCGCCCGCTCCTGAAGAGTCGCAAGGCCCACGAGGAAGACGTCGCGGCCATGAAGTCGCTGATGAACGACGCCTTCCGCATGGTCCTCACCAACATCAACATGATGACCAAGGCCAAAGGGAAGGCAGCCAAGGTGCTCATGACCACCTCATTCCGCGAAGGCGCCGGCAAGACCTTCACCGTCATCAACATGGCCGAGGCACTCGCCGCCGGCGGAAAGAAAGTGGCGCTTGTCGACCTCGACATCCGCAAGTGTACCCTCACTCACCGCCTCGGCGTGGAGCACGACCACATAGGCATCACCAACTACCTCTATGATCCCACCGTCACCCTCGACGAAATCATCGTTCCCGGCGAAGACGGCATCGACATCGTTCCTTCCGGTGTCGTACCCCCAAATCCCGTCGAACTCCTCAGCGGCCCGCGCCTCGACGAGCTTATAAGCGAACTTCGCGACCGATACGACTATGTCATCGCCGACTCCGTCCCCGTCGGCATTGTGGCCGATGCCACTGTGTCGAACCGCGTGGCCGACCTCACCCTTTTCGTTGTCCGCGTCGGCAGCCTCGACCGCCGGCAACTCCCCGACATCCAGGCCCTCTACGACGAAGGAACCCTCGGACCCGTCGGCATCATCCTCAACGGCGTCGAGATCCACGGCGGTTACGGCTACGGATACAGCTACGGCTATGGATATGGATACGGTTACGGCAGCTACGGATACGGACACAAGCACCGCCACCACAAGCGCCGCCTCCGCTTCTTCTGAGAAAACAAATAAATGTAATCAACTATATCAACTAACTAATTAACATCGTATGAAAAAGAAAAAAATCTACGAACAACCGGAAACGGCTGTTACGCGGGTGGAGCTCGAAAGCCCCATCTGCTCAGGCTCCACCAACTTCGTGGGGGAAGAAGCCTCCGGAGTAAATATCGCCGGACAGACAGTCACTGAAGCCGGAAAAGACGGTAACGGACATTCCTACAACGATTTCAGCGGTACCGGCTGGGGTGATCCAATCGACAGCACCAATAATTAATCGATTATTAATCACATGACTATGAAATATAAATATTTACTTGCGCTCGCGCCGCTGTTTCTTACTGCGTGCGCAGACAAGATCGACACGCCTAACACCCCGATAGCCTATGAGGGTGACGACGTTGTCTTCTCGATCCAAAATGCGAGCAACAGCCGTACAACCTACGCCGAACCCTGGGCCGAACAAGGCAATCAGGATATATATTGGGGCAACTATGTTCAGACAGACAAAGAATATATCAACATCTATTGCCCGGAAAATCCCGAGCGCGGTTTTGCCAGATATGAGGTAAACCATGGGACTGATCAGACTGTAGCCGAATCAATCGTAAAAACAAGCGAGATCGGCGTGCAGTGGGGTGCCAAGGGTCAGGACTACCATTTCTATGCTTTCTATCCAGCCGATAAGGCAAGTGAGACTATGAATGGAACAACCATCCGCGCAACTGTGATTGCAGAACAGAATCCCCACTATTACAAATACAAGGATGTAGACGGCAATACGATTACAGACCTCACAAGTATCAGCGATTATAATTCAAAGCAGTATAAAGATGGAGCAGTAATTAATTTCACACCCAAGACCATATACGCAATGCCCACAATGGACGCCGCTGTGATGGTCGCCCGTCGTACAATGACTCCCGACGACTATGGGAAAGAAGTACCTCTGAGATTCAATGTGCTTGCCGATGTGCTCGATATTACTCTCAACGGTCCTATAACGCCCAATACCCTTGGCGCTAATGCTAATCCTACAACAGGGTTCGAAGGAACTGCGGCTTCCTTTATTCAAATCCAGAACGTGACGATTCAGGTTGTAACACCCAATATAGACGCAAACGGCAACCAGACCGACGATATCGCACTGTTTGCTGTCAATCATGACAAGCCTATATCCGGTTCGTTCGATCTCAATATGTCGGAGTCTGCCATCAATACGGCAGACATGATTCAGAATGTGACCGGCAGCGCTGCAGTTCAGCTGCAGACTTCAATGTCAGAAAAGGATAAAGTGTATTATCCCACACTCTTTGTCCGTAAGTCACTTAGTAGCGGAACAGTCCCCACGGCATCCGATATAGATCACATGCGTCTGCGCGCATTCCTGATTCCTGGCCAAATCAATAAGGACAATCTTAACACACTGCGCCTGCATCTGCAGACCAACTGCGGCGACTTCTATCAGATGCTTGAAAATGACGGTAATTTTGCGACAGGTCAGATTTATCCCGTCAAACTCGGCTATTTCCGAACTCGTGGCGAGGACTTCGACCTCTCGAAGTGGGTAAGTCAGCTTGATCCAGACATCTATCTTTCAGAGCTGTCGGTGCCGGGGGCATGGCATGCCGCTAACCCGAATGTACAGGGAAATGTTACAATTCAGCAACTGTATGATGCCGGTATCCGTGCGTTTGAGGTGCATACTACCAACGGCACTGATCCATATGTTGACAAAGACTTTAAAACGAAGCTTACAACGAGTAATGTGAATAGTGCGGATGTGGCTTGGCATGAAGAACAAAGAATAAATGAAAAAACCGAAACTGCAAACCCAAGTGTGGATGCCAGTGCCGGTGGTACGGTTACTGGCGATCGGTATTCTACGAGAGCCTCGGGAACGGGTTTAACGGTAATACAGACGCAGACTGTAACATACAATCAATACCCAAAGTTCTATTTGAGATTATACAGAACCTCCAATATATCCGGAGATACGCATAATCCTGACGCTTCATATAGCGATGCTCTCATTGCAGCAGCCAAGAATATGAAGCCCTCCGGGTTTATGTTCCTTGAATTCGGTTGTGACTGGGGGGGCTACAATAGACAAGTCAGCGTCCCATGGAGAACTGTGACAGAAACCAGACGCAGAAGCAAGTCCGGGTTGTCTCTGAACGGAACGAAGAACTGGCTTAGCTCAAATCCATCGGTTTCAGATGTCACCTGGACTATTCCTGACGGGACATTTACTGATGCTGATGAATGGGGTGAACCGGAATACAGTTACTCATATAGTACTACAACCATTGACCACTGGACCGCATGGCCTATAGCCGTCGAATCCTGTCTGAATAGATTACGAAGCAATCCGAATGAAAGTACAGGTAAATCGCAGGTCCTCTACACAGATGAAATTACACCGAGTACTACTATCAGGAATATTCAGGGTTACCTGATTGCCAAGATAAATACTAATTTTCAGGGCAGTCCGAATGAGGATGGTGTCGGTCAAAATGAGAATTTACTCAGTATTAATGGTATAGGTTGGTCGGGAAGTACTCCGGCACTTTTTTCACGCTGGGTAGATGCTTCTGAATCCAAACCACAGACAGTGAACATGAAATGGGGAGTGCCCGTCGCACCGTTCTCTACTCCTGAAACATCTTTACGCTGGTGTTTTACCGAGCAGGATAATATAAGTAGTATAGCAGCCCGTAAAGCAGCCATCGATCTCGTAAATAATGAAATTGCCAAGAATTATTCAAGTCCTTTGCATAACACTTCCTATGAGGTCGCTATCGGTGGTTACAGTGGATCCTCTAATGCAAGCGGTTACCAGTCGGTGGCCTCGCAGTTGAATTCTTATGTATTAAGCAAAATATCTGATCCCTCGCGAACTCCGGTGCCGGTAGGCTTTGTGTTCATGAACTATGCGATTCCGCCAAAAGGCCAGGAAGATACATACCAATCCACACAACTGATTCGCGCCATCATCAACAACAACAAGGCACTGTTGCTCCGGCGTGCTGACAGTAGCAACCCCTCGCCAGTCAGCGCACACGACAAAACGAACTCGCATTTCACCAACAACACTAAGAATCCTCTTAAATAATCCCAATGGAGATGTGTCGGACCCGAAGACCGTGTCCGGCACATCTCCTTGAATACTTTTTGCAAGCATCTTAGCGCCAGCCGGTGCCGACAACTTCCGGAAAGTTATCCCATAAACGGGAATTTATTATATTATTAATCGATTAAGCAACTGACTGAGAGTTTGCTTATCTTATAAATCATACCACATTTAATGTATAAACACATTTCCATTTTCGCCGCGACACTCTCGTTGATTGCCATGTCGTGCGACAACAAAGTGCCGGGTGAGATAACAACCCCGGAAGGAACTACCGTAATATACGCCAGCACAAAGCCGGAAAGCGGACCGTCGCGCACGGCTATCGACAACACTGAATATGAAGGCGGTCACATCGGCATCCTATGGACTCCCGATGATGCCATCGGCGTCTACGGCCCGACCGGCGGCAACATCCGCTTCGGCTGCGCCGCCACCACGCCTACGGGCCGGGCGCCTTTTACGGGCAACTGCGATTCTCCTCAATACGCATATTACCCCTACAGCAGCGCCAACGACTCCAACCCCGCCACCGCGCTTACCGGCACTCTGCCGGCCGAACAGCAATACAGTTCATCAAGCCGTAAACTCGAGGGCGACTACAAGTACGGCAGTCCTCGCGCCGAGGCAGCGAACGAGTTCGACTTCCGCCACATCTTCGCGCTCTTCCGCATCAATGTGGAAGCCACGGGTACTGCCCTGGCGGGAGAGACCCTCTCGGGTGTCACACTGACGCTTCCCGGGGGTCGTGCCCTTGCCGGCGACTTCACTTTCGATGCCACCGCGGGCACATATGCCTTCACGGGAAACACGTCGAACAGCGTGACCATGAGATGGAGCGGTACTCCGGCACTTTCCGAGGGCCGCACCGTGACGGGCTACATGTCGGTTGCACCCGACCTGCACGCCGACGACGAGGTGACGATAACCGTCTTCACCGACTCGCACAAGGCCACCTTTACCCGCCACATAGCATATGACTTCGAGTCGGATGCGGTGTACACCTTCAACCTGACTCTGAACCTCTACAGCGACGACCTGACGGTTGAGGAGATATCCCCGGAGCCTGAGGAGGAGACCGCCAACTGCTATATGATCACCACCGCCGGAGAGCACGACTTCAAGGCCACAGTGATCGGAAACGGACAGAAAGGCATCATTCCCGGCGCCGGCTTCCACACCGAAGACGCCTCGATATCGCCTGTTTCGGCCAAACTGCTGTGGGAGGATGTCAACGGATTCATAACATCGGTGACACTGCGCGACGGACGTGTGCACTATACCACGAGCGGCAATATCGGCAACGCTGTGATAGCCGTATACGACGGCCCCGACGCCACCGGCAACATACTCTGGAGCTGGCACATATGGGGCGTGGGAGATGAGTTGCCCACGAACTACGACTACACTACCAAAGGTGGTGTGGTGAACCAGATCATGGACCGCGACCTCGGAGCCTTCCCGGCTACTGACGAACAACGTCTGCAGACCACCCGCGTGGAGGCCGACGAGGATGTGGTGCTCCGTGCCATGTGCTACCAGTGGGGCCGTAAGGACCCGATGCCAAACTCCCTGAAGCGCTATGCCGACGGCAAGGAAGAGGACCTGACTGCGTTCCCGGTATGGAAGGGCGCGTCGCAGACCGAGCACACCATAGAGGCCTCCATACAGCATCCCATGGAGCTTATCAACCGCTATGAGGGCAACGGCGACGGCGACTGGCTCGGCACTGATGTCGAGCTCCTATGGGGCGACGCAAAGTTCAGCGGACAGAATTCCTCGGGCAAGTGGACGGATGTCAAGACCATCTACGATCCCTCTCCGGTGGGCTACCGCGTGCCGGGTTACTACACCTTCGACAATTTCATTCCTCTTAACAAGAACACAAGCAGCATGAGCGGAGTAAGCAGCTACACTACGGTGGACGGCGTGAAGATTCCGGCCCTCAGCCAAAGTTTCAACTGCGTCATCGATACTGTATACTCCGGCACCGTGCCGCACTGGCTTCCGAAGGGAATGCACATCAGCCGCATCGGATTCGCTTGCGGAAGCAGCAGTAACGCTGACAAGATTTTCGGCTACGGGATATATATGAAGCGCTTCGAGAACGACACCGAGGGTGCGTATTATCCCGCCAACGGCTATCTTTTCCCGAATGTGAAAACCGGCAACCGGACGGACTACGGGAAAAGCTCGCACCGCTGGCTGAGCTGCGGCGCCGTGACCAATACCACAGGCAAAGGGAATGTCTATCTCGGGCATTTCGTATATCTGACGGGGTCCGGCAACTACAAAGAGCCTGACAAGGGCCTCGGTAGCGGCACGGGTGTCAAGGGGACTGTGAAGACACAGGAAACCTCCTACCCGTGGTGCGCCTATCCCGTGCGTTGTGTGAAGGAATAAGAAAGCCCCAATTTCTAAATCTGAAATCAAAAAAACAAAATTATTAATCAATCAAATGAAAAAGTATCTATTGACAGCTGTAGCGGCCCTCGCCGCTCTCAGCATGTCGGCTCAGGAAACCGTCGTAGCCACCGAGACTGTGACGGAAAACCGGGGCGCCGACAACTGGTTTATCAGTATCGGAGCCGGTCCGCAGGTATTCATAGGCGACCACGACCGACAGGCCAAGGTAGGCGATCTGATTTCGCCGGCGCTTGACATCTCCGTAGGCAAATGGTTCTCGCCTATTTTCGGTGTCCGACTGATGTACAGCGGTCTGAGCGCCAAAGGCGCCACCCAGACATGGGGCAATAAGGACGGGGGTGTACACAGCACCGGCAAGGAATTGCCCGGCAAATTCACTCACGAATACGGCTTCCTCTGCAAGTCGAAATTCAACTTCATGGATATCCACGCCGACGTGATGTTTGATATCACCAACCTCATCCGGGGCTATAAACCCGACCGCATCTACGGTCTGGCGCCCTATGTAGGCATCGGCTGGGGCCATGTGTTCGATTCGCCGAAGAAGAATTCCGTGATGGGCAGCATCGGTCTCTTCAACATGTTCCACATCACCAGCGCCCTCGACATCAACCTCGACGCCCGCATGTCGGTGACCGGCGATGATTTCGACGGCGAGAAAGGCGATATCAAGGCCGACGGACTCCTCTCCCTCACCGCAGGCGTCACCTACCGCTTCCCCTCGAGCACTAAGAAAACAACTGTCACCGAGGTTGTAGCCTACGACAATGAGGCCGTGAACGAACTCCGCGGTCAGGTGAACGAGCTTAAAGAAGAGAACAAGAATCTTGAAGAAGAGAACAAGAATCTTGAAGAAGAAGTCAAGCAAGAGGTCGATACCAAGAACATCCCGACCGACAAGACTACCGTCATTAACGTCAACGGCCGTTACCTGATCTACTTCCCCATCAATGTGAGCAAGCTCTCCGAAGCCGACTGCGCGCAGCTGGAGGAGGTGGCCAATATAGTGAAGTCTACTCCCTCTTCGACTATCTTCAACATCACAGGCTATGCCGACAAATCGACCGGCACTCCTGAGATCAACGAGCGACTCAGCCGCGAGCGCGCACAGGCCGTACGCGCATATCTCGTCAAGGAATTCAATATTCCCGCCGAGCGCTTCAACGTATCCTGGAACGGCGGCGTAGACGATTCGCTCTTCGGCGACGCCGCCCTGAGCCGCGTGGTGGTCATCTCACAGAAGAAATAACCAAAATATGCATATAGAATCCCTATATTGAGAGGTGCACGGGCGTCGTGTGACGCTCCACATCATTTTTTTATTATTACTCAGCATGAAGCAGCATCCCGTTGTCGGGGTGCTGCTTTTTT
>CABRLF010000077.1 GCA_902471685.1 uncultured Porphyromonadaceae bacterium
GCCAGGATTAATTGGAAAGAAAATCGGAATGACATCCGTTTTCAGTGCCGACGGCCGTAACGTGCCGTGCACTGTTATCGAAGTAGGTCCTTGTGTTGTCACTCAGGTTAAGACAGAAGCCACCGACGGCTACGAGGCTCTCCAGCTCGGTTTCGAAGACCAGAAGGAGAAGCACCTCACCCAGCCCGAAATCGGTCACTTCCGCAAAGCCGGCGTGGCACCCAAGCGTCACTTGGCCGAGTTCAAAGGATTTGGAGACGCCTATAAGCTGGGCGACACCATCACGGCAGACTTCTTCAGCGAAGCTGACTTCGTCGATGTTGTAGGCACCAGCAAAGGTAAAGGCTTCCAGGGCGTTGTAAAGCGCCACGGATTCGGCGGTGTCGGCCAGAGCACTCACGGTCAGGACGACCGTCTCCGCGCTCCCGGTTCTATCGGTGCCTGCTCCTACCCCGCAAAGGTATTCAAGGGCATGCGCATGGCAGGCCAGATGGGCAATGAACGCGTCACCGTTCAAAACCTCCAGATCATCAAAGTGATCCCCGAACACAACCTCATCATGATCAAAGGCTCCGTGCCCGGCGCCAAAGGTTCAATCGTCTTAATTGAGAAATAACATGGAACTCGCAGTATACAATCAGGCAGGCCAGGACACCGGCCGCCGCGTAAACCTCAACGACGAGGTATTCGCAATCGAGCCCAACGAGCACGCCCTTTATCTCGACGTTAAGCAGTACCTTGCCAACCGCCGTCAGGGCACACACAAGTCAAAAGAACGTAGCGAAGTGAGCGGCTCAACCCGCAAGCTCCACAAGCAGAAAGGCGGCGGCGGCAGCCGTATCGGCGACATCAACTCGCCTGTACTCGTCGGCGGTGGCCGTGTATTCGGTCCCAAGCCCCGCGATTACCGCTTCAAGCTCAACAAGAAGCTCAAGGATCTCGCACGTCGTTCCGCCCTCAGCCTCAAGGCTGCTGCCGGCGAAATCATCGTGGTAGAAAATGTCGCTTTCGGCGAAGCCAAAACTAAAGAATACATAAAATTTGCTAAAAACATCAAAGTCGACGGCAAAAAGGTACTCCTCGTTTTGAGCGAACAGAATAATAACGTATATTTGTCGATGCGTAACGTGCCCGATGCAAGACTTATGACTGCGTCGGACATCAACACGTATGCAGTGCTCGACAATAACGCCCTCGTTCTTACCGAAGGCAGCGTTGAAGTGCTTAACAAACTTTAATCCACCGACACACAATGGAAATCTCGATCAAACCCATAATCACCGAAAGAGCAACCAAGCTTTCCGAAAAGCGTAATTGCTACACCTTCCGCGTGTCGCCCGATGCCAACAAGTATCAGATCAAGCAGCTCGTCGAGCAGCTCTACGGCGTAAAGGTGGAAAGCGTCAACACCGCCGTCGTACGCGGCAAGAACAAATCCCGCTGGACTAAGAGCGGTCTTCTCCGTGGCAAGACAAATTCCTGGAAGAAGGCTTTCGTTACCGTCGCAGACGGTCAGTCCATCGAATTCTTCAGTAACATCTAACAACAATGGCAGTAAGAAAATTCAAGCCCACTACCCCGGGCCAGCGTCACAAGGTCATCGGTGTGTTCAAAGGTACAATCACTGCTACCACACCGGAAAAATCTCTTACAGTCGGCAAGCGTGCCTCCGGCGGCCGCAATAACGAAGGCCATCTCACCGCTCGTTACCTTGGCGGTGGTCACAAACGCAAATACCGTATCATTGACTTTAAGAGAAATCGCGACGGAATCCCCGCAACAGTCAAGACAATCGAGTACGATCCCAACCGTTCGGCCCGCATTGCCCTGCTGTACTACGCCGACGGCGTAAAAACCTACATCATCGCCCCCAACGGACTTCAGGTAGGTGCTACGCTCCTCAGCGGTCCCGATGCAGCTCCCGAAGTAGGTAACGCTCTTCCTCTGAGCGCTATCCCTGTCGGTACTGTTATCCACTGCATCGAACTTCGTCCCGGCCAGGGTGCTTTCATGGCACGTTCCGCCGGCACTTTCGCCCAGCTCGTTTCCCGTGAAGGAAACTACGCTATCATCAAATTACCTTCAGGTGAGACCCGCAAGGTCCTCGCCGAATGCAAAGCTACTGTCGGCACCGTCGGCAACAGCGAGCATTCCCTCGAGAGCTCCGGCAAGGCCGGCCGTTCGCGCTGGCTCGGTCGCCGTCCTCACAACCGCGGTGTTGTAATGAACCCTGTCGATCACCCCATGGGTGGTGGCGAAGGTCGTGCTTCCGGCGGTCATCCCCGTTCGCGCAAAGGCCTCTACAGCAAGGGTCTCAAGACTCGTTCGCCCAAGAAGCTGTCGAACAAGTATATTATCGAGAGAAGAAAAAAGAAGTAATCTGTAATAGCAAGCAACAAAATGAGCCGTTCATTAAAAAAAGGTCCCTTCATCAGCGTAAAGCTCGAGAAGAAAGTGGCTGCTATGGCAGCTTCCGGCAAGAGCAACGTCATCAAGACGTGGAGCCGTGCTTCTATGATTGCACCCGAATTCGTAGGTATGACTTTTGCCGTGCATAACGGCAACAAGTTCATCCCCGTGTATGTGACTGAAAACATGGTAGGCCACAAGCTCGGTGAATTCGCCCCCACCCGCACATTCCGCGGCCACGCAGGCAACAAGAAGAAATAAGGGCCCAA
Organism: uncultured Porphyromonadaceae bacterium; assembly: GCA_902471685.1. GTDB lineage: Bacteria > Bacteroidota > Bacteroidia > Bacteroidales > Muribaculaceae > CAG-873. The sequence goes on from CABRLF010000077.1 coordinate 2,679, forward strand.
TCAAATTTTTATAAATCGAAAATAGAGACGACCAAATAAAATGGGCAAAAGAAAAAGACTATCAGCCGACCAGCGCAAGGAGGCACAGAAGACAATAGCTTTAGCTAAGCTTCTGGACATCCCCACCAGCCCCCGCAAAATGCGTCTGGTAGCCGACATGGTACGCGGACAGGAAGTGTTCCGTGCCCTCGGCATTCTTAAGTTCTCGAATAAGGAAGCAGCAGCGCGTCTGGAGAAACTCGTCCGCTCCGCAGTTGCCAACTGGGAACAGAAAAACGAGCGTAAAGCCGAAGACGGCGAGCTCTTCATCAACACCATCTTCGTAGACTGCGGTACTACTCTCAAGCGCCTCCGTCCCGCTCCTCAGGGTCGCGGCTATCGTATCCGCAAGCGTTCCAACCACGTCACCGTGATTGTCGGAACCAAAGACAATAACAATAATACCGAGGCTTAACATATGGGACAGAAAGTAAATCCTATCAGCAACCGTCTGGGCGTAATTCGCGGCTGGGATTCCAACTGGTCGGAAAAAGGCAAATACCCCGACAACATCCTCGAGGACTACAAGCTCCGCGAATACCTCAACGTACGCCTTGCTAAATGCAGTGTCTCGCGTATCGTTATCGAGCGCACGCTCAAACTTATAACAATCACCGTCTGCACATCCCGTCCCGGTCTTATCATCGGTAAGGGCGGTCAGGAGGTCGAGAAGCTCAAGGAAGAGCTCAAGAAGATCACCGACAAGGACGTACAGATCAACATCTACGAAATCAAGCGTCCCGAACTCGACGCTGAAATCGTTGCTTCCACCATCGCACGCCAGATCGAAGGCAAGGTGGCTTACCGCCGTGCTGTCAAGATGGCTGTCGCCTCCACAATGCGTGCCGGCGCCGAAGGTGTGAAGATTCAGGTTGCCGGACGTCTCAACGGCGCCGAAATGGCCCGTACCGAGATGTTCAAGGAAGGCCGCACTCCGCTGCACACCCTCCGTGCCGACATCGACTACGCTCTCGTAGAAGCCCACACCAAGGTTGGTGTGATCGGTGTGAAAGTATGGATCTGCCGCGGCGAGCTCTACACCCGCCCCGATCTGGCTCCCCAGTTCGCCAACACCCAGAAGGAAGGTCGCAGCAATGCCCCCCGCGGACGTCAGCGCCGCGGCGAAGGTTTCCGTGCTCCCAAAAACAACCGTTAAACTCTGAAAGCAAAGAACAATGTTACAGCCTAAGAAAACAAAATTCCGCCGCTCGCAGAAAGGCCGCTGCAAAGGCAATGCCATGCGTGGCAACCAGCTTGCTTTCGGCTCTTTCGGCATCAAGTCACTCGGCACCAAGTGGATCACGGGCCGTCAGATCGAGGCTGCCCGTGTGGCCGTGACCCGCTACATGCAGCGTCAGGGTCAGATCTGGATCCGCATCTTCCCGGACAAGCCTATCACCAAAAAGCCTGCCGACGTCCGAATGGGTAAAGGTAAAGGTAATCCCGAAGGCTTCGTAGCGCCTATCACTCCGGGCCGCATCATCATTGAAGTCGAAGGCGTTCCCTTCGAAGTGGCTAAGGAGGCTCTCCGCCTCGGCGCCCAGAAGCTCCCCATCCTCACCAAATTCGTGGTGCGCCGCGACTATGACCCCTCTCAAAACGTGTAAGCTATGAAGAAAGAAGAAATCCGCGAAATGTCCACTGCCGACCTTAAGGAACGCCTGGCTCAGCTTCAGAAGGAATATCTCCAGCAGAACGCCAACCACGCTGTCACTCCTCTGGACAATACCGCTAAAATCACCGCCGACCGCCGCACTATAGCCCGCGTCAAGACCGAGCTGCGCGCCCGTGAACTCCAAAATAAATAAGCAAACCCGAAATGGAAGAAAAACGTAACCTGCGCAAAGAGCGCATCGGCGTGGTGTCCAGCAATAAGGGCGACAAGACTATCACCGTCACCGTAAAATATAAGGAAAAACACCCTATCTACGGTAAATTCGTCAACAAGACCAAGAAATACCACGCTCACGACGAAAACAACGAATGCTCCGTCGGCGATACCGTTCGTCTTATGGAGACCCGTCCCCTCAGCAAGACCAAGCGCTGGAGACTGGTGGAAATCATCGAAAAAGTTAAGTAAACAATGATACAGACTGAATCACGCCTCAACGTAGCCGACAACAGCGGTGCCAAGGAAGTCCTCTGCATCCATGTCCTGGGCGGTACCGGCCGCCGCTACGCTTCCGTCGGCGACATCATCGTCGTCTCGGTAAAGAGCGCCATCCCCGGCGCCGAAGTGAAGAAAGGCACAGTATCGCGCGCTATGGTTGTGCGCACCAAGAAGGAAGTGCGCCGCCCCGACGGTTCATACATCCGCTTCGACGACAATGCCTGCGTTCTGCTCAAGAACGACGGTGATCTCCGCGGTACCCGTATCTTCGGCCCCGTCGCCCGCGAACTCCGCGCCAAGAACATGAAAATCGTATCGCTCGCTCCCGAGGTACTCTAATCTCTAAAACCCTATCAGCATGAGCAAGATTCATATCAAAAAAGGCGATACGGTCTACGTTCTCGCCGGCGAAGACAAAGGCAAGACTGGCCGCGTTCTCGCTGTTCTGCGCGATAAGAACCGCGCTATCGTTGAAGGTGTAAATATCGTCACCAAGGCTACCAAGCCCACCGCCCAGTATCCCCAGGGCGGTCTGGTGAAGAAAGAAGCGCCTATCCACATCTCCAACATCAACCTGGTCGACCCCAAGACCGGCAAGCCCACCCGCATCGCCATCAAGCGTGAGAACGGAAAGGCTGTTCGCATCTCTAAAAAATCCAATCAGGAAATCAAATAATGAGCACTACACTGCAAAAAGACTACAAGGAGCGCATCGTTCCGGCTCTTACGCGTGAGTTCAGCTACTCCACAGTGATGCAGGTTCCCCGCCTTGAGAAGATCGTCATCAATCAGGGCATCGGCGAAGCGACACAGGACAAGAAACTCATCGAGACCGCAATCAACGAGCTCACCGCAATTACCGGTCAGAAGGCTGTCGCTACCCTTTCCAAGAAGGATATCTCGAACTTCAAGCTCCGTAAGAAAATGCCTGTTGGCGTACGCGTCACCCTCCGCCGCGACAAGATGTACGAGTTCCTCGAGCGTCTCATCCGCGTGGCTCTGCCCCGTATCCGCGACTTCAAGGGTATCGAAGGTAAGCTCGACGGCCGTGGAAACTACACTCTCGGCATCACCGAGCAGATCATCTTCCCCGAGATCAACATCGACAATATCAACAAGCTCATGGGCATGAATATCACTTTCGTGACCAGCGCTCCCACCGATGAAGAGGGATATGCCCTGCTCCGTGAATTCGGCCTCCCCTTCAAAAACGCTAAAAAATAAACGTAGACATGGCTAAAGAATCAATGAAAGCCCGCGAGGTGAAGCGCCAGCGTCTTGTCGCCAAGTACGCACAGCGCCGCGCCGAGCTCAAGAAAATCGTCAACGAAGGCAACCAGCCCGACGACGAGAAGCGTGCCGCCGCTTACGAGGCCGCCCAGAAGCTCCAGGCCCTCCCCAAGAACGCATCCTATATCCGTCTGCACAACCGCTGCTCCATCACCGGTCGTCCCAAAGGATTCATGCGTCAGTTCGGCCTCTCGCGTATCCAGTTCCGCGAAATGGCATCGCAGGGCCTCATCCCCGGAGTTAAGAAGGCAAGCTGGTAATTCACTCTCCCCGGCTTGCCCCTGTCCGGGCAGGCGGCGCTCTCCAATCGGCCCGTGGCCGATATTGGGTGCGCCGTAAATTGAGAGTATTAAATATTGTTGGGCAATCCGGCCCAATCAATTTAAACAATAAATCAAATGACTGATCCCATAGCAGATTATCTCACAAGATTGAGGAACGCTATCAAAGCCAACCACCGCGTGGTGGAAGTTCCCGCCTCAAACTTGAAGAAAGAGATCACAAAGATTCTCTTCGAACAAGGCTATATTCTTAACTATAAGTTTATAGACGGCGACCACAATCAGGGCATTATCAAAATAGCCCTCAAATACGACCAGGCCGACCGCGTGAACGCCATCAAGGGTCTCAAGCGAGTTTCTCGTCCCGGTCTTCGTCAGTACACCGGCTACAAGGACATGCCCCGCGTCCTCAACGGACTCGGCATCGCTATCCTTTCCACTTCACGCGGTGTGATGACCAACAAAAAGGCTGCCGACCTCAAGATCGGCGGCGAAGTACTTTGCTACGTTTATTAATCAACCCTCAACCATTCCAGAAATATGTCAAGAATTGGTAAAGCTCCCATCGCCATCCCCGAAGGCGTAACAGTGACGGTTGATGAAAAGAACCACGTAGTGACCGTCAAAGGAAAATACGGCGAACTCAAGCAGGAATACAATCCCGACCTGACTGTAACTGTAGAAAACAACACAGTGCACATCACCCGTCCCAGCGACGATATCGAGCACCGCTCGCAGCACGGCCTCTACCGCGCTCTGATCCACAACATGGTCGAAGGTGTGCACCAGCGCTACCGTAAAGAAATGGAACTGGTCGGCGTAGGCTACCGTGCCAACGCTACCGGTCAGGTACTCGAGCTTTCGCTCGGCTACTCCCACGCCATATACCTCCAGCTTCCCCCCGAGGTGAAGGTGGAAACCAAGAACGAGCGTAACAAGAACCCGCTCATCATCGTCGAGAGCGACGACAAGCAGCTCCTCGGCCAGGTGTGCGCAAAAATCCGCTCCTTCCGCAAGCCCGAACCCTATAAGGGCAAAGGTATCAAGTTCGTCGGCGAAATCATCCGCCGCAAGTCCGGCAAGAAGGCCGGTGCAAAATAATCTTTAAGTGCACAAGCTATGATTTCAAAGATAGAAAGACGCAACAAAATCAAGACGCGCATCCGCGGTAAAATCTCCGGCACTGCCGAACGCCCCCGTATGACCGTCTTCCGCAGCAACAAGCAGATCTACGTGCAGATCATCGACGATGAAGCAGGCCGTACACTTGTTGCCACAAGCTCCAAAGGCCTCGAACAGAAGGCTACCAAGTGCGAAATAGCTGCCGCCGTCGGCGCAGCTATCGCTGCCAAGGCTCTCGAAGCCGGTATCACCACCGTGGTTTTCGACCGCAACGGCTATCTCTTCCACGGACGTGTTAAATCCCTTGCTGATGCTGCACGCAGCGCCGGCCTCAAATTCTGATAAACTATGGCTAAAAGAAACAACAGAGTAAAATCGACCAGCGATCTCGACCTCAAGGATCGTCTGGTAGCCATCAACCGCGTTACCAAGGTCACCAAAGGTGGCCGTACCTTCACTTTCGCCGCTATCGTAGTGGTAGGTAATGAAGACGGTGTCGTAGGCTGGGGCCTCGGCAAGGCCAACGAAGTGCAGGCTGCTATCGCCAAGGGCGTCGAAGCTGCAAAGAAGAACCTCATCCGCGTACCCGTTCACAAAGGCACGATCCCCCACGAACAGGTTGCAAAGTTCGGCGGATCCCGCATCATCCTCAAGCCCGCAAGCCACGGTACCGGTGTCAAGGCCGGCGGTGCTATGCGTGCCGTCCTCGAGAGTGTAGGTATCACCGACGTGCTGGCAAAGAGCAAGGGTTCGTCCAACCCCCACAACCTCGTCAAAGCTACAATCGCAGCCCTCGACGAAATGCGCTCGCCTGCCATCGTGGCCCAGAACCGCGGTATCTCCGTAGAACAGGTTTTCAAAGGCTAATCTAAAACAGCACTCACAATGGCACAGATCAAAATCAAACAGATAAAGAGCCGCATCAACTGCCCCGCCGTGCAGAAGCGCACACTCGATGCGCTCGGCCTCAAGAAAATGAATCACACTGTGGTGAAAGAAGACACCCCCAGCGTGATGGGTATGGTAAACAAAGTTCGTCACCTCGTCGAAGTGACCAACGCTTAAAAACAGACAGACATGAAATTAAGCAATCTCACTCCCGCACCCGGCTCAGTCAAGAGCGGAAAGCGCATCGGTCGCGGTCCGGGCTCCGGCAAGGGCGGTACATCTACCCGCGGTCACAAGGGCGCCAAATCGCGCTCGGGCTATAAGCGTAAAATCGGTTTCGAAGGCGGCCAGATGCCCCTTCAGCGCCGTGTCCCCAAGTTCGGCTTCAAGAATATCAACCGTGTCGAATACAAGGCTATCAATCTTTCCCTCATCGCTGCTCTGGCTGAAGCACGCCAGCTTCAGAAAGTCGGCGTAGAAGAGCTCCGTCAGGCCGGATATCTCCGCCGCGGACAGCTTGTGAAAGTTCTCGCTGTCGGCACCGTAACCACTCCCCTCACTGTTGAAGCCAACGCATTCTCCGCGGCTGCCAAAGCCGCCATCGAGGCTGCAGGCGGAACTGCCCAAACCGTTTAATCATGAGATTTATAGAAACCCTTAAAAACATCTGGACTATCCAGGAGCTCCGCCAGAGACTCCTCATAACATTCCTGCTGGTATTCATCTACCGTCTGGGATGCTATGTGGTGCTCCCCGGCATCTCTCCCTCCGACATCGACGCTCTTGCAAGTTTCACTAACAAGAGCGGTCTGATGCAGCTTCTGGATATGTTCTCCGGAGGTGCCTTCTCGCAGGCTTCGATCTTCGCCCTGGGTATCATGCCCTATATCACCGCGTCGATCGTTATCCAGCTCTGCGGCATGATCCTGCCCTCCTTCCAGAAGATGCAGCGCGAGGGAGAGAGCGGCCGTCAGAAACTCAACCAGTACACCCGCTACCTCACAGTGCTGATTCTCTTCATCCAGGCTCCCGCCTACCTGATCAACCTTCAGGTGCAGGTCAACGGGGCAGCTAACGGAAGCACTCTCCAGCTTGGTTTCTGGACCGTCATCTACCTCACGATCATCCTCACCGCAGGCGCCATGTTCATCATGTGGCTCGGCGAGCGTATCACCGACCGTGGCGTGGGCAACGGTATCTCTTTCATCATCCTTGTAGGTATCATCGCACGTCTCCCGGGAGCCCTCTACTATGAATTCGTCAGCCGTCTTCCCGGCGCCTCCGGCAGCCAGGGCGGTCTGGTGATGTTCATTGTGGAAATCGTGCTTCTCTTTGCCGTTACCGTCGGCGCTATCCTGCTCGTGCAGGGCACACGCAAGGTGCCCGTACAGTATGCCAAGCGCATTGTAGGTAACCGCCAGTACGGAGGCGCACGCCAGTACATCCCTCTGAAGGTGAATGCAGCAGGTGTGATGCCCATCATCTTCGCGCAGGCCATCATGTTCGTCCCTCTGGCGATCTCCGGCTTCCGCGGCGGCGACGGCGGCTTCATGGGTGCCTTCAGCGACATCAACAGCTTCTGGTATAACGCTGTGTTCTTCATCCTCATCGTAGCGTTCACTTATTTCTACACCGCCATCACAGTGCGCCCCACCCAGATGGCAGAGGACATGAAGCGCAACAACGGCTTTATCCCCGGTGTCAAGCCCGGCAAGAAAACGGCCGAATACCTCGACGCGATCATGTCGCGTATCACCCTTCCCGGTTCTATCTTCCTTGGTATCGTGGCAATCCTCCCCGCTTTTGCACGTTTCTTCGGCATCAGCCAGAATTTCGCGCAGTTCTTCGGCGGAACATCGCTTCTGATTATGGTAGGCGTTGTCCTCGACACTCTTCAGCAGATTGAATCGCACCTGATGATGCACCACTACGACGGTCTGATGAAAGAAGGCAAAATAAAAGGCCGCACCACCGGCCAGGCATATTGAGCCCCACAACCATCTTGAATTACTTTAAATGATTTATCTCAAAACACCGGAAGAAATCGAAACGATGCGTGCCGCCACAACGCTGGTGTCCCAGACACTCGGCGAAGTCGCACGCTGGATCGAACCCGGCGTAACCACTAAGCGACTTGACACCATTGCCCGGGAGTTCATCCTGGACAATGGGGGCAAGCCCGCCTGCCTCGGATACGAAGGATTCCCCGGTACCCTGTGCATTGAAGTAAACGAAACCGTAGTTCACGGATTCCCCTCCGACCGCGTGCTGATGGACGGCGATATCGTCGGCATCGACACCGTGGTGGAAAAAGACGGGTTTATGGGCGACAGCTGCTTTACCTTCGCTGTGGGAACCATTTCCGAAGAGAAGAAAGCGCTTTGCCGCACCACACTCGAATCGCTCTACGTCGGAATCGAAGCCGCAAAACCCGGCGCCCGCATAGGCGACATCGCCAATGCGATACAGACCTACTGCGAGAAACGCAACTACTCGGTGGTCCGCGAAATGTGCGGCCACGGCATCGGACGCCGCATGCACGAATCGCCCGAAGTGCCCAACTACGGCCGCCGCGGAATCGGCGCCCGTCTTCAGGACGGCATGTGCATCTGCATCGAGCCCATGATCAACATGGGCAGCCGCAATATCGTCATCGACCGCAACGGCTGGGACTGCCGCACCCGCGACGGCAAGCCGTCGGCTCACTACGAGCATACCCTGGCTTTCACCGGCGGACGGCGCGAAGTGCTCACCACCTTCGATTACATACCGCAGGAAATCAAAGATAAATTTAAGTAACTTACCATATATGGCAAAACAATCAGCAATCGAACAGGACGGGACTATCGTCGAGGCGCTGAGCAATGCAATGTTCCGCGTCGAGCTCGAAAACGGGCATGAAATCACAGCGCACATATCCGGCAAGATGAGGATGCACTACATCAAGATCCTCCCCGGCGACAAAGTGCGCGTCGAGATGTCGCCCTACGACCTATCCAAAGGACGTATTGCTTTCCGCTATAAATAAAATATAAAACTAAAAGATATGAAAGTAAGAGCTTCCGTCAAGAAACGCACCCCCGACAGCAAGATCGTCCGTCGCAAAGGACGTCTCTACGTCATCAACAAAAAGAACCCTAAGTACAAACAACGTCAAGGATAATTCTATTATTTTTGAATAAATAATAAAGCTGACACATAAATATGGCAGTACGTATAGTGGGAGTTGACCTCCCTCAGAACAAAAGAGGTGAAATCGCCTTGACATATATCTTCGGCATCGGCCGGAGCGCCGCCAAAGCCATCCTCAACAAGGCAGGCGTCGACCTCAACACAAAGGTACAGGACTGGACCGACGACCAGGCCGCAAAGGTACGTGAAGTAATCGGTACCGACTACAAGGTTGAAGGCGACCTCCGCAGCGAAATCCAGCTCAACATCAAGCGCCTGATGGATATCGGCTGCTACCGCGGCGTCCGTCACCGCAACGGCCTCCCTGTCCGTGGCCAGAGCACCAAGAACAACGCACGCACCCGCAAGGGCCGCAAGAAAACCGTTGCTAACAAGAAGAAAGCTACTAAATAAAGAATCAACATGGCAAAAAAAACAGTCGCAGCTAAGAAGAGAAACGTCAAAGTCGGCGCAGAAGGCCAGCTTCACGTTCATTCGTCTTTCAACAACATCATCGTTTGCCTTGCCAACAGTGAAGGTCAGGTCATCAGCTGGTCCAGCGCCGGCAAGATGGGCTTCCGTGGCTCTAAGAAGAACACTCCCTATGCCGCCCAGATGGCAGCACAGGACTGTGCCAAGATAGCCTACGATCTCGGTCTCCGCAAAGTGAAGGCATACCTCAAAGGCCCGGGTAACGGTCGTGAATCCGCTGTCCGCACTATCGACGGTGCAGGCATCAAGGTTACAGAGATTATCGACGTAACTCCGCTGCCCCACAACGGTTGCCGTCCTCCCAAGCGCAGAAGAGTATAAAATCAGTAGCGAAGATACCGGCGCTCGCTGCCGGTGCCTTCAACTCTGCTTTCACTTTTAGTCTTCATACAATCACCCAAACAAAACGCGGAGCCTGACGCCGCGAGATCG
>CABRLF010000078.1 GCA_902471685.1 uncultured Porphyromonadaceae bacterium
CTGAACCGCTCTTCCGATCTTATAACGGTCGTTGAGGAGCATGTCGGTGGATGCTGCGGCCTGCGGGTCGGTGACTTTCTCTTTATTGACGGAGAAACCGTTGCCCTGTACCATCTTGCGGTATTCGGCTTTGGAAGGGAAGAAGGGTGCTTTGTCGGTGAGGAGGTCGCCGAGACGGATTCCGGCCTCGATGTCGGCGCGGTCGACGGTATAGGTGGGCACGCCTTCGAAGACGTCGAGAAGAGTCTTTTCGTCGATATGGTGAAGAGTCTCGGCAGCGTGATTGCTGAAGAGAATATTCGAAGCCTCGACAGCAGCCTCATAGTCTTCAGCGCTGTGCACCATGGTAGTCACTTCCTTTGCCAGACGCTTCTGGAGGGGACGCTGACCGGGATCGGCAGCCTGCTCGGCGATGAGGGCGTCGATTTCCTCTTTGGGAAGACCGGTGAAAATCTTGATGTACTTGGCAGCATCATCGTCGCTGACATTGAGCCAGAACTGATAGAATTTATAGGGCGATGTGCGGGCGGGGTCGAGCCATACGTTGCCGCTCTCGGTCTTGCCGAACTTGCCGCCGTCGGCCTTGGTGATCAGGGGACATGTCAGAGCATAAGCTTCGCCGCCGAGCTTGCGGCGTATGAGTTCCGTACCGGTGGTGATATTGCCCCACTGATCGGAACCGCCGAGCTGCAGACGGCATCCTTTTTCCTGATAGAGATGGAGGAAATCGTAGCCCTGAAGAAGCTGGTAGGTGAATTCGGTGAAGCTGAGACCGTCGCGGGCCTCGCCGTTGAGGCGCTTCTGGACGCTTTCTTTGGCCATCATATAGTTCACGGTGATGTGCTTGCCGATCTCGCGTGCGAAGTCGAGGAATCCGTAGCCCTTCATCCAGTCGTAGTTGTTCACCATTTCGGCGTGGTTGGGGGCATCGGAGTCGAAGTCGAGGAATTTGGAGAGCTGCTTCTTGATTGCTTCCTGATTGTGGCGTAGGGTGTCCTCGTCGAGAAGGTTACGTTCAGCCGATTTGCCGGAGGGGTCCCCGATCATGCCGGTGGCGCCGCCGATGAGGGCGATGGGCTTGTGGCCGCAGCGCTGGAAATGGCGGAGCATCATCACTCCGCAGAGGTGTCCTATATGGAGGCTATCGGCGGTGGGGTCGATGCCGAGATAGGCGGTGGTCATCTCCTTGCGGAGCTGTTCGTCTGTGCCGGGCATCATGCTATGCACCATGCCGCGCCATGTAAGTTCTTCAATAAAATCCATGGGTATTACAGTGATATTGATGTATTTTAAAATTCGGTAAATGAAAGGGGAAGAAGAGATTTTATAGACGGAACCCGATACACGCAGTCACGACCGGCCAGAAGAACAGGAACGTTGTGCCCTGCCCTCATCTCGTATTCCAATAGCGCCTGACGGCATGCGCCGCACGGCGGAGTGGGCTGCATAGGGACAAGTCCGTCGGGGCCGACTGATGCGATAGCCATCATATCGAAGCCAGAATCAGGATAATTGGCGCCGGCATAGAATGCAGCTGAGCGTTCTGCACACGTTCCGGAAGGAAACGCCACATTCTCCTGGTTTGCTCCTGTTATGATCTCGCCGTTGTCGAGTCTTATTGCAGCTCCTACTTTGAAATGGCTGTAAGGAGCATAGCTGCCTTTGAGCGCTTCCTTTGCCCGTTCGACAAGCTCGCGCTCCAGGGGGTCGAGCTCGTTGTATTCTTTAGCCTGGATTGTCGTTAGAAGTTCGATATCTTTCATTATGGGGCTTTTAATATGCAAAATTAATGATTTATAGCCTAAAAGAGAAAAAATAAGTCTTTAAAATTTCGCTGTTACCGAAATTTACACTATTTTTGCAGTCGCGAATGCCGCAGAGGGGCTATAGACCGTTCACCGGCATCTTCAGCATTCATTCTTCTGATAAACGAAAACCAAAAATATCAATGGAAAAAAACAATCCTACCCCCGAACAGGTAGAAGTAAGCGAAGACATCATCGCGAAGGCACGCGCCAATAAAAAAGCTATCCTCTGGTGTTCAGTCGGTGCATTTGTCATCATCATCGGCGTTCTGATCTGGCTCCTCGTAGCCCAGGCCGGCAGCCGCCGTGCCGACGAGCTCGTAGCACAGGCCGACGCAGCATCCAACGATTCCATCGCAGCACTCCTCTATACTCAGGCAGCCAATGCCGGCTACAAGAGCGGTCACCGAGCTGCCGCACAACTCGCCGTAATGTACTACGAGGCCGGTAAATACGAGGATGCGATCAAGTGCCTCGACAAAGCCGATCTCGATGACGAAATTGCAGCTGCAGGTGTTTACTCTCTCAAGGGCGACTGCTATGCCAACCTCGACAATCTTTCCGAAGCTCTCGACTGCTACAAGAAAGCAATATCCAAAGCCAACGACAATCCTGAAATCGTGCCTATGCTTCTGGTTAAGGAAGCAAACATCTATCGTGCTCAGGAAGATTACGCCAAGGAAGCCGAATGCTACAAGACTATTGTCGACGAATACCCCTCCTATTCTATGGAGACCCGTACCGACATAAAGAAGTACTATGAGCGCGCAGCCGCTCAGGCACAGGCAAAATAAGAGTTTTTATTCCAGCCATAACACTGTAAAGGGACTTTCGCGTCACTGGCGCAGGAAGTCCTTTTTTTGAATTATGAACAACAAGCTTGAGGAACTGTCCAGCCGACCTGTAGGGCGACTGCTATGGGAATACAGCCTTCCCGCAGTGGTAGGCATGCTCGTGATGGCATTATACAACGTTGTCGACCGCATATTTATCGGTCAGTGTGTAGGTCCGGACGCAATCGCCGGTCTTGCAGTCACTTTCCCGATCATGAATCTCGCCACAGCTGTCGGTGTGCTTATCGGTGTCGGTGCCTCCTCGCGCATATCCATCGTATTAGGTGCCAGGCGCAACAATGAGGCGGAAGTGCTGCTGGGCAATGCATTTACCCTGACCATAGTAAACGGCGTTGTATACATCGCTCTCTTCGCCGTCTATATGAATCCCCTCCTCTACCTTTTCGGCGCGAGCGACGCTACATTGCCCTACGCACGCTCCTATATGCTTGTTCTGCTGCCGGGTCTGATTCTTACCAATATCGCCTACAGTTTCAACAATGTAATGCGCGCCTCCGGCTATCCGCGCAAAGCCATGATGACGATGATCATAGGCGCCGTGGTAAACGTGGTGCTCGATCCGATATTCATCATCGTTCTCGACTGGGGTATCGCCGGTGCGGCTTTAGCCACAGATATCGCCATGGCAGTCTCGGCAGCGTTCGTCATGGCTCATTTTCTGCGCCGTGATGTCACGCTGCCGATCCGTCGCGGCACTTTCGGCCTGAAATGGTCCGTAATCTGGGCTATCATATCCATTGGGTCCGCACCTGCGCTCGTCAATGCCGCCGGATGCGCCGTCAATGCGCTCGCCAACCGTGCCCTTATCACCTACGGTACAGACCGCGATATCGCCGCTGCAGGTGTCATGGTGACGTTCACATCCATTCTGGTGACGATAGTGATAGGAATCTGTCAGGGCATGCAGCCTCTTGTGGGATACAATTACGGCGCCGGACGCCTCGACCGACTCCGCCGTACCTACTGGCTTGCGGTCATTTCCGCTTCTGCAATCACAGGTTTCGGCGCTTTGTACGGTCTGCTCTTCCCAGCCTCGGTCGGACGTATATTCTCCAACGATCCGGAATTGATACAATGCACCGTGCGGGCTCTCAGTACCTGTCTGTTGGTATTCCCTGTTGTCGGCTTTCAGGTCATATCCACAGCGTTCTTTCAGAGCATAGGCAACGTCACCGAATCCATCATAGTGAGCCTGCTCAGGCAAGTCATATTCATGATACCGCTGCTCATATTCATGCCGCGGTTCTTCGGCCTTGACGGGGTGTGGATGTCCTTCCCTATGTCGGATGCGATAGCCACAATAATAACTGCCATACTTATTATATGGCAGTTCAAAAAATTAGCCGGACACCAGGGCCCGGCTATCGAATAGGTTTATTCCTTTGTTCCGTAAGCCAGATCTCCGGCATCTCCGAGTCCGGGCACTATATAGCTGTGAGAGTTGATTTCAGGGTCTATGACTCCTACCCACAATTCGGCGTTCTCAGGGAGTACGGCGGCCATATAATCGACTGCTTTCTGCGAAGCGATAACGGATGCTATATGCACTTTTGAAGGAGTTCCTTTGGTGAGAAGGGCGCGGTAGCTCAGCTCCATCGATGCGCCGGTTGCAAGCATTGGATCGCATATGATCAGTGTCTTGCCGTCGAGTCGGGGCGACGCGAGATACTCGATGCAGACGTCGAAATTTTCTTTTTCCTTATACTTGCGGTATGCCGATACAAAAGCGTTCTCGGCATTATCCATATATCGGAGGAAACCCTGATGGAAAGGAACTCCGGCGCGGAAGATGGTGGCAAGAACAATATCTTCGTCGATCACATCGCACACGGCATCTACGCCGAGCGGAGTAGGCACATTTTCCTTGCGATAGTGCAGATCCTTGCTTATCTCATATGCGAAAATCTCTCCGAGCCGCTCAAGGTTGCGGCGGAAACGCAGGCGGTCGGTCTGCACACGTGTATCTCTCATCTCGGCCATGTACTGGCTCACGAGGGAGGGCTGTTGGGCAAAGTTGTGGATTATCATGTCGTAATGTCCGGCTTGCGGACCTATAAAGGTTATAAGGCTGCGGTATGCGCTCAGTCCATATCGAACCGGTCACCCGCGATTTTCATGTCATTCTCGTGCACGAATTTCAGAATATCGGCGCGTGCGGGAGTGTCGTCAATATCAGTCTCGATGCGTCTGAGAGCATTGAATATGGAAGTCGAGCACTGATAGATATGACGGTAGGCCTTCGCTACATCGTCGATGTCTTTGTCGGTGTATCCGGCATGCTTCCGCATCACGTAAGCGTTCACGCCGTAGTAGGTTACGGGATTGTGCGCCATGATGGTGAACGGCGGGATATTGGAACTGATTCGAGTACCGCCTTTTACAAGAACAAATTTGCCTACATTGCAGTTCTCGTGGAGCACCACCGAAGACGAAAGGATTGAGCCGGTATCTATGTTCACACCGCCTGCGACATTGGTCGAATTGCCGACAACACATTTGTCGGCGATATGGGTATCGTGACCAATGTGGGCGTCGCCGAAGATGAAGCAGTCTGCTCCAATACTTGTGCCGCCTTCTTCGCTAATGCCACGGTTGATGATGACGTGCTCGCGGATAACGGTATTGTCTCCGACGAAACAGAACGATTTGCCGCCTTTCCAGCGGAAATCCTGCGGGTCGGCCCCCACAATAGCACCCTGATATACTTTGACTTTCTTTCCGAGTGTTGTGCCGCGCATGACAGAAGCATACGGCAGAATTACACAGCCGTCGCCGATAACGGTATCGGCATCAATATACGCGAAAGGATAGATAGAGACATCGGCGCCGATTTTGGCGGCCGGATCGACATATGCTAACGGACTGATCATAGTATGAATCGATTTTAAGGGTTTTCTATCGCAAATTTAATGTTTTTTCAAATAGAAACAATTCTGCGATTCTTTTTTTTCAGTCGCATAAGACATTTTTCACAATTTTCTATTCCGACACGTAAGCATATGCGCCCAGATCGGGGCGGTTTCCGCGTGGCAAACCATAGAAATCCGTAGCAGCCCTTGCTGGATTCAATGCTGCATCACCGGCCCCTATGGCCGGAGAATTGTCGCGCAGACGGTAGTCGAAAATATATTCGTTGCGGACAGTATGGAAAAGCGGATCGGCATTCCAGAGGCATGCTATGAAATTGTCATCATCTTTGCCTTCGCTCTTGAAAAGACAATTACGGAAAAACACATTTGACCCTGTGAGATCGCCATGCGACAGATCGGCCCCGATGCCATAGATAATGGAGTTGCTGAAAACGGCTTCCGGAGTGATAACTTCACGGCTGTCCTCTCCGAGTTGTATGGCTGCGCCGCTTATGGCGGTGAAAAGATAGTTGTTCGAGAAGGTACACTGGGCGAAAGTCGCGCTTCCCCCGTCAAGCGAGACAAGACCGTCTGCACCTTCGGAGAACTCGCATCCGGCAGCATCGACCGAAGAGCGTATCGCTTCAAAAACGAGGCCTCCGGAATTGGTGAGGCGGCTGTTGGTCAACATAAGTGTGCTCTCCTCTGCCCTCACCCCGCTGACAGTATTCTTTATGACGGTGTTTGTCAGACTATTATCTTTGGAACCGGGAGTGAACACTACCCCGTTCCACTGGCGCGACATAATGTCGAAAGAAATATCGGCCACGACATTTCCCGTGCGGTCGCCTCCCATCACTACAGGCTTTTCCGGTGTGCCGCATGAAGAAAGCGATCCTCTGACCACGAGCGAAGCGCCGTCGTGAAAACACAGTCTGGTGCCGGCATCAAGAGTGAGCCTGACGCCGTGTGCGACAACGAGGGAATCATATATTATGAATGGCTTCGGCGAGTCAAGACGAGTGTCTGAAATAAATGTCTCGGCTCTGAGTCTGATGGCATTGACTCCGTCCGCTCTCACCGGCAGACTGGAAGTAGCTCCGTTTGCCATAAAGTCTATGGAAGCGGCACACGGCGTGCGGAGCTCCGAACCCTCGGGAATTTTTGCTTCCACAAAGACGAAAATCGAATCTTTACCGCGTATTTCCACATTGGAGAACGAAGTCCCGGAGATTCCGTCGACATTGATATGCAGATATCCGGCGTCAGGGCCGGATACCGATACCGAACTTATATTGAGCGACTTGGTGTGAGGATTGCGTACCGTAAAGCGGAAAGTGGGTGTCACTTCGCCGGTAAATACCTCGCCGAGTTTAAGAGTGTCGACAGAGAATACAGGCCGGTCCGAGGGCGACGTAGTGAAGTCATCCTCAATGCATCCTGACAGAGGAAGACATATTATCAGAAAAAGAATTGTTCTAAGGAGAAATTTCATACTAAGAAGATAACGGTAAAAACATCAGTTTATTGCCTCACTTCTTTTCACTGATTTTTTGTAATTTCGCATCATAAAACTGAAATAGTCATGCGATTCAAATACTGCCCCGACTGCGGGGCTCTTCTTAAGCCACGCGATCTGGGCGATGACAAGGATGTTCCCTGGTGCGATGTCTGCGCCAAGCCCTGGTTCGATATGTTCTCCACATGTATCATTGCCCTTGTTCACGACGGATGCGGTAATGTGCTCGTGCAGCGTCAGGCTTATATATCGACTCAATACGGCAACCTTGTGAGCGGCTATATGACTCCGGGAGAAACTGCTGAGGACTGTGCGTGCCGCGAAATCCATGAAGAGACGGGACTGACGGTGAAAACACTCGACTTCGTCCGCTCATACTGGTTTGCCAGGAAAGGACTTCTTATGCTCGGATTCATCGCAGAAGTGGAGCGTGAGCCGTTGCGTCTTTCGTCGGAAGTCGATGCCGCTCAGTGGTATACTGCCTCGGAAGCTATTAAACAGGTTCATCAGACGCCCGGATCCACCTCGAACGCGCTCTGCCGATATTTCCTTGAGAATTATGTGCACTGACACCGCGTGGTTCTTTGATCTCGATGATACGCTCTATAAGGAGCATACTTTCGTTGCGTCCGCCTACCGGGCCGTGGCACGCTATATGAGCGACATTACGGGAGCTGACCCTGATGTTCTCGCAGAAATCATGGCTCGGGAACGTCCTCGTGGATTTGAAGCCTCTATCGAAGCACAGCGAGGATTACCGGGCGCCGAAAGCATTTCTATCGATAGTTGCGTGGATATCTATCGCCGTCACTGGCCTGAAATAAGGCTGGACGACTGGGCGGTGGAGTTTCTTGGGAGGCTGAAGAAAGCCGGTACGTTCATCGGAATTATTTCCGACGGGACTGTCCTTACGCAAGGTGCCAAAATCAGAGCGCTCGGTCTCGAGGAAATTGTCTCGCAGGAAGGTATTTTCATCAGTGAGGGTGTCGGCGGAGACAAGACTACCGCCCTTCCGTGGACGGCAGCCGAAGCCTTATGCCGCGAGCGCGGCTATAGATGGCGCGTATATGTCGGCGACAATCTCCGCAAGGATTTCCTGCTGCCCAATTTGCGCGGATGGCAGACAGTGATGCTTCGCGATTCAGCCGGTGTGAATATTTTTCCGCAGAATCCGCTCGACTGGCCACCCGAAAACAGGGCAAAAATCACTCTTCTGCCTTAGATTCTTCAAGCAGCGCCTCGGGTGGCGCAATGAGATACAGATGCTTTCGGGCACGGGTTACGGCGGTATAGAACCACCGGTACAGTTGTGGCCCGAGGGCATCGTCCGGTATATATGCAAGATCTACGAAGACATTTTCCCACTGGCCGCCCTGCGCCTTGTGGCATGTCACGGCATAGGCATACTTCACTTGCAATGATGTCCAGTAGGGATCTGTACGAAGTGCCTGAAGCCGCTGGTCGACCGACATGTCGCCATAGCGCTCGTCATCACCGATCACACTGTAATACAGATGATTCCACATTTCCTGCGACATGGTGGCATTCGGGTCGGAAAGAGTGTCGAGCATAATCTTGGCATCGAACGACGGGGCCGATTCCTCATCGGGGTCGGCAGTGAGAGTAAGCTGAACGTCGGCAAAACGCAGTCCGTAGCGAACTTCGGAGCCATAGACCCGGCTCACTGAGAGAATATCTCCGTTAGCCACAAAATCTATGCCCGGTACTTTCCGGGTGAAATAGTGATTGCGTGCCACGATAAGTAGATCGCCCTGGGTAAGCTCTTCCTCGCGGTAAAGCACATCGGACCGTATGGCCGCGTTATATTCGGCTGCCCGGCGGTTGCTGCGCGTAATAAGAATGGTATCGGCTATTTTTCTTTCTCCGGTGGAATATGCTGTGGATATGAGTTCCGGCAGGTCTTCGCCGCTGACAACCGTAACATCCGAGAAACCGGCTGTGCGCAGTTTCGGTACCGGCATAGGCTGTCCCTGCGGCAATGATGCGATCTTCGCCATGGTGCGGCGCAGACGGGTGGCATTGAACAGGATTCCCGAATCCGCTGCCTGACGGGCTGTCTCGGTCATCGTGGCCCGGGTTACTTTCAGCCCGTAGCGCCGTAGGACTTCCGGATTCATGGCCGGAGAAGTCTCCGAACCGACGGGCGGCAACTGGGCTGTGTCGCCGATAAGAATCAGACGGCAGTTGTCGCCGCTGTAGACATAGGTTATGAGATCTTCAAGCAGACTTGGTGCATCTTCGCCTTTACCGCCGATCATCGAGGCCTCGTCGACGATAAAGATGGAATTGTTGAGCTTGTTGTCGGCCGGCATCGGGGGAGCATACGCTCCCGGAGTAGCGAAGGGGTTGTGACGGTATATCTTGCGGTGGATCGTGAAAGCAGGGTGTCCGCCGGCGTTGGAACTGAAAACTTTTGCAGCTCGTCCAGTAGGTGCAAGCAGCATCACCGGCCGCTTATATTGCTCGAGGGTCCGCACCAGAGCGCCTGTAAGCGACGTCTTGCCTGTGCCGGCATAGCCATTGAGGATAAATACCGATTCCGGGCGGCTGTCGGGCATACAGAAACGCGACAAAGCGGCAACGACCTGCACCTGTTGGTCGTTGGCACGGTAAGGGAGGGCAGTGAGCACCTCTGCTGCAAATTGTTTGGGATCCACCGCGGAGGTCAGTTGCGCTCTGAGTATTCGGCAAGCTCGCGGTTGTACTTGTCCAGGGCGTCGTATCGCTTTTTGTTTGCCTCGTCAAGTTTTCCGTCAGCGTCGGCCTGATAGAGTGCCGACCCGAGGGTGAACATGTAGCTGAACCGTTCCATGTATTCCGGATCGGCAAGCAGAGTGCGCCATGAATCGTTCCGGTTTTCGGACGGCTCTTCGGCTATCTCGCGGCTTTTCTCTATGAGGTAGCGCAGGATAGCTTCGTTCTGGCCTATCATTTCGCAATACTCTTCCTGAGAGATAGCTTCCCGGCGCTCAACCTTTACGGCGAGGGCCTCGCATGTTTCCGAATCGTATTGAGCTGTCGCTTCGTCGTTCCCGCAGGCATAGGCCGCAAGACCAAGCAATATGATTATGAAAAGATAAATAGCTTTCATTGTGTCGTGTTAGTTCGCAAGATACCAATAATTATTAACCATCCGACGGGCCAAAATGTTTAACGTTTCTGTCACGCTTTCGCCCGTGCGAAAAAATGCGTAACTTTGCACTGCGAAAGTACAAAAAACTTCCGAGATAAACAGATTAAAAAAACAAAAAACGCCCTGACAATGCGTATCGATATAATCACGGTCCTTCCAGAGATGCTTGAGTCGCCGCTGAACTGCTCAATCATCAAACGTGCCCGCGACAAGGGTCTTGTCGACATTGCCGTCCACAATCTACGCGACTATACTACAAATCGCTACCGAAAGGTGGATGATTACCCCTTTGGCGGAGATGCCGGTATGGTGATTCAGATAGAGCCTGTCGACCGTTGTATATCGGCGTTGAAAGCCGAGCGGGATTACGACGAAGTGATTTTCACTGCTCCGGACGGTGAAGTTTTCAATCAGCGTATGGCCAACTCCATGTCGCTGCTGAATAATATCATTATTCTATGCGGTCACTACAAAGGCATTGACTACCGTATCCGCGAGCATCTTATAACCAAAGAAATTTCCGTAGGCGACTATGTGCTCACCGGCGGAGAGATTCCGGCCATAATTATTTCCGATGCTATCGTGCGCCTCATCCCGGGAGCTATTGGCGACGAGCAGAGTGCGCTCACTGATTCTTTTCAGGACAATCTGCTGGAATGTCCCGTCTATACCCGGCCAGCCAGCTACAACGGCTGGGATGTGCCTTCGATTCTTCTCTCGGGCCATCAGGCTAAAATCGACGAGTGGCGCCACGAACAGGCACTGGAACGCACGCGCCGTCTCCGGCCGGATCTTCTGGAATAGAGGAGGGTAGTTACACTGAATCCGGGTGTCGAATCCATATACCCTCTATCCCAGACCGTTGATAAATATCAGGGCGATGGCGGCTGGGGCGATATAGCGGAGGCAGAAGACTATGGTGTTGACAACAAGCCGGGTAGCCGGCGCCAGTTCGCGGTCGACGATGCTCCGTCGGAGTACCCAGCCAACGAAGATGGCTATGAACATGCCGCTCAAGGGCATGAGGATATTGCTGGTCACGTAGTCGAAGAGGTCGAAGACCGTCATGTCGAAAAGTTTTATATGTGCCAGGGGGCCGAACGACAAGGCGCACAGCGCACCTAATCCAATGGCCACCAAAGCATTGACAGCTACGGCCACAGGACGACGCATACCCCATTGTTCGCACAGGAAGGCCACGCAGATCTCGCTCATTGATATCGTCGAAGTGATAGAGGCCAATGCCAACAAGAGGAAAAATGCCGAGGCCCACAGGTCGCCCATGGGCATCTTGGCGAAAATATCCGGCAGGACCTCGAAAACGAGTCTCGGCCCGGCTTCGGGGGTGCCACCGAACGAGAAGACCGCCGGGAAGATGATGATGCCGGCCAAGATCGCCACAAGTGTGTCGCACGAGGCAGTTGTTACGGCGCTTCGCACGATTGGCACGCGCTCGTCGAAGTAGCTGCCATAAATCATCATGGTGCCAACACCGAGCGAGAGAGAGAAGAACGCCTGTCCCAAGGCGTTGATAGCTACGTCGCTGTCAATGGCACTGAAGTCAGGAGCAAAGAGGAAGCGTAGGCCCTCTACGGCGCCAGGCAAAAGCAAGGAGTTGACACACAGTACAATGAGTATGACAAATAGTATCGGCATCAGTACGTTGCTCACACGCTCTATGCCTTTTCGAACGCCACCGAGGAGCACCAGTGCGTTGATGACGAGTACGACTATAGTCCATGCCACGCAACCCCAGCCCGCCGTAAAGCTGTCGAAGACCGTGTGGCGCGTCATGCCGCCCATGTCATTGATCTTACCGGCTATAGACTCGTAGAGATATTCAAGTGTCCAGCCGGCCACAACAGAGTAAAACGCCAAAATCATCACCGATGCACATATACCCATGCATCCTACGGCAACCCATGCCTTGCCACTCCGTGGCGCCAGCGAACGGAAAGCCCCAAAGATATTGAGCCTCGACGAACGACCCATCAAAAACTCGGCGCACACTACCGGCACGCCTATGACGGCTACGAAAATGATATAGAGTAACAGGAAGGCGCCGCCGCCGTTTTCGCCTGCCTCATAGGGAAAGCGCCAGATATTGCCCAGGCCGACAGCCGAGCCTACAGTAGTGGCTATGACGCCGAAGCGCGTTGCGAATTTTGGTCGGGAAGGAGAGATATTGTCTGTCATCAATAAAAAGTTGGTTGGAATGTGGAGGAGATATCATATATAAATTAAGTTTCGCAAGTTCAAC
>CABRLF010000079.1 GCA_902471685.1 uncultured Porphyromonadaceae bacterium
TATACACTATTAATATATTATGTATAACGCGTCGCGGCTGTAAGAGTTTATGCGTCGATATTGGCGTATGTGGCGTTGCTTTCGATGAAGTCGCGTCGCGGACCAACATCTTCGCCCATAAGCATCGAGAAGATTCGGTCGGCCTCGGCGGCGTCGCTGATGTTGACCTGCTTGAGGATTCGGCCTTCGGGGCTCATTGTGGTAGCACGAAGTTCTTCGTCGCTCATCTCGCCAAGACCTTTGTATCGCTGGACGGTGGTCTTACCGGGATATTTGGACATGAACTGCTGCACCTGCATGTCGTTCCAGCAATATTCCTCGTTCTTTCCGTTCTTGCACTTGTAGAGTGGGGGCGAAGCAAGGAAGAGGTAGCCGTTCTCGATCAGCGGGCGCATGCGGCGGAAGAAGAATGTCATAAGGAGGGTAGCGATGTGTGCACCGTCGACATCGGCATCGGTCATGATGATAACTTTGTGGTATGCGAGTTTCGAGAGGTTCGGAGCCTTGGGGTCGTCTTCGGTACCGATAGTGACGCGCAGAGCGCGGAACAGAGATGCGATTTCCTGATTGTCGAATACGCGGTGTTCGAGGGCTTTCTCGACGTTTAGAATCTTACCACGTAGGGGGAGGACAGCCTGGAAGCGGCGGTCGCGGGCCTGCTTGGCAGTACCGCCTGCGGAGTCACCTTCGACGAGGAATATCTCGCAGTCTTCGGCGGTTCGGCTGGAGCAGTCGGTGAGCTTGCCGGGAAGGCCTCCGCCGACGAGCGGGGTCTTTCGGAGGACGGACTGACGTGCGGCGAGTGCTGCATGACGGGCGCGGGCCGCGAGCACCACTTTGTCGACTATTATGCGTGCTTCCTGAGGGTGCTCCTCGAGGTAATTGCCCAGAGCCTCGCTTACAGCCTGCGAAACGGCACCGGCCACTTCGCTATTGCCGAGTTTAGTCTTGGTCTGGCCTTCGAACTGAGGTTCCATCACCTTGACCGAGATTACTGCGGTAAGGCCGTCGCGGAAGTCATCGCTTGCGATTTCGACTTTTGCGTTTTTCAGCAACTGGTTGTCGTCGGCATATTTTTTGAGGGTAGTCGTGAGACCGCGTCGGAATCCTGTGAGGTGAGTTCCACCCTCGATGGTGTTGATGTTGTTGACGAAGCTGTAGATGTTCTCGTTGGATGTGGTATTATATGTGAATGCCACTTCCACGGGAATGCCCTGACGCTCTGTGTTGAGGTCGATGACGTCGTTGATGAGCGACTCTTTGTTTGCGTCGATATACTGCACGAATTCCCTTAGGCCATCTTTCGAATAGAAGATTTCCTTTCGAGGATTGCCTTGGGCGTCGAGCTGACGCTTGTCTGTCAGCGAAAGGGTGATGCCGGAGTTGAGGTATGCGAGGTCGCGGAGACGGTTGGCGAGAGTGCTGTAGTCGTAGACGGTAGTGGTGAAGATGCTGTCATCCGGCTTGAATGTGATGCTTGTGCCGGTGTGGTCGCTTTCACCGATAATTGTGAGCTCGGAGGTTGGCTTGCCGCAGCTGTATTCCTGCATGTAAGCCATGCCGTTGCGGTGCACTTCGGCGCGTAGATATGTCGAAAGTGCGTTTACGCATGAAACGCCAACGCCGTGAAGGCCGCCTGAAACCTTGTACGAGCCTTTATCGAATTTGCCACCAGCGTGGAGGACTGTTAGCACCACTTCAAGAGCGCTCTTGTGCTCTTTCTCGTGCATGTCGACGGGAATGCCGCGGCCATCGTCGATAACGGTAATTGAGTTGTCTTCGTTTATTGTGACACTTATCTGCTTGGCATATCCGGCCAGGGCCTCGTCGATAGAGTTGTCGACCACCTCATAAACGAGGTGGTGAAGACCTTTTTCGGATATATCGCCAATATACATAGCCGGACGCTTACGTACGGCCTCAAGCCCTTCGAGGACTTGAATATTACTGGCGCTGTATTCCTCTTGATTATCTGCCATTGGTATTCTTTTCTGATTTCTTTTAAGCTTACAAAGGTACGAATTTTTTTCCAAACGGCAAAATATGGGATTAGCGGAGGGAGGGCTTTTTTTCTGCTTTTTTAACGCGGTAAGTATCGTAGAACGACATAACGCGTCCCGGAATCCACAGTACCAGCGCAAGTGGCGAGAGCATACGGTCGGTCCGGGCATATTTTCCTGCTGTAGCACGCCAGTATATGAATCCTGCCCGGAGTCGTTCTTTTAGCGGAACCGGAAGATTGAAAAGCTCTGAATTGGCAATCATGGCCAGTCGCGGAGAGTGATAGCGCAGTCTTAATATGTTGGCAGAAAGGCCGTCGGGGAGATACTCGGTGACATAAACGGGCTCGGCGAGGAAGCGCATGCGGTAATGCTGTGCGATGCGATTCCAGACAAGACTTTCAACGCAGAATTTTTCTCCGACTATCTCAGGGAAGGGGAAGCGGCGCATGATATCTGTGCGTACTACTTCTGCCAGATCGCCTTCCACCTTATATTTATACCTGAAGTCAAGAGCCGAGCAGTCCAGATGGTGTCCCGGGAAAGGGCCTCCAATACGGCGTCCGTCGGGATAAGCAAGCGAACCGGCGAGCCCGCAGAAACTCTTATCATTCCGTATCGGCAGCCATAAATCCCACACACGTTCCAGTGACTGCGGCATGAGGCGGTCGTCGCTGTCGACGATAAAGAACAGTTCGCCGCGGGCCATGCGGACACCGCGGTTGATGGCGCGGTATTTACCGGCATTTTCCACACGGAGATAGCTGATATTCACGCGTTTCTCCTGTAGCCATTCTTCGACGAGGGGGCCAGTGCCATCGGAGGAGCCATCGTCGATTATTATCCATTCGAAATCGTGGAAAGTCTGATTCACGAGACTTTCATATAGCTTTGGCAGAATATATGCGCGGTTATAAGTGGGAGTGAAAACTGTAATCGGCAGCATTTATTTTGAGAAATGGAAGAATTATGCAAAATTAAGCAAAAAAACGGGAAAGCCAGTTGAAGTAGTCATCATATGACGTCCTGATTCGATAAAAATTCTTATCTTTGCGGTTTGAAAGCGCCTGAGGCGCTAATCCATCACGAATATGAAACGCTACAATATCATCAACAACACCATTGGCTGGCTATGTTTTCTCATAGCCGCGGTGACATACCTGCTCACTGTGGAGCCGACGGCGTCATTCTGGGATTGTCCAGAATTTATTCTTCAGGGAGCGAAACTCGAAGTGGGTCACCCGCCGGGCAACCCTATTTTCATGCTTGCCGCCCGCTTCTTCATCACCCTTTTCGGCGGATCGATGCAGACTGCGGCATTAGCTGTCAACTCTATGTCGGCCCTGCTGAGCGCAGCGACAATCCTGCTGCTCTTCTGGTCGGTGACGCATCTCATCAAGCGGCTGATAGTGAGCGATAACGCCACAACGATCGAGGGCTGGAAAATGGCTCTCATCATGGGGGGCGGTATCTGCGGCGCACTTGCATATACCTGGAGCGATACGTTCTGGTTCTCGGCAGTAGAAGGCGAAGTCTACGCTTTCTCGTCGTTCTGTACGGCTCTTGTGGTATGGCTGATGTTCAAGTGGGAAAATCGTGCGGACGAGCCTCATTCCGACCGTTATCTTATATTGATAGCGTACGTTATCGGAGTCTCGATTGCGGTACACCTGCTCAACCTCCTGTGCATCCCGGCTCTCGGACTCATATATTATTACCGTAAGTTCAAGGATGTCAATGCCAAGGGCTCTCTTATCGCACTGGCAATATCCTGTGTGATAGTAGGAGCGATACTCTACGGACTGGTGCCTGGTTTCGTACAGGTAGCGCAGTGGTTCGAACTGCTTTTCGTGAACGGCTTCGGCATGTCGTATAACATGGGCGTGCTTATATACGCAATCGTGCTGACCGCGCTGTTCATATTCGCAATCCGCGGGCTCTACACCAAGCCTGACAGCGGCATGACCAAACTGCTGTGCGTCCTTGCCATAGCTTTCTCAGGAATGCCGTTTATCGGCCACTCGGTATGGCTGGGTCTGCTTATTATCGCGGCTCTGTTCATCTATGTATACGGCTTCTGCAAGAAGGTGCCGGCGCGTGCTTTCGCCCTGATAGAGATAAGTATCTTTGTGATTTTCATCGGATACTCCTCCTATGCGCTTCTTCTTATCCGCGCAAGCGCGAATACCCCGATGAATCAGAACGCACCGGACAATGTTTTCTCCCTTGCCTCGTACCTCAACCGCGAGCAGTACGGCGACCGACCTCTCTTCAATGGGCCGGTATTCGCCGAGACGTTCGAGGAGCAGGAATATCCCGAAGGGTCGGGCAATTTCTATGTGCCGGTTGATGAATACGGGCGGCCGAGAGTGCGCGTCATCGACGGTTATCTCCGCGACGAGAACAACGGTCCGTTCAATAACCCATCGAAGAGTTATACGAAGGTGGTTAAAACTTCTGCCGGTCAGCCTGACGAATATGTTCAGGAAGTGGAGCGGCCCGACTACAAGACCGTGCCGGATCTGAACATGCTCTTTACCCGCATATACAGCAACGAGCCCTCGGGAGCGCATGTGGCCGGATACAAGAGCTGGGGCGCCTATTCCACTCCGGACGTCAATTCCATTCCGGCGGCGGTCCGAGCCAAATGGGCGAAGCAGGGGTATGCGCCTAAGTATGAACTAATGCCGTATCTCAACCATCTTACACCGATAACTACCAATGTGGATGCTGCTACGGGTGAAATGGTAATGCAGACGCCGGTATGGAGGCCCGGATTCGACGTCAATCTCCGGTATTTCGTCAACTACCAGCTGAATCATATGTACTGGCGTTACTTCATGTGGAACTTCGCCGGACGCCAGAATGATATACAGGGCAACGGCGAGCCGCATCTGGGCAACTGGATATCGGGTATTCCCGCTATTGACAACGCCCGACTCGGTGATCAGTCGGCACTTCCGGATGAATACGGTAAAGGCAACAAGGGCCACAACGTATTCTATATGCTTCCGCTTATTCTGGGTCTTATCGGACTGTTGTATCAGGCTCTCTACAACCACCGCACCAATCCGATGCGCGGCATCCAGCAGTTCTGGATTGTTTTCTTCCTCTTCTTCATGACGGGTATCGCTATCGTGCTTTATCTGAATCAGACACCGGGACAGCCGCGTGAGCGCGATTATGCTTTCGCCGGCTCGTTCTATGCATTCGCCATGTGGATCGGCTTCGGAGTACCGGCCATCGGTATCATGCTCCGCAATCTTCTCGCCGGCAAAGGTCGCGACGGCAAGAAGAAAGAGCCTTCGAAAGCCGTCACAGTCGGTACTACCGCGCTTGCATGCGTCGTCGGTCTTGCAGTGCCTCTGCAGATGGTGAGCCAGACATGGGACGATCACGACCGTTCGGGACGATACACGACCCGTGATTTCGGATTCAACTATCTCGCATCGGTTGATCAGAACGGCATTATCTTCACTAACGGCGACAATGATACTTTCCCGCTCTGGTATGCCCAGGAAGTGGAAGGTTTCCGGCCCGACGTGCGGGTGGTGAACCTGTCCTACCTCACTACCGACTGGTATGCGAACCAGATGCAATATCCGACATTGGGCGGGGAAGCCATCCCCATGACAGTGAAGCCCGAAAACTATGCCTACGAGAATCTCGCCTATAGTTTCGTTGTGCCTCAGAATCCTTCGGAAGTTCCTTCCGTTCAGGCACTCGAAGAGCTTTATAAGAGCGATCCGAAACGCTATGGCGCACCGATACTCACAAGCACAAAGGTTGTAATGGCAGTCGACAGTGCTGCTGCCGTAGAGCGCTATTCCACCGGCGATGCAACGCTCGACTCGACTTTTATCGCTCCCGCCGTCGGTGACATCCGCTCCGACCTTTCTCGCCTCGGCTCCGGACTTAATCAGAGCAAGGTTCTGTCGTTCGATATTCTTGCCAATTCCGTGGCCGACAACTGGAAGCGACCGGTTTATTTCGCCACAACCGTTCCGAGTTCATATTACCTCGGACTGACGCCTTATCTTTCGGCAACCGGTATGGCATATGAGATGACACCGTTCAGGGATCCCGACTATAACGTTACAGCCGAAAAGGGCTACCGCAATGTAGTCACCGACTTCCGTTGGGGCGGCCTCGACAAGCCCGACGCTGAGAATCTTTATCTTGACGAGACGGTACGCCGTATGGTATCGTCTATCCGCTCCGGTATCTACACCATTGTCGAAAATCTGATGATGATGCCTCAGGCTCCCGCTACAGAGGAATCCAAAAAGGCTGCCGAGGGTGCCGGACTGAAGGCCCCCGAGACCCGTGCGGACATGGCGCGTCAGCTCCTCGACATAATGACGGAAAAACTGCCGTCGTCGGTAGCCCGTTATGACGGAATGCTCGGCCTCTATTTCGCCCGCACATATCTCGACCTCTATATCCTCACCGGCAATGCGGAAGACCTGCGTAAGGCGTCTGAAATCGCCACAGCCGAGGCCGACCGATACGCGCAACTTGTGAAATACGCTACCACACTCGATCCTGTCACACTCAGTCAGCTCGGCCGTGCAGAGACCTACGGCCTTCAGTATCTCGGCGAAGCGCTCTCACTGCGCAACCGCGCCGACATCCTTGCTGCAAAGCCCGAAATACTTACGGATCCGGCATATGCCGATACACTCGCACTGCTCAGAAACATCTCGTTCGAGAGCGATCTGCGCACGGCTCCGCTGGTATTTGTCAACGGTTATACGAAGGACGAGCTCACCGGCTCGCTCGACAAGCTTCCGGAAGACTCCGACAAGACGGTGGTCTATACTGCCATCGCGTTGCTTCAGGCCAATGAGCTTGCCGGAGTGAAGGCTGATGCGTTCGCTCAGGAACTGATGGACAAATACGGATTCACCGGAGTGCAGTGGAACAATGTAATTGACTGACGCCACCTATGTTTATAGAACAACCCCCGCTCCTATACCGCCTGCTTTTCCCCGAAGCGCTCTGGCGTATTCCCAGGCGCGGGGGTAAGCCGGTGGTCTATCTCACGTTCGATGACGGCCCGATTCCCGAAACGACGCCCTGGGTGCTCGACATTCTTGATAAATACGGAGTCACGGCCACGTTTTTTATGGTGGGCGACAATGTGAAGCGACATCCGGAATTATTTGAGGAAATCAAGCGCCGCGGACATTCCTACGGCAACCACACCATGCACCATCTTCAGGGCATGAAAGTACGGGCCGTCCGTTACCTCAGGGATGTATCCGAGGCCGCGCATCTTGTCGACAGTCCTTTGTTCCGGCCTCCCCACGGACTTCTGCGCTGGAAGCAGGCCAAAATCCTGAAGCAGCGATACAATATCGTGATGTATGATCTCGTGACCCGCGACTATTCCAAAAAGCTTACACCGGAGCAGGTGCTTGCCAATGTGAAGCGTTATGCCCGCAACGGATCCATAATCGTATTCCACGATTCTCTGAAAGCAGAGAAGAACATGAAATGGGCACTTCCGCGTGCCATTGAATGGCTGAAAGAGCAAGGATTCGAATTTCGTGCCATGTCGATGGAATGACGATGGATTCCGGGGCGATAAAAGAAATGTGTCGCCGTGCCGGTGCGGTGGCGGCAGGAATTGCCGCTGTGGGGCCGGTAGATGACAATGCGGCCGAAGCATACCGTCGCTGGATAGAAAGCGGAGCTCATGGCGGAATGCAGTATCTTGAGAAATATCCGGAAATCCGTCTCAATCCCGAATTGCTTCTGCCGGGAGCGAAGACGATGATCTGCTGCGCCTTCGCTTATACTTCGCCTGAGTTTCCGCGGTCAGCACTTTTTGCCGACTATGCGCTTGGCGACGATTATCACGAAGTTCTGCGCGAAGCTTTGGCTCCGGTGGCTGACGCCCTGGGCGGAGAGACGCGTATATGTATAGATACGGCACCACTGCGCGAACGGTATTGGGCTGTCCGTGCCGGTGTAGGATTTATCGGAGTGAATAACCAGCTGATAGTTCCCGGTGTCGGTTCAGGAGTTTTTCTGGCAGAAATACTGTGGACGGGCACAGCAGAACCGGACCAGCCGCTTGAAAAGACCTGCCTCCGCTGCGGTGTGTGTGTGAAATCATGTCCCGGCGGTGCGCTTGACGGGAACGGAAGCATCGATGCCAGAAGATGTATGAGCTATCTTACCATCGAGCACCGCGGAGCTTTTCCCAATCCTTCACAGCGGCTTGACGGCCGAATCTACGGCTGCGATATCTGCCGGGATGTGTGCCCTCTGGGGCGGAGCCATGCGCCGGTGTATGTGTTGCCGGCTCTTCGTCCTCGGTCTGAGATTCTCGCACTTACTCTTGCGGATGTCAAGGCGATGGATCAGGAAAAGTTTTCAGCAACCTTCCGGCGAAGTGCCGTAAAACGGGCAAAACTGGCCGGATTGCTACGCAATGCCGTCGCAAAGGATCCAGATGATAAGTGCTGACGGAATATCGTCGAGTTTTCCCCGCAGCACAGCGAGAAGTCGGGCTTTGTGTTTCTTTACGGTAATCTCGGCGATACCGAGCCTCTGAGCTATCTCTGCGTTTTTCAGACCTTCGCTGAAACTCATTCTCAGTATATCTTTCTGGAGGTCGGACAGAGACTGGATGGCGGTATAAAGCCGCGCCATTGTCTCGCGTTCGAGCAGCACGGAGTCGAAAGCTGGAGTCGCGACCTCATGGGCTCCGGACTCCACATAGTTATGATGGGATAGGAGCTTGCGCCGGTCGCCGAGACACCGCGTGTAGATACATTTCATCACATACCTGTACCATGCCCGTGCCGATTCGAAATTATACCGAATCACATATGAGTCCATCACAGCGTCCTGGACGCAGTCTTCAGACAGATACGCGAGATCGGGCCCGAGATAACGGGATGCACAGATCAGCAAACCGGGATACAGGCAGCGGTAAAAAGGAGCGATGTCACCTTCCTGAAATGACTGAAATATAGTTTCAAAGTCATACATGCGTGCAAAAATACAAAATTTCTGAGAAATTCAAAATATTTTGCACGCAGGATGTGGAAGATGAGGAAAGAGAAGTAAAAGAGAACTTTATTCAGTGGCATATTCCAGCACGGTCGGCGATTCGACGTCTACGCCGAATTCACGTGCGCGCTGGAGGATAGCTCTTGCGAGACGAGGTTTGAGTTCCTCGGGACAATAACGGAAATAAGCCTCTGCGGCCCGTACATGTGCAGCGTCGGGCATGGGATATTCGCGACGTTCGGGAAGGCCGAATACGCTTTCGGGAAGTTCTTTCTTTTCTTCGTAGGAGAGACGGTCGTTCATAGTTCTGAAGTAATAAGTTTATTCTATAAAAACGCACGGGAACGCCGTAAGTTCATAAAAAATCGCTAACTTTGCAGCCGTAAAAAGAGACATAGATGAATTCGAATTTTGAAATGGTGGCCAAGACCTTTCAGGGACTGGAGGGTGTTCTGGCCGAAGAACTGCGCGGCCTGGGCGCTGAGGAAGTAGAGCCCGGCAAGCGTATGGTGGCGTTCCGCGGTGATTTGGCGATGCTGTACCGCGCAAATATGTGCTGCCGCACAGCTCTGCGAATCCTCAAGCCTTTCTATTCGTTCGAGGCGACGGACCCTGACATGCTTTACGCACGTGCCAAGGAGTATGACTGGAGTTCTCTTATGAGTACCGATCAGACTTTTTCCATCGACTCGGTGGTATTCAGCAATGAATTCCGCAATTCGCAGTATGTGACTTATCGCGTGAAGGACGCAATCGTCGACTGGTTCCGCGACCGGGACGAAGAGGGCCGTCGCCCGCGTGTATGCGTCGATGGCGCCGATATCATGATCAACGTGCATGTGTCCGGAACGAAAGTGACACTGTCGCTGGATTCGTCCGGCGAATCGCTCCACAAGCGTGGATGGCGTCATGCCCAGACTGAGGCTCCGATCAACGAAGTCCTTGCCGCCGGCATCATTCTTATGTCGGACTGGGACGGCACAACGCCGTTTGTCGATCCTATGTGCGGGTCGGGCACTTTCGTCATAGAAGCGGCCATGATCGCCGCAGGAATCAATCCCGGTATTTATCGCACACACTTCGCTTTCGAGAACTGGCCTGATTTCGACCGCGAACTCCTCGAAGAGATATTCGAGGATGACAGCCGCGAGCGCGAGGTGACGGTGCCGATCCTCGCATCCGATATCAACAGCCGCGCCATGGCCATCGCACGGGAGAATGCCAAGTATGCCGGCGTAGAAAAGTATATCACATTCGAAACCAGAGATATAGCGGACTGGACCGAAGCACCGGCACCGGCCGGGACGCTCATTACCAATCCTCCGTACGGGCGCCGGATAAGCGCACCGGATATGGAGGCTCTGTATCAGACCATCGGCCGGACATTCAAGCGTGTGTTCGTGGACTGGAACTGCTGGGTGATCGGCTACAGCGACGAGTATTTCGCCCAGATCGGGCTCGCCCCTTCTCAGAAAATAGCTGTCAACAATGGCGGTCTGGACTGTGAACTGCGGGAATACGTTATTTTCGCAGGCAAGAAAGCCGATTTCCGTGCCGCAGGTGGTTCGATAAAGGAAGAAAAGCCCGAGCGGACACGCGAGGAACGTCAGCGCGAGCGCAAGGAGCGTTTTTCGGACCGTCAGGACCGTCGTCCGTCCGACCGCAAGCCTTACAATCAGGACCGCAAGACTTACGACAAGAACCGTAAGCCCGACCGTCGCCGTTTCGATGATGACGACGATGAGAGTCCGCGTTTCGAGAAGCGCAAGGAACGCCGCCGCTTCGATGACGAGACGCCCCGCGAACGCAATCACCGGACATTCGACCTCAAGCGTCTTGGTAAGAAACCGTCGCTTCCTCCCGAAGCTTCCACTCCTCTGGCACGCCCGGCATGGCGTAAACGTAAGAACAAGAACGAAGAAGAATAAGATATGACAAAGATCAACGTCCTTTTGTTAGGCAGCGGCGGCCGAGAATCCGCTCTGGCATGGAAACTGAGTCAAAGCCCTCTCATGGGCGAATTCTATATCGCACCCGGTAACGCCGGAACAGCGGTCTACGGACACAATCTCAACCTGAAGCCTACCGACTTCGAAGCAGTGAACGAGGCCGTGAAAGAATACAATATCGGTCTTGTTGTCGCCGGCAACGAGGATCCTCTGGTCAACGGACTCCGCGAGGCTCTCGAATCTGCTGCGGCAGCCGACGGCCGTGAAATCCTTATCGTAGGTCCCGGAGCAGCCGGGGCAGCCCTCGAAGGCTCGAAGGATTTCGCCAAGCACTTCATGGAGAAGTACGGCATACCGACGGCAAAATACAAGACATTCACCAAAGAGACGCTGAATGAGGGCGAGAAATTCCTTGAGACCCTTATGCCGCCGTACGTGCTTAAGGCTGACGGGCTCGCCGCAGGCAAGGGGGTACTCATAATCGAGTCGCTCGAAGAAGCACGCAAGAGCCTCCGCGAGATGCTTGCCGGACAGTTCGGCAAAGCTTCCGCCAAAGTCGTGATCGAAGAATTCCTTAGCGGCATCGAGTGCTCGGTGTTTGTCCTCACCGACGGTAAGGGCGGTTATGTGGTGCTTCCTCCCGCCAAGGACTACAAGCGCGTAGGGGAAGGAGACAAGGGCCTGAATACCGGCGGCATGGGCTCGGTGTGCCCGCCTCCGTTCTGTAACGAAGACTTCATGAAGCGCGTGGACGACCATGTTATCCGCCCCACTCTCGAAGGACTTCGGAAAGAAGGGATCGATTACAGAGGATTTATCTTCCTTGGCCTTATCCGCTGCGGGCACAATCCGTATGTGATTGAATACAATGTCCGGATGGGTGATCCGGAAACGGAATCTGTGATGCCCCGCATCAAATCCGACCTTCTTCCCGTGCTCATCGAGGTTGCCGCGGGCAATCTCACCGTGAAAGAACTCGAAACCGATCCCCGCACCGCAGTAGCCGTGATGGCAGTATCCGGCGGTTACCCCGAGGCATACGAGAAAGGCAAAGTAATAACCGGCAATCTTGATCCGGCCGGATCTGTCATCTTCCATGCAGGTACGGCCATGCAGGACGGTGAAATCGTCACATCCGGCGGACGCGTTCTTGCAGCCGTTTCTTATGGCGACAGTATCGTCGAGGCCGCCTCACGGTCGTATATGGCACTTGAGGACATCAAGTTCGACGGCATGTACTACCGCCGCGATATAGGCAAGGATCTGCTGAAGGACTGATCTACGGATGACCGCCTCTCTGATCTCACGT
>CABRLF010000080.1 GCA_902471685.1 uncultured Porphyromonadaceae bacterium
GCGTGCCCGGACGCGAGCTTTTACCGTCATTTCAGACATTGGGAGAATGCGCCGGATGAAGTCATGACACACGGTTAAGGAATATTAACTTAGCCTCGACGGTTAATCGGCCAATTAGTACTAATTTTGTGGCTGAAAAAAACCAAAAAAATATAATTGTGAAAAAAGTAATGATGACTCTTGCCGCCGCGTCGGTGGCATTCGGAGTCTGGGCTGAAGGATATCAGATCAATTCTCTTTCGGCAAAACAGCTCGGAATGGGTCATGCTGGCATCGCTATGAAATTAGGTGCTGAAAGCATGTACTTCAATCCCGCCGGTATGGCATTCATGAATAGTACGGTTGATTTTTCCGGAGCGGTTACCGGTATCATGGCACACTGCACGGCTACGGTCGACGGTAAAGAATATAAGACGGACAATGACGTTGCTACTCCGATGGGCTTTAATGCCGCATTCTCAATATACGACAATCTGAAAGCCGGCATCGCATTTTATACACCTTACGGCTCCTCAATAAACTGGGGTGAGAACTGGCCGGGTGCCGTTCTGAACCAGAACGTGCAGTTGCGGGTATTTACCGTGCAGCCGACAGTGAGCTGGGCCATCACTCCGAAACTTTCGATCGGCGCAGGAGCAATGGTGTCGTGGGGTTCGGTCGACCTGAACAAGGCGCTCGTTTCCTCCTCTACAGCCGACCGTGCTATCGGTCTGTTGAAGCAGTTAGGTCAGGTACCGGCCAATTTCCCTCTTTTCGACGGGACATCGCCGGCATCTGTGAATCTGAACGGTACTGCCGATGTGACTGTAGGCCTTAACGTCGGTGCGCTCTATGATGTGACGGACAATTTATCGGTCGGCGCAAGCTTCCGCACCAAGATGATGATGAAGGTTCAGAAGGGTATGGCATCGGTCCGCTACGCCAATGCAGCTACCCAGCAGCTTCTCGGGAGCGCACTCGACCTTATCAATGATGCCAACTTCATGGCTGAGATGCCCGCGCCGTGGGTCCTCGGGCTGGGTGTCTCCTACAAGCCCATAGAACCGCTTACACTCGCGTTCGATGCACGTCTTACCGGATGGAACGCATATAAGACTCTCGATATAGAGTTCCTTGCGTCCCAGCTTACAGACTACAACCAGAATATCGCCAAGAATTATAAGAATGCCTGGTGCTTCTCGCTCGGAGCGCAGTATGCCGTCACCAACCGGTTCGATGCCCGTCTCGGTGTGATGATCGACACGACTCCGGTCAATATAGACTATTACAACCCCGAGACTCCCGGCATGACCAAGATCGAGCCGACTCTCGGTCTGTCGTTCCGTCCGGTGTCGAATCTCTCCATTGACTTCGCATTCATGTACGTAGCCGGCACAGGCCGCGATAATGCGTCGTGTACTTACGATGATCTTCTCGGCAAGACTGTAATAAAGCAGCTCTCCGACGCCGGTTTCTCTCAGGAAGCAATCGGCTCGATGGGATTCAGACCGACAGGTACTTTCAAGGCAGACTATAAACTTCATGCCTTCACTCCGTCGATCGGTATAAGCTATAGATTCTGAAATTAATTTCTATATAAAAGAAAAGCTGTGTCGTCGGGCGCGGCTTTTCTTGTTCTCTGCAACCAACTGCCCTCCGCGTCTGTTTATAAAATATGAAAAAGAAACTTGTGATTATAGGCGGCGGTTTCGGCGGTCTTGCACTCGCCAGAAAGGTCGACAAAAGTATATGGGATGTGACGGTTGTCGACCGCCACAACTACAACAGTTTCCCTCCTCTGTTCTATCAGGTTGCTTCGTCGGGGCTTGAACCTTCGAACATATCCTTCCCTTTCAGGCGTGAAATAAGATCAAGACGTTATCGCGGATGCTCATTTCATATGGGCGACGTAAAGACTGTCGATGCCGGCCGGCGCGAGGTGCAGACGCAGTACGAGACCATTCCTTATGATGCGCTGGTCATTGCTGCGGGAACCACAAACAATTTCTTCGACAAGCCAGACCTTGTGAAGCATGTGTTCACGGTCAAGTCCACTCCCGAGGCTATCCGGTGCCGCAATGAGATGCTCGACCGCCTCGAGCGGGCGTCGGTATGTACGGATCCCGAACTGAAATCAAGACTGCTCACTTTTGTTGTTGTTGGCGGCGGTCCGGCCGGAGTGGAAATCGCCGGTGCGCTCGGAGAGGTGAAGCGATATATCCTTAAGCGTGAATATCCGGCTATCCGTCCGGAAGAGATGCGCGTCGTTCTTGTTGAAGGCAACGATGCTCTCCTGAGGGCTATGGGCCCCAGGTCGTCGGAAGATGCCCTCAAAGGTCTTACAGAGCTTTGTGTGGAAGTTCAGCTCGGAAAGACAATGGAGAGTTATAAGGAGCGCAAGGTGACTTTTTCGGATGGAACGGTAATCTACAGTGATACGGTGATATGGACTGCCGGTGTCACCGGTTCTCCGATCCCTTTTGACAATTCTGCAGTCGTGCCCGCTCACGGAGGACGCTTCGCTGTGGATGAATACTGCAGTGTAGATGGCACTGACGGTATTTATGCCATCGGGGATATAGCGCTGATGACAACAGAAAAATATCCTCACGGGCATCCTCAGGTTGCGCAGGTCGCAATCCAGATGGGAAAGGCTTTGGCTCATAATCTCAGTCATCCCGAGGATAAGAAGCCGTTCGTCTATCATGACAAAGGTTCAATGGCGACAATCGGCCGAAACCGTGCCGTAGTCGATATGGGTAAGATCCATCTTCGTGGTTATCCAGCATGGCTCGCATGGCTTTTTATTCATCTTATCAGCCTGCTCGGCTTCCGCAACCGGCTTGTGGTGCTGATAAACTGGATGTGGAATTATTTCACATATTCAAGCGGATTGAGAATACTTATGCGTCCCGGCAGATTCCCGTTGCGCAGATGTTGGGACGATGAAACATGACAATACTATGAAACTCGATACATTCAAAGAAATTTTTCGCACGTCATTTCCGGACACCGACGAGTGGTGCGACTGGTTTTTCGGCGCGGTGCCTTGTGAGGATGGAATCTATATCGCCCGGACTGCGGACGGCAATGCAGCATCGGCTCTTCTCGTCCAGCCCTATGACTTTCTTTATGAAGGAAAAGCTCTTCCGACGGCGTATGTCAGTTGCGTGGCTACGCGTCCCGAATACCGTTCTCGCGGACTCGCCTCGGCTCTGCTTAAGGATGCATTGCTCGAAGTATATAACAAAGGTTTCGTGATGGCCGAATTGATTCCGGCTGAAGACCATCTATATTATTTCTATTCACGGCAGGGTTTCTCAACCGTGTTTTATGCCGATGAGGGCCATTACACCTCCCTGCATACCTTTCGGTCCGGTCGCGGAAAACTTGTCGAGCCGAGCTATGAACTCTTTCATGAGCTGGAACTCGAACAGGGGTGTGGAATAATCCATTCTAAGACCGATTATGACAATATCCTGGCCGATATGAAGCTTGACGGCGATCCGGTAGTTCTGGCAGCAACAGACGATGAAGGTCGGAGCGCTATGCTCTTTGCTGTGGCCGATGGCGATGAAGCCGTAAAAGTGAAATGGCTGCTCGGCGAATCAAAGTACGCGGTTCGTACGCTTCTTGTGGAATTGCGGCGAATCGTTGGGCAAAAAGATATTACAGTGATAACCCCGCCTTATTCAGGCGACAAGGGGCTGATGCGCCCTTACGGCATGGCAAGGATATTGCGCCCCGGAGCATTTCTTTCGGATCTGGCCCTGTCGCATCCTGAACTGAGGCTGACTGTCAGAATAGACGACGATCTTATTCCCTCCAATACAGGCATATACACTGTCGCGGATGGAAAATGTGTTTTCGTGGCCGGTACAGATGCCTCTCACGACATAAGGGCTGATCTCGATGTCACTGCCGAAGCGTTCACGGCAATAGTATTCAGCAGGCACAGCACTTCTGAAATCATAGGCCTTCCTGCTAGTCGTCCCGCAATGGGTCTGATGCTCGACCAGTAGTTTTATTCCAAAAGCCTATCGAAGTGTCGCGGATTCTGCGTATCTTTGCGCAGATAGAATTTATATGGCAAAGATGAACTGGACAGAGCTTGTCAACGACAAGCGGCTCGGGCTGGAAGACTACCACGACCCGAAAAAGAATTCCACACGTACTGACTTCCGGCGAGATTATGACCGGCTTGTGTTCTCGTCGCCTTTCCGGCGTCTGCAGAACAAGACACAGGTCTTTCCCCTGCCGGGTTCTATCTTTGTGCATAATCGTCTGACGCATTCGCTCGAGGTGTCGTGCGTCGGGAAGTCGATGGCAGACAATATTGCTGTGTCGCTGCGCCGGAAATATTCGGCATTGGGCGATCAGACCGAGCAGTTCGACCATATAGGGGATATCGTGGCTGCGGCATGTCTTGCACACGACCTTGGAAATCCTCCTTTCGGACATTCCGGAGAAAAAGCGATAGGGACTTTCTTCAGCGAAGGCAAAGGTTTGGCGCTCAAGCCTTATTTTTCGGATGCCGAATGGAGCGACCTCATCTCTTTTGAAGGCAATGCCAACGCATTCAGGGTGTTGACTCACCAGTTCAAGGGCCGGCGCAAAGGCGGTTTTGCAATGACCTACAGCACACTTGCATCGATAGTCAAATATCCCTTTGAATCAGGGCTGTCTACCAAAGGCAAGTTCGGCTTCTTTACTTCCGAACGCGAAGAATACCTGAAAGTTGCAACAACCCTCGGCATCAAGCGTCTTTCGGCAGAAGGCGAGCCGCTGCGGTTCGCACGGCATCCCCTTGTATATATCGTCGAGGCAGCCGACGATATCTGCTATGAGGTGATGGATATCGAGGACGCGCATAAATTGAAGATTCTCTCGACGGAGCAGGTGACCGAGGCATTCCTTTCATATTTTGAATCGGAGCGCAGGGCTGCGATGGAGAAAAATATGGCGAGGGTTGATGATCCCAATGAAAAAATAGCATATCTACGGTCTTGCGTCGTCGGTGCTCTGGTGGAGCGTTGTGCCGAGACTTTTATAGAGCATGAGGATGAGATTCTCGATGGCACATTCTCCGGTCCTCTCATAGAACATATCAGCGAGATTGAGCGTCAGGGATATAAACGATGCGCCGAACTGTCATGGTCGAAAATATACCGCTCGGCCGATGTGGTGGATGTGGAACTGGCAGGTAACAGGATTATCACATTCCTTCTGGAGGCGCTTGTGGATGCTGTCGTTCATCCCGAACTCAACTATTCGAGACTGTTGCTGGCAAAATTCCCCGGTCAGTATGACGTCGGCGCCCCGACTCTCTTCGGCAAAGTGCAGGCGGTCCTCGACCATGTGTCTGCTATGACAGACGTCTACGCGCTCGACCTTTATAGAAAACTTAACGGCTGGACGCTACCGGCTGTATAATATCCTTATGATGAAGCATCTGATTCTATCATTCCTTATTGTCCTGTTCATACCTTTCTGGCTTGCGGGAGCAACATATACTGTCGATGAGATTCCCAATGTCCATGTTGCCGACAGTTCGGCTTATGTGGCGGACCCGGACGGAATACTTTCCGCGGCCGAAGTTCAGCGGATCAACACTCTGATGCGTGATGTACGACGCACTACTTCTGCCGAGCCGATGTTTGTTATTGTAGGCAATATCGATCCCGAGGATATCGACGGGTTCGCTACAGATCTTTTTTCCAAGTGGGGTCTGGGCAAGAGCGATAAAGACAACGGTTTTCTTGTTCTTGTGGCCCGCGACATGCGCCGGGCTGTCATACGCACCGGGTACGGTCTTGAAGGTGTGATGCCGGATATAGTATGCTCCGGGATTCTGAAAAACCGTATGTTCCCGGCATTCCGCCGGGGTGATTATGGAGAAGGGATGGTGTCGGCGGCAGAGGCGGTCAACCGGATTCTTACCGATCCCGAAGCTGCGGATGAATTCCGCTCATCGGAAAAAGATGCCGACTTTCAGAGTGGTCGCGAAGAAGATGATTTCTTTGCCACTTACCTCACTCTTGCCGGAATTATTGCTTTTGCAATGCTTGCTTATTTCCTTTTCTCGCTTTTGGCCATTCGGAAGAAGTCGCCTCAGCAGAGATATCTCGGGCTCGTCAAGCTTAAGCCGATCTATCTGGCTCTTACATTTTTCGGTCTTGGAATACCGTTGGTCGCATCGTTGCCGCTTCTTCTTACATTGAATTATTTGCGGAACAGGCCTCACCGTTGTCCCAGCTGCGGCACACGGATGAGGAAGGTCGATGAAGTCCACGATAACGATTATCTAAACCGCACTCAGGATTTTGAGGAGCGGATAGGATCGGTCGATTACGATGTGTGGCTGTGCCCCAAATGCGGAGAGACCGACATCGAGCAGTACGTGACTCCATCGACAGGCATCCGTCAGTGTCCGGCCTGCCATGCATATGCTTCGCAACTTCTGCGCAAGAGAGTTGTTCTCCAGCCTACGACAACAAGGAAAGGGCAGGGGATGAACGACTATGTATGCCGCTGCTGCGGACATATTGAGTCGATTCCATATATAATTCCCATGCTTGCAACTCCGATTATTATCCCCGGTGGCGGCCATGGCGGCGGATTCGGTGGCGGTATGACTGGTGGAGGCGGTGCTTCCGGTGGATGGTAGTCAGCCGGTCACTACGGTTATCATTTCGCCGGATTCAAGCATGACGTTATAGTCCGTGAATAAATGCCCGGCTGCACTTATATCGGGAAGGATATGCAGATCGGCGGCATAATCCGGTTCATGGTCGAATAGGTGTCTTGATGCTTTATATAAGGCTTCTTTGGTTGTCCATGCTTTGAGAAATCCCTTAGGCATAGAGCTGAAATAATCGTATTCTTCCTTAGATAGTATTCTGTGGCAGACTTTCGGAAGCTGGCTGCGGTCGTTTTCTATGTCTATTCCTATGTAGATATCCGGTGCAGACACTGATAAAACGGCGATGTGCAGTGAATGCGCTATGGAGATATTGCCATCAGTCCCTTCAATCAACGGAGCACCGTCGAGTCGATGACGCCGCTCAGCTTTGGGGCCGAATACTTCTTTGACGAGCCTGTCTACAGCACTGTTTTCTTCCTTCCTGCGTCCGGTTCGTCCCGTTGTTTCGATTTCGTCAATATAGATCTTTGCAGGACAACCCTCTATGACAATTTCCTTCATTGGACTACGACGCTGTTGAGGATGGATATTGCTTCGCGTTCAAGCTCCGCCACTATGGGGAGGATAGAGTCTGCAGGTGTTGTTTTGCCGGAGATCACAAATGCGCCGGATAGCATCTGTCCGTCGCGAACTGCCAGAAATTGTACGGGTGTAGCCGGGCCTTCTGCGGTGCTGATAACCTCGCAGTTGAATCCGGATGGTGTTGTAAACGATTTCACGGTTGCCGATACGCCCCCGAGATTGAGGCTTATGCGCTCGCGTCGGTTGGCTTTGTCGGTCTCATCGGCATTCGGGACTGTGCTCAGATGTAGAGTAGCCCCCAGATCGGTATATTTTGCATCGAGCCAGTCAGCCCGTGGATGACTGATTGCGGCTGAAGAATTGATTTTCAGTTTGATTGGGCCGACAGTCGATAGGGTAGTACTGTCCGGCAGTACGGCGGTACGGGGATATGCCGCGCGCTTCGGCACGGGATGCGTTTCGCCCGTGGAGCAGCCTGCAAGAATAAGAGTTGCGAGTCCTACCACCCAGACTTTCATATCTCCTGATTCTCAGGCATCACTTTGACCCTGACCTCGACGATGCGGTGGTCGGTTATTTCGAGAATCAGGAATCGGCAACGGCCGTAAACGAGAGGTTCTTTGTCTTTCGGGAAATCCCCTTTGATGGCAAGAAGCATTCCCGCAAGAGTTTCGACATCCTGCGTAACAGCTTCGTAGTCGTCAGGGTTGAGGTCGGTTATGCGGAAGAAATCCGTGAGGGGAGTGCGGCCTTCGAATTCGTAGGTGTCGTCGCGGAGACGACGGAAAGTAGTGTCCGGCTCGTCGTATTCATCGTTGATGTCGCCCACAATTTCCTCAAGTACGTCTTCGAGAGTAACTACACCCTGCGTTCCTCCGAATTCGTCAACCACGATTGCCATGTGGATTTTCAGACGCCGGAAGTCTTCAAGCAAGTCATCGATTTGTCGGGATTCGGGCACGAAATACGCCTGCCGCAACAGTTTCTGCCATTCGAAACCCGGAGCCTGTGGCTTGCCGATATACGGCAGAAGATCACGTGAATAGAGAATGCCCTTGATGTCATCCTGAGTCTCTTCATATACCGGCATGCGTGAGTATCCGCTGTCGAGAACCACTTTCATCACCTCGTCGAAGGTCATGGACATGCTCAGATCGGTCAGCTCCACACGCGGAGTCATGATTTCCGATGCGGTCGTGTCGCCGAATTTCAGGATGCCTTCGAGCATCTCCTTGTCGTCGCCGGCGGCTCCTTCTGTAAGTTCGAGAGCGAGGGAAAGATCGGACGGGGTTATGTCGTGGCTTTCCTTTTCCACAACCCGCTGCATCACGGTTCCCGATTTTACGAGCAGACTGGATACGGGATTAAGGATTTTATAAATCACCGTAAGTCCGTCGACGGCATTTTTTGCCCAGCCGACATTGTTGCTGTTGGCGTAAAGTTTGGGAATTATTTCACCGAAAAGGAGAATGAGGAATGTGAGCAGTACCGTCTGGAGAATGAAACTCAGGATCGGACTCATGCCGTCGAAAACCGGACCGAGGGCG
Organism: uncultured Porphyromonadaceae bacterium; assembly: GCA_902471685.1. Taxonomy (GTDB): domain Bacteria; phylum Bacteroidota; class Bacteroidia; order Bacteroidales; family Muribaculaceae; genus CAG-873. The sequence continues at coordinate 8,752 of CABRLF010000080.1, forward strand.
AAGTTTGTGAGCACGACTATGGTGACGTTCACAAGATTGTTGGCAATAAGAATCGTAGCGAGGAATTTCTGCGGGTCGGCGAGAAGGCGGCGTATCGATGCGCCCATAGGCGTCTCGTCGAGTTCTTCAAGCTGTTGGTCGGTAAGAGAGAAGAAAGATATTTCGCTGCCGCTCACGAATCCGGATAGGAAAAGGCAAAGAAGCGCTACGACAAGAGCTGCGAACTGTGCCGTGTCGAAAGATGGGATTGACAGGCTTATTCCTGCGGAAAGCAGAATATTCAGAAAAAATGTAAGAGGCGTTGTTGTCGCCAAAGGATCTATGTCCAAAACTATTTATTTTTAGTTAATATAAGAAAGCGAGATTTAGACCGCTTTTATTTTGTAGTGTAATTTCTTCAACTGATCATATAGCCGTGCCCTGAGCGGTTGACGATTCTGTTCCCGAGTTCTCCGAGTTTTTTCCGCAGACGGGAAATATTGGTGTCAACTATGCGCTCGTTGCTTCCGGCCTTGTCGTCGCTCCATATTTTGGAGCGCATTTCGGCTCGTGTGATATAGTTGTCCTGATTTTTGAGCAGTAAAAGCAATATGGCGTATTCGGTCTTTGTAAGCGTAACAGGCACTCCGTCGATTTTCACCGACTGGTTCGTCTGGTCTACCACAAGTCCTTGGAAAGATAGTATGTTGCCGCCGCGAGTCCCGGATGATGCATGGCGCCGGAGAACCGCCTTGATTCGGGCGACCATCTCCCTCAGAGAGAACGGCTTGACGATATAGTCGTCGGCTCCGGCATCGAGTGCGTCTATTACCATCCTTTCGCTTTTGAACGACGAATAAAGGATGATGCCTATATGCTCGGTGCGCGGATCGTCGCGGAAATCATATACCAGATCGAGCCCTGAATAATCCTGCTTCATGGCATCGGCAATAACAAGACGCGTTTCTCCCTGTGCTCCGCGGTCGACATTCGCCGCAGTGCTTTCGACACACACGCTGTAACCCTCACTCTTGAGGTTGACACTCAGAAGTTCGGTTATGTTTGTGTCGTCGTCGACGATCAGAATATGTCCCAAAGAGGGGGAAGAAAGCATCGATTGTCGTTTTTTTTGCAAGGCAAATTAACAAAATTTTTTTGACAATAATGTAGATAGTAACAAGATTGTCTCTTGTTTGTCTCCAAAAATTAATATAGCGCGTTCAAGTCCGAGTTATATCAATTTTTGTATCTCCGGTTGGCCGGGAGTCTTATTTCCGGTTTTGACCGAAGACTGTTGACTTGCTTAGTCAATTTTCTTACGGAAATTGTCGCGCAGGGTGTCGATGACATTTATGATATAGTCGCCGGTCTTCTCAAGATCGCTGATTATATCCATATAGTATATACCTGCCTGATATTCGTAGTGCTTCTCGTTGATGTTGCCTACATTGCTGCCGCGCAGGGCATTGCGGAAATTGTTGATTTCCCGTTCTTTGTTGTAGGAGTCGATGAGCGACTTGCTGCTCACGTTCTCTATGTTGGTCAGTTGGCCGGTCATCATATCCATGGCTTGTTTGATGTATACGTACATCGAATCGATGTTGGTATAAATCTCGTCATTGAATACAACACCGCTTTCTATCTTGCGGTTCATGATCTTGCCGATTCCCAGACAGCTGTCGGCGATACTTTCTATCTCGCTGATGATATTGAGCATTGCCGCGATGCGGAGCTTGCCTTCGTTCGACAGGCGCCCTTCGGCGCATCGGTTCAGGTAATGCGCTATCTCGAGTTCCATGCGGTCGGATATGTCTTCGTATTTTTCTATCCGCGACAACAGGGTATTGTATTCCTCGCTCTTCTCTTTTGTATGGATAAGAGTCTGGGCCATGGTTATCATACGTCCCACGCGCTCAGCATATACCGATATTTCTTTTTCAGCCTGAGTTATATTGAGTTCCGAGGCGCTCATGAGGCCGCCGGAGATGAATTTCAGCGTGAAGTCCTCGTCATCGCGGTTCTTCGACGGGATAATCCATTCCACTATTTTCACATACAGGCCTGTGAGCCATATCATCACTGTGACATTCACAAGATTGAACGTTGTGTGGAATATCGACAGTCCGAATGATACCGACATCTGCATCAGGGCGATATTCTTCAGTGCCTCATGGCTGGCGGGAAGTGAATTGTCGAAAAGATGGTTATAGAGTGCCGGATTTGTGGCCTCGAGATTCGTCACATAATTATATAAGGCATTCGGGTCGCCCTGACCTATTGCTTCTGTCAGCCATGTGTTGAAATTCACGAAGGGGACGAATATGCACAGGCACCAGATTGTGCCGAGCAGGTTGAACAGCAGGTGTCCCATCGAAGCGCGTTTGGCTGCTACATTGCCGCTCATTGATGCGAGGATCGGAGTGATGGTAGTACCGATGTTACTGCCGAGCACAAGCGCGCATGCGAGGTCGAAGGTTATCCAGCCCTTGCTGCACATGATAAGGGTGATGGCAAATGTCGCTGCCGACGACTGGATCACCATTGTCAGGATGAGGCCGACTGCCGTGAAGATGAGTATTGACCGGATGCCTAAGGATGCATAGTCCTTGAGGACGGCAAACATTTCCGGATTATTCTGCAGATCTGGTACATATTGGCTGATGAGGTCCAGACCCATGAACAGGAATGCGAAGCCAAGCATGAATTCGCCGATGCTCTTCGTCTTGCTCTTGTTCATCAACAGCAAGACCACGGCCAGGCCGATCAGAGGCAGGACTATGGCGGATATGTTCATCTTGAATCCGAAGAGCGCGATGATCCATGCCGTGAACGTTGTGCCGACGTTGGCTCCCATGATTACTGCCATCGACTGCGCCAGCGACATAAGACCGGCGTTGACGAAGCTCACCACCATTACCGTCGATGCCGACGAACTCTGGATTAATGCTGTGATGACACATCCCGTGAGGAGTCCTGTGAATCGGTTGCGGGTCATGGCCGACAGAATATTGCGCAGACGGTCGCCCGCAGCTTTCTGAAGTCCTTCACTCATCACCTTCATGCCGTACAGGAACAATCCCACGGCGCCTAAGAGGCCTAAGAAATCAAGTAAACTATAGTCCATTGTTTGTTATCGTTCGTGGATGCAGGTCGGCCTTCGGCTTTGTGCACTGCAAAATTATAAATTATTTGGTTTTCCCAAAAATTATAAATGACATTATTTGTAATGGACTTTTAAAAAATGTAGAATTCGTCGGTTTCTCCGGTTTCGGGATGAAAGTAGGACAGATGGCGAAAAATGGGTAAAAAACGGACGAAAATATTTGCCAAAAGGACGTCTTGCTGTGAATAGAAGTTAAATATATGCTGTAAAACACATTTTGTGGCTGAAAAATTTGGAGGTAAAGGAAAGATGCTGTAATTTTGCACTCGCTTTCGGGAAGCAAGCCCGATAAGCCGCCAAGAGGGCGG
>CABRLF010000081.1 GCA_902471685.1 uncultured Porphyromonadaceae bacterium
TTTATATCGGATTATTTGGAAGTCATAATCTTCAGCACGAGCCGGTCTGTCTCGTTCATCGCCTCACGCCCTATCGAAGTGAGGTTGTGGATTGTCTGATCAACATCATCCGAGATGATTCCTTCGGTGGAGGTGACGCATTTGCCGTTCATGGCAAGCATGGCGGAAGTCATGGCCGTTGTAACTGCCGACGAAATCTTCAGCGCACACGAAGGTTTGGCTCCGTCGCAGATCATGCCTGTAAGCGTGGCCACCATATCCTTTACCGCCGAGCAGACCTCATTGTATTTGCCGCCCATGAGATAGGTGATACCTGCCGATGCGCCTGTCGAAGCAACTACACATCCGCAGAGAGCCGACAGACGGCCAAGGCTCTGCTTGATATAGATGCTGGTGAAATGGCTGAGAGTCAGTGCGCGTACAGTCTGCTCACGGCTTGCATCGACATCATGAGCGAAACTGATAACCGGCATGGTGGCTGTGATGCCCTGATTGCCGCTGCCGGAATTCGACATGACAGCGATCTGTGCACCGCCCATACGGGCGTCGCAGGCTGCAGATGTATACGAAATCATATGCTCCACCGGAGTGTCGCCGTAGAACCGGAGGCCGAAGCGGCGGATCGTAGCTCCCAGCGAATGTCCGTATTCCCCGGCAAGAGCTGTCTCGGCGGCTGCGAGGTTCAGGCGTCCCGCCTCGAGGATAAAATCTATCTCCTCCACAGGCGATTCGGCTGCAAACTCATAGACTGTAGCAAGGTCGAGACATACATCGTCGGATGCCTCTCCGGAATTCTCTCCGGCATTCTGGTTAAGGAGCGTCTCGCCATTCTTTTCAAGATAGACAAAGTGTGTGTGCTCGCACGCGATCACGGCACGGCTCCGCTCACCCGCCTCCGATGAGACGGTGACATCGATATACAGTTTTGAAGGAGCGTTCTCCTCAAGTTCTATTCTGACGGTATGGCTGTCGAGATATTCGCGTCCGCGTTTCACCGCATCCATATCCACATCTCGGAGAACTTCAAGGCCATAAGCCGATTTACCCACAAGAGAGCCGAGAGCGATAGCGATGGGAAGGCCGGTCATACCGGTCCCGGGGATACCCACGCCCATGGCGTTTTTCAACATATTGGCCGAGAGGCGGACAGTGATTTCTGCAGGAGTGCAGCCAAGCATCTCCGTGGCCTTGGCCACACACAGAGCTACAGCTACAGGCTCCGTACATCCGATGGCGGGGACTACCTCTCGCTTTATAAGCTCTATAATCTTCTTGCGTAGTGTTTCACACAGCATTTCAATGAAGGTCGTTAAATGGTTGTTGTTTGGATTAGTGCGACAAAGATAGATTTTTTGCCGCATTAATCCAATTATTAACGGTCTAATATTTTTTGCAACAATGTTAAATTGTCGTTTTTATAATCATTCCTTGTCGTTGTCCTTGAACAGTTCGTCGCGGTCATCAAGCGAGGCATAATGTGAGAGCATGGCGATGAAATGCGATATCTGCTCCAGAGCGCGGGTCGTCTCCGGCGAAATTTCTTTCTTTTGGAGCCGCAGCATGAGGGTTCCGTAAAGAGCATTGAAACATGTCTCTATCTCCCCGCCCTTCTCTTCGCCCGACTTGGCACGCAGTTCGACAATGAAAGGAAGCGTATCGTAGAATGCCTTGCGGTAGTCATCGAAGCGTGGGTCAGGATCTTCAAGTATCCGGCGGTTGAGATCGGCCAGATGCCCGATAAGATTGCGGTTCATCTGCAGATGCCCTTTGGAGACCACTTCCTCGCGGCGCATCATGTCGATAAGCGATTCGTACCATTCATAGAGGGCCTTACGGTTCTCCTCCGGGAACTTCGATATTATTTCTTTGTCAATTCGGTCGATATCAAGACCGTAAGCCCGGATTATATCCTCTATCTGCCACATATACAGCAGATACTGGGCAATATTTTCTTTTCTGAGACGGGATGCTATATACATATTCGTAAATATTTCTTGATGAGTTAACACCTCATGGGCTAAAAAAGATTGAACCGAGGCAGATGCTTCACAGCGTCAGACCCCGGTTGAATTAAATATCAATCAATTCGCAGGAAAAATATAGTTCTCAGTACTTATGTTGCTTTTCTGATTATAAGACATTGAAAAGTCCCGAAAGTTACATTCGCATGCGAATATTTAACGATTTTTTTAATTCCCGGCCTTCTCCTTGCCGAAAATGGCGTCATGGCGGTGAAGAAGGTTGTAGAATTTAAGGTCATCGCGCAGAGGCGCTACATTCACAATGCCGTCCGAAGCTTCGGTCCAGTCATGATAATTGGCGTAGCCGAGATCGAGAGCGTCGGCAGCACATTTCATTGCCTTTTCCAGATCACCCGTCTGCGAGTAGAAACATGCGCCGTAGTAGTGAATCAGTCCGTCATAGTCCTGAATGGTCGTAAGAATGCTTTCCATCCATCTCACAGCCTCGTCTCTGCGGTCGAGCTTCAGCAGCGCGAAGCCCTTGAGCGAACGGGGATTGTCGATGAAATAATTGTCCATTTCGGCAACCTGAGTATAGTAGTTCTTTGCGAGATTATCCTTGTTGAGATATTTCTCCAGCACCCATGCGCGGAGCATCGGATATCGGGCGTCGCCGGCATTGTTCAGCATTGCCTCGCCAAGCAGTTCCGATGCCTGATCGTACTGCTCCTCGCCTACATATCCCAGAGCCATCTCGACAAGAGCGTCAGTGCTCTGACGGTCGACGGCAAGAGCATCGGCGCCGGCCTTGACCGCATTCCCATAGTCGCCTTTGGCGCGGTATATCTTCGATTTGAGAACATAGTGCGACGCTTTGTCGCGTATCATCGAGAGTGCCTGATTCACTTCGTCGAGAGCCTTGTCGTAGTTTCCTAAGGCATAGTTGCATTCGGCAATCGAGGCATAGATGCCATGATAGTTGTAGAGTCCCTTATCGAGTATTTCCTGATAGTCCTCGATAGCGGCAAGATAATGGAAATGTGCCTGTGCTATTACAGCACGGAGATAGCGATACATGCCCACATCCGGGGCCTGGGTGATGGCATTCGTAAGCCCGGCCATCGTGGCCGGATAATTTGTATTGCCGTATTCAAGCAGCTCGTTGATGGCGCGCGAATTTTTGCTGTCATTGCTCAGCGCGAGAATAAGATCGTCGACGGCCCCGTTGTGGTCGCCCATCTGACGGCGCACCGAGGCCCTCCGGATAAATGTCTCGGCATTGTTGGGATCGGCGTTGACAGCCTTTGCAAGCATTTCGTTGGCGATGCCGAGATTGTTTTCCTTCACTGCCACTCGGGCCTGCCCGATATATGGCTCGGCCGTGCGGGGATTGAGGCGCTCGAGCTTGCGGTAGCCCTCCTCGGCAGCCGAGTAATTCCCGAGGGTATAATCCGTGTTCGCTTTCTGATAGAGGATGGTATAAGAATCCGGATTGAGGGCTGCGGCCTGATTGAGATCGGCTATGGCAAGCTCCGGGCGCTTCGTCTGGTTATAAATCCCGGCGCGAAGGACATAAGCGCGGATTAGGACATCGCTTTCGGTCAGCGGTGCGTATTCAAGCACTTTGTTCACGTCATCAAGTGCCTTGATATACTCGCTGTGACGATAATATTCATCCGCGCGGGAAAGCAATATATTGTAGTCGCGGGGATTCGCTTCCAGCTCTTCCTGATACACAGCCAGCACGGCCTGAGTCATCGGATTCATTATGCTCGACTGCGCGTTTGCGCTCTCCACGGCACAGAATGAGAAAACAAGCAATACCGCTATTTTCAATAATCTGAATTTCATCGGTTTAAACCCTGAAAATTTACACTGTTTGTATTCGAATGGTAAACTTAGAAGCTGTCGATCGTACGACGGATTGCAACAAGACGTTTCAGGAGCGGCTCAAGAAGATCGAGACGCAGCATATTGGCGCCGTCGCTCTTGGCTTCGGCAGGACGCGGATGTGTCTCCATAAAGAGCCCGGCGGCTCCGGTTGCTACTGCAGCACGGGCTATCGTCTCTATCATCTCCGGGCAACCGCCTGTGACTCCCCCGACGGTATTAGGCTGCTGCAGCGAATGTGTGCAGTCGACTATCACAGGACACTTGCACGCCTCCTGCATCCGCGGAACACCGCGGAAATCGACAATAAGATCGCCGTAGCCGAAAGTCGTTCCGCGCTCGGTGACGGCAACATCGTCGTTGCCGGCTGTCCGGACCTTTTCCACTGCGAAGCGCATTGATTCCGGCGAGAGGAACTGACCTTTCTTGATATTCACCGACTTGCCAGTCCGCGCCGCAGCCACCAGAAGATCGGTCTGTCGGCACAGGAACGCCGGTATCTGAAGGATATCCACAAAGTCAGCAGCCATCTGGGCTTCCTCCGGGAGATGGATGTCGGTCACTACGGGGACGCCTAATTCACGTCCTACGGAATTGAGAATCTTCAGCGCCTTTATATCGCCGATGCCGGTGAACGAATCAAGCCGACTCCGGTTTGCCTTACGGTAACTGCCCTTGAAAGCAAACGGAATCCCGAGAGATTCGCAGACGCTCTTTATGTGACGTCCTATTTCAAAAGCCATATCCTCCCCTTCTATCACACACGGACCTGCAATGAGGAAAAATCCGGGACGCGAAGCGAGGTCTTTAAGAGTCTTAGACATAATATGATGATTATGAGTTTGCTAAATTGAGAGTATGGACGGTGGCCACTCCCATGAGGGCTGCCGTTTCGGTGCGGAGCCGGTTGTCCCCCATTGTCACTGCCTGAAAGCCGGCATCGAGACACGATGTTATTTCCGAAGGACTGAAATCTCCTTCCGGACCGATGAGAATAACTGCATCCGAGCCGGGTACATATGCTTTCGGCAGGAGTACGCGCGGAGTCTCGGCATCGCAGTAGCCTACGAAACGCTGGGCGTGGCTCCTTTTCATTTCCGAAAGGAAATCGCGCAGTGATGTTGTTTCGTCTATACGCGGCAACACAGCTTTCAGCGACTGCTTCATGGCCGAGACTGCGATTTTCTCGATTCGCTCACGTTTCAGTTCCTTTCGCTCCGAGCGCTCGCACCGAAGGGGAACGAAACGGTCGATTCCAAGTTCGACAAGCTTCTCCACAAGCCATTCCATCCGGTCGGCATGCTTAGTCGGAGCTACTGCAACGGTAATTTCCGGAGTCCACACTTTTGGAAGCGGTTCCCGTGCCAAAATCTGCACTGCCGCTCCTTTGGGACTGTCCGACACAAGCTGGCAGCGGAAAAGATTGCCGCGACCGTCGACTACTTCTATTTCATCGCCGGGACGCTTGCGTAGCACCCGCACGCAATGCCCGCTCTCCACCTCGGGGAGCACTGGGTGCTGTTCAATTTCCGGAGCGTAGAATCGTATCATATCAGATTGCGTCGTCGGGACGTTCTTCTGCCTTTTTTATCTGAGAGGCTGTAGGATGATGGCCGGTGTCATGGAAAAGCAGCAGGAAGAGCACTCCGACAACAAGCGCGTATGCCGCGAAAATGAGCCATGACGTACTCCATCCATGTATCTGGGCCATTCCCTCAGGCTGAGAATAAACATAGTGGTTGATTACAGCCTGAGCGCACAGAGTACCGATAGTGGCACCGATGCCGTTGGTCATGATCATGAAGAGTCCCTGAGCCGACGAACGGATATCGACTGTCGTTTTCTTGTCTACATAAAGCGATCCCGAGACATTGAAGAAGTCGAAAGCCACACCATAGATTATCATCGAGAGGACAAACAGCCATACACCCGAACCGGGATTGCCGAGACCGAAGAATCCGAATCGGAAAACCCATGCGAACATGGCCATGAGCATCACTGTCTTGATGCCGTAGCGATGCAGGAAGAAAGGAATAAGGAGGATGCACAGCGCTTCGCTCATCTGCGAGATTGAGATAAGGGCATTGGCATTGTGCACTCCCCACGCATCGGAAAATTCCGACACGGAACCGAAACTCTGGATAAACGGATTGGCGAAACCGTTGGTTATCTGCAGCGACACTCCCAGAAGCATCGAGAAGATAAAGAATATGGCCATATGCCTGTCCTTGAAGAGGGCGAATGCCTTGAGGCCCAGAGCGTCATAGAGGGATTTCTTTGTACCGCCTTTGCTGACCGGACATTTAGGCATCGTCAGCGAATAAAGTGCTAGACAGAAACTCAGGACACCGGAGGTTACCAGCTGGGCGGCTGTATTCTGGAAGCCGGTGAAATTCACGAACAGCATGGCACAGATGAAACCGACTGTGCCGAACACACGTACAGGCGGGAAATGCTTCACCGTGTCCAGCCCGGCTCGGTCGAGAGCCGAGTATGCCACGGAATTCGACAGTCCGATGGTTGGCATGAAGAACGCCACCGAAATCGTATACAGAGAGAAGAGTATCGTTACGTCCGGTGTCGGAACCGAAAGTGCATACAGGCCGGCGCCGAGCATGAATGCGCCGGCAATCAGATGACAGAGACTTAGCGTTTTCTGTGCCTGAATCCAGCGGTCGGCCACAATGCCGATCAGTGCCGGCATGAAAAGAGAGACTATACCTTGCACGGCATAGAACCAGGCTATGTTCTCGCCCAGTCCGATACGCGCCAGATAGGCGCCGAGAGAGGTGAGATAGGCACCCCAGACCGCGAATTCGAGGAAGCCGAGCACCGACAGACGGGCTTTCAACGCTAAAGTGTTCATATTATCGTGTTTTACGTTTATTTTCAGGTTTTAGTCAGTAGTTCCGTTGTCTCCGTCCCGGAGGCGGCGTTTGCGCTCGAGAATCTCGCTTATTTTCGCCGCTTCTTCATATTCCTCTCTCTCGATAAGTTCCGAAAGGGTCAGTTCAAGCTGTTCTATCGAAAATTTTTCGGGATTAGGCTCACTGTCATAACCTTCATAAGGGTCATAATGTTTTCTGTTTCCGGAAGAGATGGCATCTTCGGAGTCATCAGTTTCCTCGTCAAGATCGTCGCCGTCGAGCTCTCCGGGCCGGGTAAAGGCATTGTCGGCAATGACAAATCCCGTTTCCTCTATTATCTCGGAAGTGGTGAAAATCGGTGTATGCGATCTGATTGCGATTGCTATGGCATCGGAAGTACGGGCATCGATGGTAATCGTGCGGTTTCCGTCGCTGAACGTGAGTTCGGAGGAGAATATTCCGTCTTCGAACCGATAGATATAGACCTGCTTCAGTTTGACCCCGAATGCCTGGGCGAAACTGACGAAAAGATCATGAGTGAGAGGCCTTGGTGTACGTATTCCTTCAAGTGCAACTGCTATAGACTGGGCTTCCGGAGCGCCTATGACTACAGGGATGCGTCTCGGGCCGTCGGTTTCCGCAAGGATAACGGCATACGCACCGCTCTGCAGCTGGCTGTACGATAGTCCGAGCACATATAGACTTACTTTGTTACTCATAGGCTTACGGATTCAGTTATTTCCGCTCCGGCAGGCACCGGACGCCCCGATATGATTCCGGAGCCAAAACATACGCGGTATTGCGGATCATATATCGCAGCGAACTGCCCGGGAGCGATTCCCTGCACACGTGTATCGGATTCAAGGACATATTCTCCGGGGGCGTCCGCAAGCTTGCGGATACGGCCGTGCATCACCTCAGGTGTATGGCGGTTCTTGAATGCGACCTCGACACCCGCAGGATCGTAGGCTGCGTCGCCCCACGGATCGGCTGTGATGAAATGCATCTCGGCAAGATGCAGGATGCGGCCGTACTGTTTCTCCGTATCATACCCTCGGGACACGAAAAGCACGTTGTCCTCCACATTCTTGCGTACCACAAACCACGGCCCGCCGCTCAGTCCGAGGCCCTTGCGCTGTCCGATAGTATGGAACCAATAGCCGCGGTGTTCGCCTATCTTGCGGCCTGTCTCTATCTCGATAATCGGCCCGGGACGTTCGCCGAGATGACGGCGGATAAAGTCATTGTAATTTATTTTCCCGAGGAAACATATTCCCTGCGAATCACGGCGCAGAGCGTTGGGCAACTTTGCCTCGGATGCTATGTCCCTCACTTCAGCCTTGGTCAGATCGCCAAGCGGAAAAATGAGATGATCGAGCTGATCTCCGGATATCCGGGCGAGAAAATCGGTCTGGTCTTTCACCGGATCGACTGCCGTGCCAAGCCATTTCCGGCCTTCGCTGTCGAAGCGCGTGGTCGCATAGTGTCCCGTCGCTGTCTGGAGGAAGTCATGGCCCCACCGCTGCTCGAAATATCCGAATTTGATTATGGAATTGCACATTATGTCAGGGTTGGGCGTAAGTCCGGCCTTCACGGTCCGGAGCGCATATTCCATCACATTATCCCAATATTCCTGATGAAGCGAGACTACATCGAAAGGCAGCCCGTATTTGTGCGCGATGAGGGTACACATCTCGATGTCCTCTTCTGCCGAGCAGTCACCCTCGCCGTTATCCATTCCGATACGGATATAAAACAGATGCAGAGGAAGTCCCTGACTGTGCAGACGATGGACCACGACGGCGCTGTCGACGCCTCCGGATATCAATACCGCTGTTGTCTTCGATCTGTCCATCACTCTTGTGCGGGATCGGTTGCAGGTGTTTCGGAGGCCGGCTGTATGCTGTCGTTGGCTGCTGCACGACGTGCTTTACGGCGGTTATGGAGCTGATTGGCGACGCGGAACGACGCCATGAGATAATTGTCGTTGATTCCGGACACAAGCACCTTGTGCTCTGAATTCAGGAATACGAACAGGGGCGGCTCGCGGAGATCGAAATAATCATATACCTCCGGCATTGCTACCGTTATCCAGCCGTCCACAGCACTTTCCTTGGCTTTGGTCCACCCTTCATCATCGGTTTCGCCGGGATAGATGGACACTACCGACAGTTCGCCGCGCTCTACAAGTTCCTTCGTGTTCGGATCAGTGCTCAGACGTATACGCGCCATAGTGCAGTCCATGCAGTCCGGATCATTGAAGAAAAGCACTATCGACTTTCCTTTCACATCGCCAAGTGTGCCGGCATGGCCGTCAGCATATATAATCGGCACATCGGGTACTATAGCTCCCACCATGCTGCTTTCCATCACTTTCGCCTGATGGGCGAAACGTGCCCGTTCGGCTTTCGATATTTTCTTGTTCGCTGCAGCTGCTTTGGCGAACGGAAGATATATCTCTGGAGAGAAATAGGCTGCCGTATCGGCGTAAAGCCAGTTCTCGGCAATGGTAGCGAGGTCCAGTGTGACCGGACCGTTCTTCTCGAAGCGCTTCAGCAGAGCATTGACAGCGACTTGCATTGTGTCGGCTGTGGCGTGCGTTGCAATATCTATCCAGTCGCCGAATGCTCGGTTGTACTGTTCGGGGTGAAGGCGGGCGGTCTCGAAGTTACACCGGTCCCAGAAACGTGAAACTATGTAGTCGACTCGCGGCTGGAACAATGTCATGGTATCAGGAGGCACCGGATAGACGAACAATTTGTCTTCCTGTGCGTTGGACTTAAAAGCGCCTGCAAGCGAGCAGACAAGGAGTATGGCTAAAAATATTTTTTTCATCTTTGCGCTAAAGGCGAATTATTTCCCCTTTAATTCGCAAAGGTAAAAAAAAAGTGGCAAGCGGCAAAATCATTAAACATATTAAACATATTTCATTTATATGCCGTCTGCTCCGTGTCGCTTTTTGCGCTTTTTATCCCTTATAGGTTGGCAAGTTGATTTAAAATATATAACTTTGCGATTTGAAAACACATAACTGATATGGACACAAAAGATTTCGACCGTCTGAGCTACGCTCTCGGTCTCAGCATGGGGCATAACTTCCGCGGCTCCGGCATTGAAAAAATTAATGTACAGGATTTCGCAGATGGCGTGGCTGCCGTTTATAATGGCGTCGCACCCAAGCTCAGCTTCGAAGAAGCCAAGAAAACTATAAATGAATTTTTCACCGAACTCCAGAAAAAGCAGCAGGAAGAAGCTGCCGCTATGGCTGCCGTCAACGAGAAAGCCGGTCAGGATTTCCTCCTCGAGAACGGCAAGCGAGTTGAGGTGAAGACCACTCCTTCCGGTCTGCAGTACGAAGTTCTTAAAGAAGGCACAGGCGCACAGCCCACAGCCGGCGACCGAGTAACTGTTCATTATACCGGCAAACTCATCGACGGCACTGTTTTCGATTCAAGCGTCGATCGTGGCGAGCCCGCTACCTTCGGTGTAACTCAGGTTATTCCAGGATGGGTCGAAGCTCTCCAGCTTATGAAAGCCGGCGCAAAATGGCGTCTGTTCATCCCTTCAGCTCTTGCCTATGGGCCTCAGGGGGCAGGCGGCGTGATCGGCCCGAACCAGACCCTCATTTTCGACGTGGAACTCATCTCCGTGGAGGGTAAATGAAATCAGGTCTGTCAGGACTTCTGATTGCCCTCTCAATGGCAGCTACTCTCACCGCGGCCGCTCAGCAACCGGATCTCGACGAACCGGTAGCGGTGTTTGTTGCCTCTAACATCAAGCTTTCGGTTGCCAACGCTCTCAGCAGTCTGAGAGCGTCAGGCATCGACATAGACTCGGCACGGGTGCATCAGCTCATACTCGAGCAGCTCGCACTCCCCTACGACAAGTCGGCGCACGACCGTGCCAACATGGCTATCGACAGCGCAATGACGGCTCGGGCCGCGGCGGAAAACAAGGAATTTCTCGCCCGCGCTGCCGCAAGACCCGGCGCCCGGACGCTCCCCGACGGTCTCGTCTTTGAAACAGTCATCAACGGCGTAGGCGAATGCCCCACCCCTGAGAGTACTGTTTCTTTCCGATATACGGCCATGCTGCCCGACGGATCCGTGCTCGATACCACCGGCGACGGAAAACCGCTTACCACTAAAGTCAGCAGTCTCTGTAAAGGCGTCACCGAAGGTCTTCTCATGATGCAGCCCGGTGGACGATACCGCATCACATTCCCCGGAGATCTCGGATATGGAAAAAACGGCATTCCGGGCTCCGTACCGCCTGACTGCGCTCTGCAGTTCGACATAGAATTACTGGAAATAATCACAGAAAAAGAATAAAAAACAATGAAGAAACTTATTTTAGGCGCATGCGCCCTGCTTGCTGTTGCAGCAGTAAGTTGCTCGAAAGGCTCGTGCGACAAATCTTGCACTGCCGCAAACGACTCCGTTTCCTACGCCTACGGTGAATATGTAGGAACGATGTTGCAGAACGAATTCTCACAGTTCGCCGGAGCAGAGAACGGATCCCGCGAGGATTTCCTCCGCGGGATGCAGCTCATTTTCGGCGCAAAGCCCTCTCAGAACGAGCGTATGGGTATGCGCGTTGCCTCCCAGATGCTCCAGGAGATTGATCAGCTCGACGAACAGGGCATCAAGATTGACCGCACTGTTGTAATGAACGCATTCAAGAAAGCATTCCTTCAGGACTCTGTCAGCGCAATCCGTGTAGGCGAGGTTCAGGCCAACTTCCAGACCATCATCCAGCAGGCTCAGGCTAAAGCCGAAGCTGAAAAGATGGCGGAACAGGAGCAGGCTCCCGACGCTCAGGCTAACGTTGCCGCAGGCGAAGAATACGTTGCCAAGCTCAAAGCCGAGAACCCCAACGTCCAGACCCTTCCCAGCGGTCTCGTATATGTGATTGAAGAACCCGGTGTCGATCCGAAACCGGCTTCAGACGCTACCGTAGTTGTAAACTACACCGGAAAGCACCTCAACGGTGAGGTTTTCGACAGCAGCGAGGGCCGTGGTCCCGCCACATTCAACCTTCAGGGCGTTGTCAAAGGATTCAGCGAAGGTCTCCAGCAGCTCGGCAAGGGCGGCAAGGCGACCCTCTACATCCCTGGCAACCTCGGTTACGGTGTGCAGGGTGCTCGTCAGGCCGGCATCGGACCCAACGAAATGCTTGTTTTCGAAGTTGAACTCATCGACATCAACCCCGAGAAATAATTCCTCAGAATCATAAACTTTTTGCGGGAGGCAACCGGTCTGCG
>CABRLF010000082.1 GCA_902471685.1 uncultured Porphyromonadaceae bacterium
CCACCCTCACCGAAGCACAGCTCCGCAACCGGCTCGAGCCGGACAAAGGAATATTCATAGCCGAAAGCCCGAAAGTGATTCGTGTCGCCCTGCAGGGCGGCATGGAGCCGGTAGCGCTTCTGTGCGAAGAACGTCATATAACAGGCGATGCCGCGGATATCATAGCCGCATGCCCTGATATTCCCGTCTACACAGGGCCGCGCGAACTTTTGGCGGCACTTACCGGCTATACCCTCACCCGCGGAGTACTGTGTGCCATGAAGCGTCCGCATCTGCGCACAGTTGGAGAGATCACAGAGGGAGCACGCCGCATAGCAGTAATCGACGGTGTTGTCGACACAACAAACATAGGCGCTATTTTCCGGTCGGCCGCGGCTCTCGGCATCGATGCTGTGGTACTCACACCCACATCGTGCGACCCGCTCAACCGCCGTGCCGTCCGCGTATCGATGGGCACTGTATTCCTTGTGCCCTGGACTTATATCACAGGAGGCTACGCCGAGCTACGAGCCGCAGGCTTCAAGACAGTCGCCATGGCACTTCGTGACAATTCGGTATCTATCGACGATCCGACACTATGCGCCGAACCGCGACTGGCAATCGTACTCGGAACTGAAGGAGACGGTCTTGCCGACGCATCGATATCGGATGCGGATTATGTATGCCGCATCCCTATGCACCACGGCGTCGATTCGCTCAACGTCGCTGCAGCCTCTGCAGTAGCATTCTGGCAACTCAGAGCTCACTGACTCCGTAGTCGGCTTTGCGACGGGGATTCATAGGGAACCAGCCCTTTAGCACACGCTCACGTTGCTCGTTGATTTCCTTTATTCCCCAGAAAGAGGAGAATGCCGTCACTCCCGCAAGGACAGACACTATGCCGTCGGAAACATATATAGAGATTCCACACATCACAATACCGAGAATGAGGAATGCCCACCGGATGCGTAGGCCGAAATAATACTCTCCCTTTATCACCAGAGGATGAAAAAGACCTATGATCAGGAAAGTTGCGAGTCCGACCGCAAGGCCGGAAATGTGCCATTGTTCGAGAAATGAAGTAATCATGCGGCAAATATACAAAACCGAAGCCTGAAGAAAATGTGTATTAATTTTTGTTAACACTTCACACCGACATGGAAAGATATGTTAACATGCCGTCATTTTCATCCGCACGATTGTTAATATTTCAATGCAAAGAAATTATCTTTGCATTTTATTAATGTAGATACAGCTCGACATGGAGAATATACTCACCGACCTTGTCCGCCAGCAGGAAGCCCGCTATGGGTCTGACCGCCAAGCCTTCACCGAAATAGACGTGGAAGGCGCCCGGCTCATTCCCTCGACATGGGGCGACTTCAGGCGCGATGTCGACCACATGGCTTATGCGCTCGACACCTTAGGTGTGAAACCGGGCGATATAATAGCTGTCCTCTCTCCGAACTCGCCCAAAATATGGATCACCGATTTCGCCTGTTTCCGCAACAGGGCCATACCTGTGGCAATCTACGCCACATCCAGCCCTGAAGAAATCCAGTATATCGTCAATGATTCGGCGGCCCGACACATACTCGTAGGCACACAGAAACTTTATGAAGCCGTTCGCGGCATTGCCGCCAACTGCCCCGCCCTCGAAAAAATAATAGCATTCGACGATATCGTATTCGACGACAACGACAACTCCTCCCTACACTTCAGCGATGTCCTGGAGATAGGCGCCTCCGCTACGGAATCCATACGCGCCGAAGTTGAACGACGCACATCGGAAGCATCTCCCGACGATATTGCTACTCTGATATACACTTCCGGGACCACCGGCATACCGAAAGGCGCCGAACTCCTCCACAGTTGCTTCAATGCAGCCCTTCAGGCACACCACGTAGCATTGTCATATCTGAACGACACAGACACCTCAGTGTGCTTCCTGCCGCTGAGTCACATTTTCGAAAAAGCATGGTCCTATCTCTGCTTCACCCTCGGAATCAGAGTCGACTGCAACTTCAATCCCAAGCTCGTGCAGGATGCCCTCCGTATAGCCAAGCCAACGTGCATGTGCAGCGTGCCGCGTTTTTGGGAAAAGGTGTATACCGGCATTCAGGAAAAAATCGAAAAGATGAAAGGGCTGCAGAAGATGCTCGTCAGCCGTGCCCTCAAAGTAGGCGCCAAGCGCAATCTCGACTATAAGCGCCTCGGCCTGAAAGTACCGGCGCTGCTCGAAGCCGAATACAAATTCTACGAGAAGCAGGTTTTCCGCAAAGTACGCCATGTGATAGGCATGGACAACGGCCGGTTCTTCCCCACAGCCGGCGCTCCCGTGTCGTCGACGATAGTTGAATTCCTCCACGCCATAGGCATCAACATCGTGGTCGGATACGGACTCTCCGAGACCACTGCATCGGTGAGCTTCTTCCCGAAAGTGGGATTTCTCATCGGCACTGTCGGCGATCCTCTGCCGGGAGTACAGGTGAAAATCGGAGAGAACAACGAAATCCTCGTCAAAGGCCCCACGGTGATGCGCGGCTACCACAACCGCCCCGAGGAGAACGAAAAGGCGTTCACTGCCGACGGCTGGTTCCGTACCGGCGACGCCGGCGTCCTCGATCCTTCAGGCGCCATAGTCCTCACCGAGCGCATCAAGGATCTCTTCAAGACCAGCAACGGCAAATATATAGCACCGCAGGTACTCGAAAGCCGTCTGGGACAGGACCGTTACATCGAGCAGGTAGCCGTCATCGGCGACCAGCGCAAATACGTCACCGCAATCATCATTCCGGCTTTCGAGGCTCTGAAAGAGTACGCCGCAAAGCACGGAATAACATATTCTTCCATCGAAGAACTGGTGAACAACTCCGAAATCCGTACATTCATCGAGCAGCGCATCGAGACACTGCAGAAGGGACTGGCCGGATTCGAGAAAATCAAACGCTTCACGCTCCTGCCGAAAGAATTCACAATCGAGAGCGGCGAACTGACAAACACTCTCAAGATTCGCCGCCGCGTTGTGAACAACCACTACGCACAGGAAATCGAAGCAATGTATTGCTAAACGGATATGATAGAAAAGAATCATTTTGTTGATGCGGCGCAGCCCGAACGAGCCATCCTCGTAGGTCTTATAACTCCCACGCAGGATGAGGCAAAATGTGCCGAATATATGTCGGAACTCGCTTTCCTCGCCGACACAGCCGGGGCCGACTGCGTGAAATATTTCACTCAGAAAGTCGACTATCCCAACCCGCGTACTTTCGTAGGCAAAGGCAAACTCGAGGAAATCAAAAAATACATCGAGGATGACGGCGACATAGCCATGGCTATTTTCGACGATGACCTCACATCCAAGCAGACTCTCAACATAGAGCGCGAGCTGGGCGTGAAGATTCTCGACCGCACGACTCTGATTCTCGATATTTTCGCAAAACGCGCCCAGACGGCGACCGCGAAGACTCAGGTCGAGCTGGCGCAGTACCAATACCTGCTCCCACGCCTGACAAGGATGTGGACGCACCTCGAACGCCAGCGCGGCGGTATCGGCATGCGCGGTCCCGGTGAGACTCAGATCGAGACCGACCGCCGTATAATCCTCAGCCGCATATCGCTCCTCAAGGATGAACTGAAGGCTATCGACCGCCAGAAAACCGTCCAGCGCAAGAACCGCGGCAAACTCACCCGTGTCGCTCTGGTCGGATATACCAACGTAGGCAAATCGACCCTGATGAATCTTCTGGCCAAATCGGAAGTATTCGCCGAAAACAAGCTCTTCGCCACGCTCGACACAACAGTACGCAAAGTAGTGATCGACAATCTGCCGTTCCTCCTCACCGACACCGTCGGATTCATCCGCAAACTTCCCACCCATCTGGTCGACTCATTCAAGTCCACCCTCGACGAAGTACGCGAGGCTGATATTCTCGTCCACGTGGTCGACATCTCCCATCCCAACTTCGAGGAGCAGATCGAAGTTGTCGAAAAGACCCTCCGCGAGGTATGCAACGGCGCCGAGAAACCGCTGTTGCTTGTATTCAATAAAATCGACGCCTTCACATGCGTGCCCAAGGCAGAAGACGACCTCACACCCAAGGAGCGCTG
Organism: uncultured Porphyromonadaceae bacterium; assembly: GCA_902471685.1. GTDB lineage: Bacteria > Bacteroidota > Bacteroidia > Bacteroidales > Muribaculaceae > CAG-873. Next base: position 4,090 of record CABRLF010000082.1, read on the forward strand.
CAACCGCACGCTCGACGAACTGCGCGAATCGTGGATGGCGAAGATGAAAGACAACTGCGTGTTCATATCCGCGAAGAAGGGCATCAATATCGACGAGCTCAAGCAACGCCTCTACACGATGGCGCGCGAGATCCATCTTACCCGCTTCCCCTACAACGACCTCCTTTACCAAAACTACGAGGAAGAATGAACGGACGGAACACGAACTATATCTTCGAGTTGCCGATGCAGGTGCGCGACTATGAAGTCGACGTGCAGGGCATAGTCAACAATGCCAACTATCTCCATTATCTCGAAGTGACCCGCCATGCGTTCTGCGATCAGGCCGGTTTCTCGTTCCGGCAGATGCACGAGGAAGGGATGGATCCCGTCGTGTGCCATATCGACATCAACTACCGCCACGCACTTGGCCTGAGCGACCACTTCGTGAGCAAGCTCGCCCTTCAGCGAAGAGGATGCAAATTCGCCTTCATTCAGGATATATTCACTCCCGACGGGACTCCGGTAGTGACAGCAGATGTTGAAGTTGTGCTGATTCAGAACGGCCGTCTTTCCAACGGCAACGCTCTGGCAGAAATATTCAAAAACTATCTGTAATGGACGGAGGCGACGAACTTCTCTTCCGCGTAGCTCTCGCAGGATACCGCAGCCTCAGCATAGATATCGCCGAGCGCTTCGAACTGCAGGGAATTACTCCCGAGGACTTTTTTACCCGCAGAGTGGCTTACCTTGCGCAGAATACAGGCATCCGGCCCGACTTCTTCAGCGACAGCCGCCGCGAGGAAGCACTCAGAGTGGCACGTGAGGAAGTAAAATTCATTGCCGAAAACCATATCAACGCTCTATTCTACACCGATCCGGACTATCCGGCGAGGCTCCGTAACTGCAACGACGCTCCGGTGATGCTGTACACTCTCGGCAATACAGCGCCAATGAGCGCATCGCATACTGTAGCCATTGTCGGCACACGCCACTGCACTTCTTACGGAGCGGACTTCACCAGACGTCTTGTCAAGGATCTGGCTCGGAAACTCGACGACATAACAGTTGTAAGCGGTTTGGCGTACGGAGCCGATATCTGTGCCCACCGCGCCGCCCTCGATGCCGGCATACCCACCGGAGCTGTATTTGCACACGGACTGAATACAGTATATCCCGCCGACCACCGCAATGATGCCCGGCGCATAGTCCATGAAGGAGGATTTCTCGTCACCGAGTATTCTTCTTCCGCAGCAATACACCGCGGTAATTTCCTGGCACGCAACAGAATCGTGGCCGGATTATGCGATGTGACGATAGTCATAGAAAGCGACCTTCGCGGAGGTGCCATGTCGACAGCCCGTATCGCCTCTGAATACGGACGCGAAGTAATGGCTCTTCCGGGTCGTGTGAGCGACACCTACAGCCGCGGAACCAACGAACTGATCGCCTCCAATACCGCGACAATAATCCGCGATGCCGACGATCTCATCGCCCTCATGTGCTGGAGTACAAAAGCATCCGACGGTCAGCAGCAGGAACTGTGCTTCGACCGCCCTCCGGAATACGCACCCATTCTGAAATATCTCGAGGAGCATAACGATGCTTCGGTTAACGAACTGTGTGTCGCTCTCGACATACCTTTCTCCGACCTGAGCGCCCTTCTTTTCCGGATGGAACTCGATGACTGCGTTGTCGCGCTACCCGGAAGCCGGTATACTTTGCCGGCCAAATAAACTCTCAAGGCCCTCACGGCGTTTTATTTATGATTGACCAAGGTCAGTCGCCAAAGACTCTTCAATAACCTCCAAATCCTTCTGTCCATGCCAAGAATTATTCCCGACTCCGAACTCATAATCAACCCCGACGGGTCAGTTTTCCACATCCACCTTCTTCCGGAACAACTCACCGACCGCATTATCCTTGTAGGCGATCCTGCACGCGTCGACATGGTTGCGTCGTTCTTCGACACGAAGACTTTCGAAGTATCGTCGCGTGAATTCCACACTATCGGAGGCACTTATAATGGCAAACCCATAATGTGCATCAGCCACGGTATCGGCCCGGACAATATCGATATCGTCATCACCGAGCTGGACGCTCTCGCAAACGTCGACTTCAAGACCCGCGAAGTGAAAGAGAACAAACGCATTCTCACCATGGTGCGTATAGGAACTTCCGGTGCGCTCCAGCCCGAACTGTCGCTCGGGACACCGGTCATCGCCGAAAAGTCAATCGGTTTCGACGGCGTCCTGAATTATTATGCCGGCCGCAACGAGGTGGCCGATCTCGATTTCGAGCATGCCTTCTGCGAGCACACGAAGTGGAATCCCCTTTGGGCAAAGCCATACGTGGTTGATGCCGACCACGAACTCGTTGAGCGAATCGGCGGCTCCGATATGGTGCGCGGCAATACAATATCCGCCGTCGGATTCTACGGGCCGCAGGGACGCTACGTGCGTCTGCCTCTGGCAAATCCCGACCTAAACAGACTCATTGAATCGTTCGAATTCAATGGCCGGCGCGTGACAAACTACGAAATGGAAAGCGCACCTCTCGCCGGAATGGGCCGACTGATGGGACACCGCTGCATGACAGTATGCTCCATCATCGCAAACCGCTTCAACAACAAGGCAAATCCGAACTATAAAGCCGGTATCCGCGACCTCGTCGCTACCGTTCTCGAACGAATCTAATTTAAACAAGTTTTAAACAAACTTTAATACCCGGAGTTAGGAATTCCGGGTATTTTTTCATATATTTGCAGCCGGCAAAATCTCAGGCATAATGACACGCAAATGGAACTTTCCCTCACTCTCGAGCGAAGAGCAGAAACTCGGCGCCGAGCTGTCACGCCGTTTTGCCAACTGCCCGCCTGTAAGCGATTTACTCATTCAGCGCGGCATCACCACCCTTGAGGCTGCCGAACGATTCTTCCACCCGTCGCTGCGCGACCTTCACGATCCGTTTCTTATGCCGGAAATGGACAAAGCTGTCGAGCGCCTCAATCAGGCGATGGGTGCAAAGGAAAAAATCCTTGTCTACGGCGACTATGATGTGGACGGCACAACAGCCGTTTCGCTCGTATACCGCTATCTTCAGAATTTCTACTCCGAACTGGATTTCTATATTCCCACCCGTTATGAGGAAGGATACGGCATCTCGCACAAAATAATCGACCTCATAGCCGAGCAGGGCGTGAAGCTGGTCATCATCCTCGACTGCGGAATCAAGGCAATCGAAGAAATCAAATATGCCAAAACCCTCGGCATAGACTTCATAATCTGCGATCACCATATGCCCGACGCCGAGCTGCCTCCGGCAGCGGCAATTCTGAATCCGAAACTTCCCGGCTCCACATATCCTTGTCCGCATCTTTCCGGTTGCGGTGTGGGCTATAAATTCATGCAGGCCTTCTCGATCAGCAACGGTATTGCCACCGCAGAACTCGAGTGTATGCTCGACCTTGTGGCAGTGAGCATCGCCGCCGACATCGTGCCGATGGTCGACGAGAACCGCGTGCTTGCATACATGGGCCTCAAGCGCCTCAACACTAACCCGAATATGGGTCTGCGTGCCATAATCCGTACCTGCGGGCTCGGCGGCAAGGAAATCACCATCAATGACGTGGTCTTCAAGATAGGGCCGCGAATCAACGCTTCGGGACGAATGCAGAGCGGAAGCGAAGCCGTTGAGCTATTAGTGTCGCGAGACGCCAAGGAAGCCAACCGCCGCTCGCTCGAAATCGACCAGTACAACAAAGACCGCAAGGAACTCGACAAACGAATCACCGAGGAAGCCAACGCCATTCTCGAGAAACGCGGCGAGATGCTCTCGCCCAAGAAATCCATCGTCATCTACAACAAAGACTGGCATAAGGGTATCATCGGCATTGTCGCATCGCGTCTGACGGAACTATACTACAAACCTTCGGTTGTGCTGACCCTTTCCAACGGGCTTGCAACCGGTTCCTCACGTTCCGTGCAAGGATTCGACATCTACAAGGCCGTGGAGTCGACCCGCGATCTCCTTGAAAACTTCGGCGGTCACACCTATGCCGTGGGCCTCTCGCTCCGCGAGGAAAACATACCCGAATTCACACGCCGATTCGAAGAATATGTAGCCGAGAATATTCTTCCGGAGCAACTCACACCGCAGATCGACATCGACGCATTCCTTTCCTTCTCGGAAATAACACCGGAGTTCGTGTCTATCCTCCGCCTTTTCACGCCATTCGGCCCAGGCAACCGCATTCCCACTTTCTGCACACGGCGCGTAAAAGATTTCGGTACAAGCCGCCTTGTGGGACGCAATCTTGAGCATATAAAGCTCGAGCTTGTCGACGACACCTCCGGCCGCGTCATAAACGGCATCGCCTTCAATATGGCTTCATACTTCGACCATATCCACTCCGGGAAACCATTCAACATCTGCTATACCATAGAGGAGAACAAGCATCCCAACTCAGGCTCGAACATCCAGCTGATGGTAAAACAGATCCGCGTGGGCGACGAGCTCAACTGACACCATGCCCGACCTTCCATACGGTTACTACGATTACAGCGACGACGATACCGGCGCCGATGAACTGTCGACGCACGAACCGTCCGGGGCCGAGCCCATCGACATACTGAAAAAATACTGGGGCTACGATTCTTTCCGGCCCATGCAGGCCGAAATCATCAACTCGGTCCTTTCCGGCCGCGACACTATCGGGCTTCTGCCCACCGGCGGGGGAAAATCCATCACTTTTCAGGTTCCGGCCATGATTCTGCCGGGACTGACCATCGTTGTCACTCCCCTCATCTCGCTGATGAAAGATCAGGTCGACAACCTGCGCAAGCGAAATATACGGGCTACGCTTCTGCATGGCGGTCTGTCGCGAGCCGAGACAGACTATGCCTATGAGCGTTGCCGTAACGGACGAGTCCGGCTTCTGTATGTAGCGCCCGAGCGCATAGGCAGCGACCGTTTCCTGTCGTTTGTCGCCACGACACGCATCTCGCTCATCGTTGTGGACGAGGCACACTGCATATCCCAGTGGGGCTACGATTTCCGGCCGTCCTATCTCCGGATAAGCAGATTGCGCGAAGAAGAGAATCTCGCCCAAGTCCCGGTGCTGGCCATAACCGCGTCGGCAACACCAAAAGTAGTGGATGACATAGCCGACAAGCTGGGCATGAGAGACGAACAGCGGTTCTCACTCAGTTTCAAACGCTCCAACATATCCTTTCTTGTACGCCATACCAATGACAAGCTCGGCAAACTGATGGAGATAATGCGTGGCACCACGGGAAGCGCCATCGTCTACACGCGCTCACGCAAACGCACCGCCGAACTCGCATCAGCACTAAACGCTGAAGGCTTTCCGGCTCTGTTCTATCACGCAGGTCTTGAAGTGCATGAAAAGAACAGCCGTCAGGAAGAATGGCAGTCCGGCCAGACCCGAATCATGGTAGCGACCACCGCATTCGGCATGGGTATTGACAAAGCCGACGTACGGACAGTGGTTCATTACGACATTCCATCCACTCTCGAGGAATACTATCAGGAAGCGGGTCGTGCAGGGCGTGACGGCAAAGCGTCAATAGCCGTGATGCTCGTAGCTCCATCCGACAAAGCCATTCTCTCCAAACGCCTCTCCACAGCATTTCCTCCTAAAGAATTCATCCGCCATGCCTACGAGGAAATATGTCGCTTTCTGTCGCTTCCGATGGGAGAAGGATTCGGCGCCATTTTTGATTTCCGGCCCGATATCATGGCCGACCGCTACGGATTGCCTCTGCCGCAGCTGATGAGCGCCATAGGTATCCTCGACCGAAGCGAATACTTCGAATATGTGGACGAAATCGACATAGAGGCTCAGGCGATGATCGCCCTCCGTCGCGACGAACTCTATGCTCTGGAGATGTCGCCGCTCGAAGAAAAGATAATGAACTTCATGCTCCGTCATTACACCGGTCTTTTCGCCGACCTTGTTCCGGTCAATGAATGCGCTATCGCCGCCGACTGCGGCTGCACGCCGCAGAATGTGTACGACACCCTTATTTCATGGCGCCGCAAGCACATTATAAATTTCATTCCCCGTCGCTGCACACCCCACATCGTCTTCACCGCAAACCGCGTTCCCGGATCAAGACTCGAAATTCCGAAAGAAATATATGAAGACCGCCGGCTGTCCATGCAGACACGCATCGAGGCTGTCAAAAAGTTCGCTTTCGATGATTCAGAATGCCGGGTAGCAGGTATGCTGCGCTTTTTCGGAGAAAAAGATGTCTGCGACTGCGGTACGTGCGATGTATGCCGTGCCCGGCGATCGGCAGGCAATCCTCGTAAATTCGATGCCGCGGCTTTCGAATCATATCTGTATGGACTCCTTGAATCCATGCCCTCGGTAGATATCCGTCAGCTGAGACAGTATTACGGCTCTCTATACAGCGATTTGACCGAGCATGTACGAGGTATGGTTGCAGAGGGAAAGCTACGCGCGGAAGGCACACGGGTTTTCAAATGTTAATGTCAGTTAAAACAGACATGGCGATTAAACCACCGGTCTGCGCAAAAGTCTAAAAGACAGTAATAAGACAAATAAAGCTTAATAAGGACATCAAGCGGCTTTTGCCGCGAACCAAATTGTTTTCATAATCATGGGAAGCCTCGACTCGGGAAGAATCGAGGCTTCTGATTTTTGTATGTCGGAAATAGATTATTGTCTGTTATAGAAAGCAAGGATTCGTGCGCGGAGCATGGCTTCGTATTTGGCCTGCACCTGATTGGCGAGGGCGTTTGTATAGTCGCTCTTGGCCTTGGAAAACTCGGTAGGAGTTGCTCGGCCGTTATTGTATTTCACCTGCATGGCGTTGAATGCAGCCAGACTGGACTCAACCGACACCTTAGAAGCCGCATACTTTTTCTGAGCCGCCACAGCCTGCGTATAAGCGGTGGTGATGGATTTGTAGAGGTTATTGCGTGCATCGTCGAACCGCAGTGCCGATACAGCCGCCTGAGCCTTGGCGCGGCGCACGGAATTGCGCGTATTAAGGCCGTCGAAAATAGGCACACTGAGCGAAAAACCGATCGACTTGGAAAAATTATGACGGAACTGTGCTCCGAAATCCTCATTGGTGAAACCGCTCGTCTTGTAATAATTCGTACCGAGCCCGGCATTGAACGACAGGGTGGGAATATATCCTGTCCTGGCTACACCGATATATTTCTGCGCCGCCTCACTCTCGATTCCTGCTGCCTTGATTTCATGATTATTCCGCATTGCATTGGCGAAAACCTCATCAGCATTGAGGATGTCCATCCGGGTATCGGTAAGGGGCACGATTGCAAAATCCGTATAGTCCTCGAGATTCAGCATCTGCGCCAGATCAAGCAATGCAGTGATGCTGTCATTCTGAGAATTGACAACCGTGAGTTCGTCCTGCGCTACCTGAGCCCGGGCCTCGTAGAGATCAAGCTCGGGAATCTTACCGCCCTCAAGCAGCTTTTCGCGCCGCTCAAGCTCACGCTTCGATATTGCAAGATTTTCGTTTGCCACGCCAAGCATCTCCTGCGCATAAAGAGCCTGAAGATAACCGCCGATTACATTCAGCGTCACATTGTCTTTAGCAGCGCCTGTACGCTCAATCAGGGCGCGCAGATTCACTTTGGAATATTCGAGATTGCGTACGTTGCGCAGACCCTGGAAAATCGGCATCTGAAGATTTGCGCCGAGAGCGAACGACGATGTATTGCGGTTGGCATAAGTATTGTCGGCAGTAAGACCGCGGCCAAAATTAAAACTTTGCGAGGCATAACCGCTTACCTGAGGCATGAAGCCGCTCTTGGCCTCGTCGACCGCTAGAT
>CABRLF010000083.1 GCA_902471685.1 uncultured Porphyromonadaceae bacterium
TTTTTAACAGATTAAACACTTGGCTCCTCGGAGCCGTTAACAAATTCTCAAAAAATAACCGAAGTATTGTAATCCCTACAGTAGGCAGAAAACGAACATGGTTGTTCGCCTCGAGCGCATAGGGCCTTGAAGGATTGAAAAACCTGCCTGTAAAGTTCCACTTTGTCCATAATCCAATTTTTACGGCAAAGTTAGATCTTATACACGCAGGTTTCAATACGCTATCGCGGACGGTTGTACTTTATTACAACGACTGCCATTGGGATGTATTGCATCGTATCTCGGCATAACACAGGTTAGTTTAAGCAGAATAAGGGCGGCGATTGCCAAGGATAACGGTTAACTCACAATTTTAATCATTTTCCTTGGTAGCTTATGATAAGGACTTTTGATGCAGTTCCCTAAATTACAATCAGCTTCAGTTCCTGCGTAAGTCGGAATGCTCGTTGACTGTCGAGATCTGCCCACCTTGAGGTTATCCTAGGCGGATTTACTCGCGTATGTGCAAAAATTGAGTAGTCAATCGTGTCAATGATTTGTTTGCCGTCATTGTCAAGTTCGCGCACATCGGCCCATGTAGGAGAGCCGAAAGGCGCTTCACCTCCTCGGTAAGAGGGTACATATCTGAGTAGCTTTACAGCTTCTGACGGGTCAGTGTCAAGATTCTTGATTGAGTCGTTCAATGTTATAACAAGAGTCGGAACATCATTGGACACTCCTGCATCTTTGACCCAATCAACCAATACCGGACTGTGGCTGAAGAAAACGGTCTTGCCACTGACTATGCGTGTCGTTGCGATAGTCATTCTTGGCAACATTTCGGTCAGTAATGACCTGATTGTCCGGGTATTTTTTTCATCATACCGCACTTTCTTCCCAAAATCAGCAAAATAGTTGAGGTCATGATTACCCATCAGAAGATGTACATTATCATGGCTCTTTACATAGTCAAAAAGTTCCCGAAGATTTGCAAGAGACTCCTCATTTGTGATTCCTTCAGCCGGATAGGGATCGTGGTAATCTCCGAGAAAAATTGTATCCGCATCGGGATATAGTTCAACGGCACGGTGCCAGAACTGACGTCCGTGAATATCAGGTATGACAATTATATCATTATTGTTATAGGCCATAACTCAGTATATTTATCAATATAACAAATCAGAGCAGATACACGTCTCGAAATTCGGTTTGCAATTTAGTCAAATCCGCAATAAAATCCCAATCCACGGAAATCTTTTTAATAAAACACGCCCCCGTACGGTTCAGACAAAATCAAACTCTGCAAGCATTTTGCTCATTTTCTGCCTGATTTCCTCGATTGCAGGATTACCTATGCTTCCTATATGGGAATGTCTTACTGTCCTGTCGGGGCAAAATTTACCATTCTGTACCTTTTCTCCTACCCTGCGATATGCCTCCCTGAACGGAACTCCGGATAGAACAAGCCGGTTGACCTCCTCGACAGTGAACAGATAGTCATACCGGGGATCGTCTATAATATTGTCCTTTACAATGATATGGCACAACATCATATCGCATATGTCGATGCATTCATTGAGCTGGTCGAACGCCGGAAATATCACGTCCTTCAGAAGCTGGTTGTCGCGGTGATACCCCATCGGCAGATTGGTCATCAGCAGAGTCAGCTCATTTGGCACAGACTGAAGCCGGTTGCATTTTCCACGCATTATCTCGAAGACATCCGGATTTTTCTTGTGAGGCATTATGCTTGAGCCCGTGGTGAACTCATCTGGGAAAGATATAAATCCGTAGTTGGGACTCATGTAGAGACAAACGTCCATCGCAAAACGCCCGAGGGTGGATGCTATGGCAGCAAGACCCACAGCTACGGCACGCTCGCTTTTGCCACGGCTCATCTGAGCAGCGATAACGTTGTAATGCAGGTCGCCGAACCCGAGCAGGCGCGTAGTCATTTGACGGTCCAGAGGAAACGAAGAGCCATAACCGGCGCCGGAACCCAGAGGATTCTGATTTACGATATCGTACGCCGCCTTTACAAGCCTTAGATCATCTACAAGGCTTTCGGCATATGCTCCAAACCATAGTGCGAACGATGAAGGCATTGCAACCTGAAGATGTGTATATCCCGGCATAAGCACATTTCTGTATCTGTCGGCAAGAGACAGAAGACGGTCGAAAAGACGTGATACACTGCCTACAATCTTTTTCAACTCGTCGCGCATATATAGTTTGAGATCGACGAGGACCTGATCATTTCGCGACCGGCCGGAATGTATTTTCTTGCCTGTATCGCCGAGACGACGTGTGAGAAGGAGCTCGACCTGAGAATGCACATCCTCCACATCAGGTTCGATGCAGAACTCTCCGCGGTCGATTTCACTGAGAATCTGTTGCATGGCTTCCAGAAGAAGCGGCAGTTCGTCATGGCCGATTAAACCTATGCTCTCAAGCATTCTGACATGGGCCATGGATCCGATTACGTCATGTCGCGCCATTTTCATGTCAAGATCACGGTCATTTCCGACAGTGAAGCGTTCAATCATTTCATCGGGCTGAAATCCCTTGTCCCAAAGTTTATTTATCATAGTCTTATGTTTTTTATCAGATTCAAATAGATGTCAATGGCCTGCTCAATCTCACTGATACGGATATATTCGTCCGCACTATGCGAGCGGGCTGAATCGCCTGGCCCTATTTTGATGGAAGGAAATGGCATAAGAGCCATATCGGACGTTGTTGGAGAGAGGAATTTTTCAATTCCAAGTCTGTCTGCCGCCTCGACAAGCGGATGACGGTCATCTATTGCAGATGCGCGGATGTGTGTGGAGCGGGGAATTACCTCGGCATCGACCGTGCTCTGTATTATTGCGAGAGTTTCTTCGTTTGTGTACGCGTCGGTCGTCCGTACATCGACCACATACCTGCACTCCGCAGGAATAACATTGTGCTGTGTGCCGGCTTCAATCATCGTCACGTTTATATTGATGTCTCCCATTAAAGGAGATTTCCGTTCAAACGATAGATTACGCAACCTGTTTATATCGTCGACGGCTTTGTACAATGCATTGACACCCTCACGACGTGCCGCATGACCGCTGACGCCATGAGATATGCAATCAAGCACAAGAAGACCGCGTTCCCCAACGGCACATCTCATTTGTGTAGGTTCGCCTACAATAGCCATGTCAACCGGACCTATTTCCCTAAGCAACAGTCGCATTCCATTGATACCCGAGCATTCTTCCTCGGCGCTTAGCGCAAGGATGAGATTGAAAGGCATTTCATAGTCTTTGAGACTGAGAAATGTCGCGATAAGAGCTACTGCCGAAGCTCCGGCGTCATTGCTCCCGAGCCCATACAGGTAATCTCCCTCGATGGTCGGTGCGTATGGGTTTCGCGTATAGCCGGGATTGGGCTTGACCGTATCATGATGAGAGTTGAGCATAAGTGTCGGTTTCGATGAGTCAATACATTCGGGCATGGCAACTATATTGTTGGCAATCCGTCGGACGCTCAAGCCATGCCCGGAGAGCCATGTCTGAAGCAAAGCCGCGGTGCCTTCTTCCTGTCGGGAAGTGGAAGGTGTTGCCACAAGGCTGGCAAGAAGGTCGATATAAGGCGCAATCATTTCGTTATTTCGGTTCCTGAATTGTCGTTAAGACGGCTTGAACTCTTGATTACCACTCTTTCAACATCACTGGATGTAACGGTATTCAAGGCGTTCTTTACTTTGGGCAACATCCCGGCGACGATTATACCGTCGTCTATCAACCGGTCTACGGTTCCCGGAGTAATTCTTTCGATAACCGTCGACTCATCTCCAACATCCGCAAGCACTCCGGCCTTCTCGAAACAGAAAACCAGTTCTGTCCCGACATGCCGGCTTATGGCTTTTGCCACTTCGGCAGCTACGGTATCGGCATTCGTATTCAGCAGGTTCCCTTCGCCATCGGCGGTAATGGCGCATATCACCGGAGTCATTCCCGCTTCGATAAACGACAACAACGGAGAGCAGTCTACACCGACAACATCACCGACTTCACCATAATCGACAGGAGCCGCATTCCGCTTTCTCGAAGTTATGCAGTGTCCGTCGGCGCCACAAAGTCCTATGGCATTTATGCCAAGGCTCTGCAGACGCGCTACGATACGTTTGTTGACAAGACCGGCATAAACCATGACAGCGATATCAAGCATTGGTTTGCTGGTAATTCGACGGCCTTCGATCATCTGAGTTTCCACGCCGAGTTCACCGGCGATGCGGGTGGCAATCTTTCCGCCACCGTGTACAAGAATGACAGGGCCGTCGGTTAAGGCCAGATCTTTCAGAAACGAATCGAGAGATTGATCGCTGTCAATAACATTGCCGCCAATCTTGATTACTTTCACTGTCATAGCGATTCAAGCATCCGTTTAAGTACAACCTGGGCAGAAATCTCACGGTTGGCAGCTTCCGGTATGACAATGCTGCGGTCACTCTCGATGACATCATCGGTAACAATCATATTTCGCCTCACCGGGAGGCAATGCATAAAGCGGGCATTGTCGGTAAGTTTCATTTTATCGGCGGTAATAGTCCACGAACGGTCGGTGGACAAAACTTTCCCGTAGTTGTCCCCGGAGCAGGCAGCCCAGTTCTTGGCATATACGAAATCTGCGCCTTCCAGAGCTTTGTCCTGATCATATTCGACGCGGCTATTGCCTACGAAGGCTGCATCGAGTTCGTACCCGTGAGGATGGGTAATGACAAATTCATAATCTGTAGCGTTCATCCACTCGGCAAAAGAGTTCGGGACCGCCTGAGGCAAAGCCCTTGGATGGGGCGCCCACGTCATGACTACTTTCGGTCTGGGTTTCTCCTTGAATTCCTCGATGGTGATAAGGTCGGCGAAACTCTGGAGCGGATGCCTGGTCGCAGCTTCCATCGAGAAAACGGGTCGTCCTGAATAACGGATAAACTGTTCGAGAATCTCTTCGTTGTAATCGGCCTCTTTGCTTTCAAATCTGGCAAAAGACCTCACTCCTATTATATCACAATAAGAAGCCATGACAGGAATAGCCTCAAGTATGTGTTCTGCTTTGTCGCCGTCCATTATGACGCCCCGTTCGGTCTCCAATTTCCATGCGCCCTGGTTGACATCCAGTACAATGACGTTCATTCCGAGGTTCAGCGCCGCTTTCTGCGTGGAGAGCCTTGTACGGAGACTCGAATTAAAGAATACCATCAGCAAAGTCCGGTTGCGCCCCAGACTGCTGTAGGCGAAACGGTCGGCTTTTACTTCGAGAGCCTCGCGGACAGCCGCCCTGAGGTCGCCGATATCATGAACTGTAGTGAATTTTTTCATTTTATAGCATCAATGAATTGTTTGATCATATCGTCTGTGACATTGAGCGCCGGAAGCAATCTTATAGTGGTGGCGCCGGCCCCTCCTGTAAAAATTTTCTTTTCGAAAAGCAGGCGACGTCGCTCGGCGGAAGCATCGCCGTCAATCTCTACTCCAATCATAAGACCACGTCCCCGGACTTCCCTGATCTTGCCGCCGACCTTACGCAAAAGATCGATGGCATCCCCTCCTACCGCGGCTGCATTGGCGATAAGGTTCTCATTTTCTATAACATCGAGCACTGCTATAGCGGCAGCGCAGGCGAGATGATTGCCACCGAACGTAGTTCCAAGCATTCCTTTCACCGGTTTTATATCAGGCGCAATGAGTATTCCTCCGATGGGGAAGCCGTTTCCCATACCTTTTGCCATGGATATTATATCCGGACGTATCCCGGCCCACTGATGGGCAAAAAAACGTCCGGAACGGCCGTAGCCCGACTGTACCTCATCGACGATCAGTTTGGTGCCGTATTTAAGAGTTATCTCACGCAAATCGGCCATAAAACTGTCGTCCGGAACATATATGCCCGCCACGCCCTGTATGCCTTCTATTATAACAGCCGCATATTGCTCTGTGGCCAGTTCGCGTTCGACGGCAGAAATGTCGCCCAATGGCACGAACGTGACCTTTTCCGAGGCATTGAACGGCGATACTATTGCGGGATTATCGGTCAATGCCACAGCTCCGGAGGTGCGGCCATGGAAGGACTTTCTGAATGCGAGAACACGCTCGCGCTTTGTGGCGAATGATGCAAGCTTGACGGCATTCTCGTTGGCTTCCGCTCCGGAGTTGCATAGAAAAAGCGAATAGTCGGAATAGCCGGAAATCTCGCCGAGTTTGGCTGCAAGCTTATTCTGCAACGAATTTTTCACCGAATTTGAATAGAATCCGAGTTTCGACACCTGCTCGGATATCGCTTTGACATAGTGTGGATGGGCATGTCCGATGGATATTACTGCGTGCCCTCCGTAGAGGTCAAGATAGCGTGTGCCGGAGGCGTCGAATACCCATGAGCCTTCTCCCCTCACCGGTTCTATGTCATAAAGACTGTATACGTCGAAGCATTTCATTGTTTATCTGTCTAATTTTAAAAAGCGGATGCCTTAAGCCGCAGACCCGTCTTCGGATCAAGGCCGAACATCAGATTCATATTCTGTACTGCTTGTCCTGAAGCACCTTTCAGGAGGTTGTCAATGGCAGTGACTACATGCGCTTTTGTCCCGTGTTTCCCGACATGCAGCAACGCTTTGTTCGTGTTCACCACCTGCTTGAGATCGACAGGGCGGTCAACGACATGCACGAATGATGCATTACCGTAAAAAACTTCATACAGTTCCTCCAGCTCTCTCGCGTCCAGATCCGTTTCAAAGTAAACCGTCGCGAATATTCCCCGTGCGAAATCTCCCCGCACCGGCACAAAATTTACCATAGGTACGGGACTGCCCTCCGGTGTCAGACGGCCTAACGTACGGTTAATTTCGGCAAGATGCTGGTGTGAGAATTCCTTGTAAGTGGACAGATTGTCGTTGCGCCAGCTGAAATGTGTTGTAGCCGATGGCTTCACTCCGGCTCCTGTAGAGCCGGTAACGGCGGTGACATGGATTTCACCTTTGACTGCACCTGCCGCCACTGCGGGTAATACAGACAGCTGAATGGCAGTAGCGAAGCAACCGGGATTGGCGACTTTACGCGCTTTTGTTATCCGTTCACCGTTAATTTCAGGAAGACCGTATACGAAGTCATCCGTCTCGTCGCGATAATCCTGAGCCAGATCTATGATCCTGACTGATTCCGGTACTGCATGTGATTCAAAAAAACGGCGGCTTTCGCCATGACCCGAGCACAGGAACAGCATGTCGATGGCCGACATGTCCGGCATGGCTGTGAAACACAAATCGGTGTCTCCATCCAGCCCGGAGTGGACGTCGGCGATACGGTTGCCGGCATTGCTGGTACTGTTGACCCACATTATCTCGACATACGGATGGTTGACGAGAATGCGGATGAGTTCACCGGCTGTATATCCGGCCCCTCCTATGATGCCTGTCCTGATCATTTGTTCTTATTGCGGATGATTTGTGCGATTTTCATCTGATTGCCGAGAATCTTTGTGAATCCCTTGACGTCCGCGGCAGTCCAGGCCTTGTTAACTTCGCCGTATTCTCCGAAATCGGTCTTCATCATGTCGTAGGGTGAAGAAACTCCTACGAGCTGAAATGAATATGGACGCAGAATAAGTTCAACCTCGCCGGTGACATACTGCTGGGAACTTTCCATCATTACCTCGATGTCGCGCATCACAGGCTCGAGATACTGCGCTTCGTGCAGGAACATCCCGTACCAGTTTGCGACCTGCTCTTTCCAGTAGAGCTGCCATTTAGTCATGGTATGTTTCTCAAGCATCCTGTGTGCCGAGATTATGGTCATCGCCGCCGCAGCTTCAAAGCCCACGCGTCCTTTTATACCGATGATTGTGTCGCCTATATGCATGTCGCGTCCTATGCCGTACCGCGAGGCAATAGCTTCCACGGCGCGGATAGCATCTACTTTATCGGAGAACACCTTGCCGTCGACGCTTGAAATCTCTCCCTTTTCGAATCCGATTCTGAGCGTTTTAGGTTCGTGATCGACTATCTGGGAGGGATACGCGCTTTCCGGAAGTGTCTGTTCGGACTTGAGAGTCTCCTTTCCTCCGATAGATGTGCCCCAAAGGCCTTTGTTGATGGAATACTCCATCTTCTTGAAGTCGGCCTCAAAGCCGTGATTCCTGAGAAATTCTATTTCATATTCACGGGTCAGTGTCATGTCGCGGGTCGGAGTGATTACTTCGATTTCAGGAGCGAGGATAGAGAATGTCAGATCGAAACGCACCTGATCGTTGCCGGCCCCAGTCGAACCGTGCGCAACAGCATCGGCACCGATTTTCTTGGCATACTCTATTATGGCCAAAGCCTGGAAAGTACGTTCGCTGCTCACTGAAACAGGATAGGTCCCGTTCCGCAGTATGTCTCCGTAAACCATATATCGGATACATTTGTCATAGTACTCCTGCTCTATATCGAGGGTGACATGGCTTGCTGCTCCAAGAGCGGCAGCGCGTGCGGCTATTGCCTCGCAGTCTTCCTTTGTGAAACCGCCGGTATTGGCCAATGCGGTGTGGACTTCGTATCCCTTGTCCTGCGACAGATATTTTACGGCAAACGAGGTGTCAAGACCACCGCTGAATGCCAGAACAACTTTCTTCTTCATGACTATATGTGTTTTGGTTTTGTTATTCTATAGTTTTAGCGACTCCCGTGCCATGCTCGGCAGGGTCATAGAGCATGCCTGTGCAGATACAGCGCACATTCTTGTTTCGCTGCAGAATTTCATAATTGACGCAACCCTTGCATCCGGCCCAGAATTCTTCATCATCCGTGAGTTCGGAAAATGTCACCGGAACGTAGCCCAGACGCGTATTGAGTTTCATCACCGGAAGCGACGTAGTGATACTAAACAGTTTAGCCCGTGGGAACTTGCGGCGGGCAAGATTGAAAGTACACTGTTTGATTTGCTCCGCGAGTCCCTGGTGGCGATATTCGGGATCGACAATCAGACCGCTGGTCGCTACAAAATCGCCATGTCCCCAGCTTTCGATATAACTGAATCCGACAAGTCGGGGACCATCGGTGGCGACCACCGCTTTGCCGCCTTTCATTTTTTCGGCGATATAGTCCGGAGAGCGTCTTGCGATTCCTGTTCCTCGTTGCAGTGCCGATTCGTAGATAAGGTCACAGATGTGTTGAGCGTACTTGATGTCTTCGTCTGTTGCTACTCGTACTAAACAAGCCATATCCATCAAAATAAACAGATTATAAGTGTAAGATTATAGTTATTCGTCTACCCCGCCGACATGAATGTCGACAACGGGATATTCCAAACCGATTCAAAAATAACCAAATGCTAAAATTCCCGTGCGGGAGATTTCAACATGCTATGGTCCGATAAGAAAATGTAAGTGGGGATTCTATGAGATGACACGACATTATCGTCGTCGCAATACTCTGGATGCATTGCGCGACAACTTGCAGAAATGTGTAATTTGTTTATTCTGTGTCATTGTCTCTTTATTTCGGCTCAAAATTATATATTATTTTTGAAAAATCAAAAATATATCAAATTTTTTTGACTTTTAATTAAAAGAAAAAGCTACACCGTCGGTTTCGCGGTGTAGCTTCTTCGGCTCTATCGTTTTCTATATCTGTTATTTTGCAGCCAGCGAAGATTCAACAGTAAATTTCACCTTCGAGCGTATGTCGGCCGATGAAGCACCTACAAGCGCTTCGAATGCACCCGGCTCGCATTCCCACTCGTGTTTGTCGGCATTGAAATAACTCAGTGCGTCCTTGCCGATCTCGAATTCCACTGTAGCTGTCTCGCCCGGAGCAAGACTTACTTTACGGAATCCCTTGAGTTCCTTTACGGGTCGGTCGACAGTGGATTTCAGATCCGAAATATAAAGCTGTACTATTTCCTTGCCGGCACGGGGACCAACATTTGTAACAGGAACAGATACGATGAATTTCTCGTCTGCGCTGCCCATCTTGCGGTCGATGCTTGCTTTGCCATATTCGAACTGCGTGTAGCTCAGTCCGTGACCGAAGGGGAACGTCGGTTTGAGCTTGTTCTTATCGATGAAACGGTAGCCCACATAGATACCTTCGTTGTAAGGCACGTCCATCACCTCGTTGCCGAGAGCATCGATAGCCGGATGCCCCGGGTAACCGTTGAGCTTGTGTGCGCCGCATTGGTCAAGACTTGCATAATATGTATAGGGAAGTTTACCGCTGGGATTTACATCGCCCGTAAGGACAGAAGCGATGGCATTGCCTGTCTCATTGCCGAGATACCATGCCTGAAGAATTGCAGGCACTTTATCGGTCCACGGCATCGCCACTCCTGTGCCGCTGATATTTATCACCGCCATGTTGGGATTGACCTTGGCGATAGCTTCGATAAGGTCGCTCTGGCCGTAAGGAAGGTCAAGCGACTCGCGGTCCGTATCCTCGCAGTCCTGATGGTTGCTCTTGTTCAGGCCGCCGAAGAACAATACTATGTCGGCGTTGCGGGCAACATCGAGGGCTTCGGCACGAAGCTCTTCGGGAGAACGGGAGTCGGAGAGGTCCTGACCGGTTACAACACCGTTGTATTCACCTGTCGGATCACCGACATATCCTCTGGCGTACACAATCTCGGCCTTGTCGCCGATACGGTTTTTAAGGCCGTCGAGCGGTGTTACCTCATAGCGCACTTTCAGCGACGACGAACCGCCGCCTACAGTCATCATCTTGATGGCGTTCTCACCAATCACGGCAATTCTGTGGGTTTTCGTGAGATCAATGGGCAAAACATTGCCGCGGTTCTGGAGAAGGACTATACCCTCCTCGCCGATTGTGCGGCAAGCTTCGCTGTGTTCATCGGAATTAAGCGCTCCGAAGGGTCGGTTGCGGTCCATCACTGTGCGGAATGTGAGACGGAGAACACGGCGTACCTTGTCGTTGAGTTCATTGACTGAATATGTCCCGTCCTGAATTCCTTTCAGATAAGGATCAGCAAGGAAATAGCTGTCGTAGGCATTCGATTTGCCGTTCGTAAGACCGTTTGTCCACGAGCCGAATTCCATATCGAGACCGCCGGTCACGGCAGTGCGTGTATCATGGACTGCACCCCAGTCGGAGATGACAGCGCCGTCCCAGCCCCATTCTCCCTTGAGAATACCATTCATCAGAATCGGGTTATAGCTTGCATGTTCACCGCGAAAAAGATTGTATCCGCCCATGAAAGACCATGCCCCCCCTTCTGTGGCTGCTGCCTTGAAGGCCGGCAGATAGATTTCATAGAGTGTGCGGTCATCGACGACACAGTTTGAGGTATGGCGATTAATTTCGTTGTTATTAAGGGCGAAATGCTTCACGCATACCGATACACCGTTGCTCTGGACTCCTTTAACATAAGGTACGACCATTTCCGATGCAAGATATGGATCTTCACCCATATACTCGAAGTTTCGTCCATTCAGAGGGGTGCGGTAAATGTTGACGCCAGGGCCGAGCAGAACGCTTTTATTACGGAATCGGGCTTCCTCGCCTATGCTCTTGCCGTAGAGCAATGCCATCTCGGGATTCCATGTCGCTGCCAGCGCGGTAAGCGATGGGAAGGCCGTGCAGGAGTCATTTGTCCACTTGGCCTGATCCCATTCGTCCCACAGTACTTCAGGGCGTACGCCCATCGGGCCGTCGGTACACCATAACTCCGGTATTCCGAGACGGGGAACACCCGGTGCGCTGAACTTAGACTGCGCATGTATTATATTTATTTTTTCTCGAAGGGTCATCCGCGCTAATGCGTCCTCCACTCTTTCCTCGATGGGTTTTGTCTCATCGAGATATACCGGAGTCGCGGCATTTCCGGCGAGGGAAACGCCCATGGCGGCAAACAATCCTATAATTAGATTTTTCATTTTAGTAGATGACAAAAATTAATTTTTGTCAGTTATATGATTG
>CABRLF010000084.1 GCA_902471685.1 uncultured Porphyromonadaceae bacterium
AAAATATTTTTCTTTTTTTGTTACAACCGGAAAAGGCTTCCGTTATAATAAGTGAAAGGCCCCTCGGAGAGCCTTCACAAAGAAAACATAAAAAATCATCTTCAGCAAGTGAAACCTACAGACATTCTGACATCCACTTTCATCGCATTCCGGTCCCGGCTTGGCAGACTGGCTGCTGAAATTGCAGGGGCAGAGGAAGCCGATGATGTCATTCACGATGCTTTCTGCAGTCTGTGGTCGCACCATCCGCGGGTTGAAGATGAAACGGAGGCCCTGCGGCTGACCTATACTGCCGTCCGTAATTCGGCTATTGATTCCTACCGTCGCTCGTCAAAGCGTCAGACCGTTTCAATCGACGAAGCCGGTACTACCATAGACGCCGACGATAAAAACACCGAACAGGATCGGCAGGACACCTACAACGCCGTTATCCGGCTGAGCCGTAAGGCACTCAACAGCCGACAATTTGAGATATTGGAGCTGCACGACATCAAAGGACTCGGATATGAGGACGTTGCCGAAAAGCTCGGTATGACTCAAGAAAATGTACGCATGACCCTCTCCCGCGCCCGAAAAATAATCAGAGACCTTTATAAAAAACAAGCCGAATGAAACAGCATAACTCCTCCCTCACGGAACTCCTCGATCTCATCGAGCGATTCTTTGACTGCTCGCTATCAGACGCCGAAGAACTTCAGCTGCGCCACGTCATCGCCAGGACTTCACTCTCGCACCCCGCGATTGATGAGGCACGCGCCGTTATGGGACTGCGGATGCCGCGCCAGCGCAGACAGCGGCAACCCCGAAACTTGCGCCCGGCACTCGGCATCGCCGCTGCAGTGGCCGTTTTACTGACTCTCGGCGTATATCATCTCTTAGTATCTCCCGCTCCCGCCAATTTCGGAGAAAACAAATGTATCGCGTATGCCAACTGCCGGTGCATCACCGACGAAGAGGACGTAATAAACCTTCTGCGCGAGGACTTGCGCGAATTTGACAATGCCCTCGAAGCGTCCGACCGTTCTTTTGACGATGAACTGAGCGACATTGCTTCTATAATCCAAACTTACGAATCACCCATGTAATTCCAATATGAAACGCATTGTTATTCTAATGATTGCCCTAATGGCCATAGGTATCGGTGCTTCGGCCCAGTCCGGACTCGAAATCGACAAAATTTTCGGAGGCAAATACATTTCCGATCCGACGGTGACCGAAACCATGATGAGCGGCGACCAGGCATTCCTGCGTACTCATAAGCTCAACACCTTCACAACTTTCAAAGGCCGGTCCGACAAATATGCGGCGATAATACAACCGCTTGTACTCGCAGACGGCGCTCACGCCCGGGCACGCAACGTACGTTACCGCGACGGAAAACTCCATTTCGCTTATTACGTGCTTCCGCCGGTTACCAAAGATGGCCGTAGCATCAACCGCTACCTCTGCTACCTCAACAATGAGAAAGCTAAAAACCCGTCCGTAATGGTAATTTATTTCGATGGTGCCATTTCGAATGAAAAAGCCGAGGCTCTTATCAAATCTCTTGCAAAATAATAAAATCACATACTCATTATGCTCCGCAAACTTTTACTCCCGGCAGCACTTCTCTGCGCCTTCTCTGCCAGTGCTAAACAATACACCGGTATGACTGCAGCTCCCGACACCCTTCTTAACGTCAAAACAGCCGGCTTTATCTCAATTATCTCGTCAAAATCATCCACAAGTATCACCGTACGAAATATCGAGGGTTCATCGGAATCGTTCTATTATCAGAGCGGCAAACAGCCCAAGTGCACTCAATTCATCACCGAGACACAGATCAACTCCCCGGCAATCAGCGACATAACCGTTCTTGAAAACCGGAAAGATGTAATCGTGAACTTCACAAATGCCGAAGGCAAGCCGCAATCGTACGCATTCCCGTTCGACGACCCCGACAACCGAGTCGTAAAATCCTACATAGGCTCCAATGCCAGCGACTTCGGATTCAACATATCACGCAAGAACTCCACAATCTGGGAAGTCATCACTCAAGGCTTTGCTTTCGGACTGTCGACACCGATCAAGACAAACGCGCCTATGGGAGGTTCGATGTGGCGTAACACCGAGTGGACCTGGAACATGATATTAGGCCTGAAAATGAGGCACCGCATCCATTCGGTCTCGATGGGTCTCGGTCTGCACTGGCAGGATTTCACCATAAAAGGCAACCGTTTCTTCCACAAGAATCCCGACGGCACTCTGTCGCTTCTGCCTTATGAAGAGCGTCAGATCAAAGGCTGGTCGCAACTGAGTTTCTTCAGCCTCCAGATACCTCTGCTGTACGGAATCAACTTCGGTCACAGACGTTATTGCGGGTTTCAAGTCGGTCCTGTGCTAAACTTCAACACCGGCGCCCACATCACCACCAAATATGAATCGGAAGGAAGCGAATATAAGGTCAGAACCGGCGACATTCACCAGCGCAAAGTCACAGTCGACGCCATGGCAATGTTCAATTACCGCTGGATCGGCATCTATGCCCGCTACAGCCCCATGAAACGCCTAAGCACTTCCACCGGACTGGAATTCGGATCATTCTCAACCGGCATCATGATCGGCTTCTGAGATAAGTAATCCAGCAGTGCCTTACCGTATAAACGGATTGGCAACTCTCTCCCGGGCTACGGTCGTGATGGGACCGTGACCCGGGAGGAGTTGTGTGTCGTCGGGCAACGATAGCACTTTCTTTTTCAGAGCCTCGACAAGCATCGTCTGGCTGCCGCCGGGCAGATCTGTACGCCCTATCGAGCCGCTAAAAATGGAATCGCCCACGAAAGCGAATTTCCCGGCCTCGCAATACAGTACAAGTCCGCCGGGTGAGTGTCCGGGTACTTCGAGGACAACAAGGAAATATTTTCCAACGTTGATTTCGTCTCCTTCTTTCAGCGGCACGTCAATCTCTACGCCACGCACTTCGCCTTCGACTGGCATACCGAAAGCCCGCGCCTGCTGCCCTACCGTACGCCCAAGCGATGCGTCGGCAACGCTCGCAGCAACCTTCACACCGTAACGGTCGACCACATAATTGTCTCCGAAACAATGGTCAAGATGGAGATGCGTATTTACCACATTGGTAATTTTCAATTTATTATCCTCGATAAATCTATCGAAGAACTGACGTTCCCTGTCATCGGCCATGCCGGGGTCGACAACCAGAGCCTCGTTTGTGTCGGTGTCGAAGAGAATATATGTATTCTCGCCAAAATCATTAAAGGCGAACTGTTTTATTTTCAGCATTTTATTTGGTTTTTGAAGGTACGTAGACAATATCTTTCGTCTCAAAGAAAGATTCGGAAAAAAAGTCAGTCACAGGCACTTCCATAGCCGGACGCCGTAGTGCTGCAATCTCGGCGTCGAGGTCTCCGCCTTTCAGACAGACGAGGCCCGGAGCGTAGCGGTTTTTCCTCGGGGAAGCAACATCTATATTCCGGCTGCACGCTTTCCAAAGGGCATCCAGCGGCATCACCGCACGGCTTACGACATAGTCAAACTTCCCGTGGCATTCGCCGGAATCTCCGTGCTGGAACGAAACATTATTCAGCCCGATCCGGGAAGCGATATCCGAAGCAACCTTGATTTTCTTTCCGATACGGTCGATGAGATGAAATCGACACTCGGGATAAAAAATAGCCAGAGGTATACCTGGAAAGCCTCCGCCCGTACCAAGATCCATAAAAGTTGTTCCGGGCAACAAGTCCCCGAGAAACGCTGCTATAGCGAGCGAATGGAGCACGTGGCGGCAATACAGATTGTCGGTATCGGTACGCGAAATGACATTGATTTTGGCATTCCACTCCCGGTAAAGATCTCCAAGCTGCGCGAATGCGTCTGTCTGGCCGGGAGTGAGCGCCGGGAAGTATTTCTTAATCAGATCGATATTGTCGTTTTTCATCGTGTCCATATCCGTGAAACAATCCTGAAGGATAAATGTTGATATTTTATACAGTCCTGCAAAAATAAGTATTTTTGTTTGCCGAGTCAAATAAAACCGCTTACTTTGCATCTTGAAACACATCGAAAATGATTGAAATAGGAAAATATCAGACCATGGTCATCCGCCGCTTCGTGGATTTCGGTGCTTACCTGTCGATCCCGGCGGAAGACGAGGAAGTGCTCATTCCGGGGCGCTATCTGCCGGATGACGCCCATGTGGGCGACGAACTTAAGGTATTCGTATACAATGACTCTGAAGACCGGCCCATCGCAACAACCGAACACCCATATGCCACCGTGGGGGAATTTGCATATCTTGAAGTGACTCAAGTGAACGACGTCGGAGCTTTCCTCGACTTCGGCATTCCCAAAGACCTGCTTGTGCCGTTCAGCGAGCAGCGCATCCGCATGCGCCGCGGAGGAATATATCTTGTATATGTATATCTCGACAAGGTGACAAACAGGATCGTGGCATCATCCAAAATCGACAAATTCCTCGGAAACGTTTATCCCGACTATAAGCCGGGACAGCGTGTGTCGGCGCTCGTCATCGACCACTCCGAAATCGGATATAAGGTGATTGTCGACAACCTCCACAAAGGCATGATCTACTCCAACGAGATATTCCAGCCCATAGAAGTAGAAGAGACAATCACTGCGTATGTCAAGCAGGTTCGCGACGACGGCAAAATCGACCTGACTCTTAACGACAAGGCTGTGCGCCGCCAGGGAATTCTGGCAGAACGTATACTGGAATATCTTGCCTCGTCCGACGCGACACCAATCGGAGACAAGACTGCGCCGGAGGTCATCGAAATGATCTTTTCATGCTCGAAAAAGGACTTCAAGAAAGCCGTCGGACATCTTTATAAGGAGCGCCGCATAACTATCGGCCAAGACGGAACCATCCAGCCCGCGTAACAGGTACACAACTACATATTCCCGGCCCCGGCATCTGACATTCGTGCCGGGGTCCTTCTTTTTTGAATCGCGCCCAGCGTCACACTTGCGAGAGTCGGAGAAATTACGTAACTTTGCCAAGTTTTAGAAACATCTCCAGAAAGTGGAAACAAAGTACATATTCGTCACCGGCGGTGTTGTGTCATCGCTCGGCAAAGGAATTATTTCAGCTTCGCTTGCCTGTCTGTTGAAAGCCAGGGGCTTCCGTGTCACCATCCAGAAATTCGACCCGTATATAAACATCGATCCGGGCACTCTCAACCCTTATGAGCATGGCGAATGCTATGTGACAGAAGACGGTCAGGAGACTGATCTCGACCTCGGACACTACGAACGTTTCACCAACGTCCGTACCTCACGCGCCAACAATGTCACGACAGGCCGCATATACAAAAGCGTCATCGACAAAGAACGCCGCGGCGACTACCTCGGGAAAACAGTGCAGATCGTGCCCCATATCACAGATGAAATAAAACGTCGCGTGAAATATCTGGGAACAACCGGAAACTACGATTTCATAATCACCGAAATCGGAGGCGTTGTAGGCGACATCGAGTCGCTTCCTTTCCTCGAAGCCGTGCGCCAGTTGCGCTGGGAACTCGGTCAGAACAGCCTTTCCCTCCATCTGACTTACGTGCCGTTTATAGCCGCCGCCAAAGAGCTCAAGACCAAGCCCACACAGCATTCGGTCAAGGCGCTGCAGGAGCTCGGCATCCAGCCGGATATTCTGGTTCTCCGCACCGAGAAAGTCGTTCCGGCCGACATGCTGCGAAAAATCGCCCTTTTCTGCAATGTGTCACAGGATTCCGTCATACAGAGCCGCGATGTCGATTCCATCTACAAAGTGCCTCTGATGATGCACGACCAGCACCTCGACGAAATAGTACTCCGGAAGACCGGCGTCCCCGCAGAAGGCGAGCCACACATGCAACCCTGGCTTGATTTTATCGAAAAGATGGATTCAGCCACCGAATCCGTGAAAATCGGTCTCGTCGGCAAGTACGTGGAACTTCAGGATGCCTATAAATCCATCGACGAAGCACTCTTCCAGGCCTGCACTTATGCCGACCGCAATCTCGACCTCACATACATTTCATCGGAGAAACTGAACGACAGTAACGTCGATGATCTGCTCTCCGGAATGGACGGCGTCATTGTAGCACCTGGATTCGGACAGCGCGGAATCGAAGGTAAATTCACAGCCCTCCGCTGGTGCCGCGAACACGATGTGCCGACTTTCGGAATCTGCCTGGGCATGCAGTGCATGGTCATCGAATTCGCCCGCAATGTCCTCGGACTCGAAGATGCCAACTCGACCGAGATGAATCCTCATACGCCCCATAACGTCATCGACCTGATGGAGGAACAGAAAAATATCTCCAATCTCGGAGGTACAATGCGTCTCGGCGCTTTCGCCTGCCGCCTGAGTCCTGGTTCGAAAGTAGCCGAAGCATACGGACGTCAGGATATCAGCGAACGTCACCGTCACCGCTATGAATTCAACAACGACTACCGCGACCGCTTCGAAGCTGCCGGAATGAGCTGTGTCGGCGAGAATCCCGGCGCCCATCTGGTCGAAGTTGTCGAAATGCCGTCGAAAAGATGGTATATCGGCACTCAGTATCATCCTGAATATTCAAGTACAGTTCTGGCTCCAAGCCCCATTTTCCGCTCGTTTATCGACGCAGCCATCGCTTTCCATAACGAAAAAAGCCAGACCGCCAATACGGAAAAAAACTAATTAGCAATGGATAAAAACACAATCACAGGGCTTGTGCTCATTGTGGCCATCATGATTGGCTTCACATGGCTCACCAAACCCTCAGACGAAGAACTCGAAGCCGAACGCCAGAAGCAGGAGCAGACCGCTGCCGAAGCACTCCGCGCCGCCCAGACTGAGAATGAGGCAGCCGCCTTCGCCGCTTCCGACAGTGCCGCTCTTGCAGCTGCCGTATTCGAATCCGGCGCCGCAGCCGACAACGGCTCTTACTCTTTCTCCAACGACAATCTCCGCCTGACTGTCGACTCCGTCGCCGGTCTTTCGGGTGTCTATATCGATGAATCCGGCGAAGTCGACATTCTCGATCTTATTGCCAACCGCGCTTCAGTCACCGGTGTACGCGCCCGTGGCGCCGCCAAAGCCGTAAAAGCCGTAATTGCGAACGCAGCCAAATACGAAGGTTTCTCGCGCTACCTGAGCGGAGAGAACAAGGACATCGTTCTCGAGAACGACCTTGTGAAAGTCACTGTCGCTTCGCGCGGCGCGATGGTCTCGCAGGTCGAACTGAAAAAATACACTACCGAAGTCGGACCCGAGCCTGAGACAATCAAGCTCTTCAGAGACGATACCGATGGTTACGGCTTCCGCTTCAACACCGCCGACCAGCGAATTGATACCCGCGATTTCTATTTCACTCCCGTAATGGAAGGCGATTCCGCCGTTCTTCTTACAATGGAACCCGTTCCCGGAGCAACGTGGGGCATCCGTTACACACTCGCGCCCGACGGTTATACCGTCCGCATGGACATTGTCCAGAAAGGCATGGAAAAGATTCTACCGGCCAATACCGCTTCTATGGAATTCGACTGGCACCAGAAAATGGGCCGCAACGAACGCGGACGCACATTCGAGGAGCGCAACAGCGCAATCTTCTACAAATATTCAGGAGAGAGCGTCGACGATCTCAATGCGAACGACGACGATCACGAATCGCTCAACGGCCGTCTGCGCTGGGTAGCCTTCAAGAACCAGTTCTTCTCGTCGGTAATCATCGCACGCGATGCCTTCACTTCCGCCGAACTTGAGAGCAAGGACCTCAAGAAAACCGACTATCTCAAGGATATGTCGATGAAAGCCACACTCCCCTACACTATCGGCGACGGCACTCCCGCGTCTTTCGATTTCTATTTCGGCCCGAACGAATACCCAATTCTCGATGACCTCGACGAAACTCTGGGATACGACGAAGATCTTTCACTTACACGCCTGATTCCTCTGGGCTGGGGGCTCTTCCGCTGGATCAACACCTGGATTGTGATTCCCGTATTCACATTCCTGAGCAAGTATATCGTCAGCTACGGCATTATCATCCTGCTCCTGACGGTCTTCATCAAGCTCATCATCTTCCCCTTCACCTACAAGAGCTACCGCAGTCAGGCCAAGATGCGCGTCCTCGCTCCCGAAATCAAGGAAATCAACGAGAAATATCCCGATCAGGCCGATGCAATGAAGCGTCAGCAGGAAACTATGGCACTCTACAGCCGCGCCGGCGCAAGCCCATTCAGCGGTTGTCTTCCCATGCTCTTCCAGATGCCTGTCCTCATCGCGATGTTCTCCTTCTTCCCCTCCGCCATCGAACTCCGCGGACAGTCGTTCCTCTGGGCACACGATCTCTCGGCTCCCGACAGCATCTTCACCCTGCCGTTCTCTATTCCGTTCTATGGCAATCAGGTGAGCCTCTTCTGCCTTCTCATGACTATCATCAACATTATCTACATGAAGGTGAGCATGCAGTCTCAGCCGGGCCAGCAGAGCATGCCGGGCATGAAACTGATGATGTACCTCATGCCTCTGATGTTCCTGTTCATGTTCAACGATTACGCTTCGGGCCTCAGCTACTACTATCTTCTGTCCCTCCTCATCACTATCATCCAGACTTACATATTCCGTCTGGTAATTGATGAGAAAAAAGTACGCGAACAGCTCCTCGCAAATGCCAAAAAGCCCCGCAAGAAAAGCGGATTCATGGCTCGTCTCGAAGCCGCACAGAAACAGGCTGAAGCAGCCCAGCGAGCTCAGGCTAAAGCCAATGCAAAGAAACGCCGTTAATTGATCTGTCCGATTTTATACAAGCAAATTATGCAGACTATTTCAAACCGTGTGGCCTCGCTTGCCGCCTCTCAGACTCTGGCTATGTCGCAGAAGAGTTCCGAACTGAAAGCGCAAGGCGTCGACGTCATCAATCTTTCTGTAGGCGAACCCGACTTCCCTACCCCCGCGCATATCAAAGCTGCAGCCGAAAAGGCAATCGCCGATAACTTCTCATTCTATTCGCCGGTACCGGGCTTCATGAGTCTCCGCAAGGCAATAGAGGCTAAGCTCCAGCGCGAAAACGGTCTGACTTTCGCGCCCGAACAGATTGTTGTGGGCAACGGTGCCAAGCATGCCCTCTCGAATATCATCCTGGCAACCGTGAATCCCGGCGACGAAGTCATCATCCCCGTACCCGCATGGGTGAGCTACACCGAACTCGTAAAGCTCGCCGAAGGCAAGCCGGTATTCATCACCACCGGTCTCGAACAGGACTTCAAGGTGACAGCCGAACAGCTTGAAAACGCCATCAGCGAGAAAACCCGCGCCATAATACTCTGCTCCCCGTCCAACCCCACAGGCAGCGTCTACAGCCGCGAAGAACTCGCATCCATTGCCACTGTTATTGCCAGGCATCCGGATATTCTTGTAATAGCCGACGAAATCTACGAGCACATCCTGTATACCGGCCAGTTCGTATCGCTCGGCACATTCCCCGAGATCGCCGATCAGGTTGTGATAATCAACGGAGTATCGAAAGCTTACGCCATGACCGGCTGGCGAATCGGTTACTGCGCATGTCCTCCCGCTCTTGCCAAAGCTGTGACTAAACTTCAGGGACAATGCACATCCGGAGCATCGTCCATCGCCCAGAAAGCCGCCGAAGCAGCTTATACTGGACCTCAGGACTGCGTTGACGAAATGCGCAAGGCATTCGAACGCCGCCGCGACCTCGTTGTGCGCCTCGCACGCCAGATTCCGGGAATAAAAGTGAACGAGCCGCAGGGTGCGTTCTACCTCTTCCCCGAAATCACATCATACTATGGCAAATCGGCTCACGGACAAACCATAACGAGCGACAGCGATCTGGCGATGTACCTTCTCAACGTAGCACATGTGGCGACAGTGAGCGGAAGCGCTTTCGGAACACCCGGATACATCCGTCTGAGCTATGCCACTTCCGATGAGAACCTCGTCGAAGCGTTCCGTCGAATCACCGCAGCTCTCGCTGAGCTGAAATAAAAGCTATCAGAGCACTCGGAGCACTCTGAGATCTCCCAGAACTCCGAGTACTCTGAGTTCTCCGATTCACTCAAAAAAAGTCCAAAAAAAATTTGCCAGAACGGAGCAAAAGTAGTAATTTTGTGGGCTGATTCTCCGCAATAGGCTTGACAAAGAAAGGAATATTACAATCAAACTCCTTCGCCTCAGCGGGTTAACTATAAAAGTTACAATTAAATGTACGTAATCGTAGACATCCAGGGCCAGCAGTTCAAGGCAGAGAAAGACCGCTTTCTCTACGTTCACTTCCTTGGAGAAAATGTAAAGGCCGGCGACACCGTAGAGTTCGACCGCGTTCTTCTCGCCGACAATGACGGCACAGTAAAAGTAGGCGCTCCCCTCGTTGAAGGCGCAAAAGTAGTTTGCGAAGTTGCTGAAACTTCTGTCAAAGGCGACAAAGTTATCGTCTTCAAGAAGAAACGCCGCAAAGGCTATCGCCGCCTCAAAGGTCATCGTCAGGTATTCACCAAGATTGTCATTAAGGACATCGTAGCTTAATCAACTGTCTCACTAATTATTAAAGGAACACACTATGGCACATAAAAAAGGCGTCGGTAGTTCTAAGAACGGCCGTGAGTCAGAAAGCAAACGACTCGGTGTAAAAATTTTCGGCGGCCAGTTCGCTAAGGCCGGCAACATCCTCAAGCGCCAGCGCGGCACCCAGCACCACCCTGGCAAGAACGTCGGCATCGGCAAAGACCATACCCTCTATGCTCTTGTCAGCGGCACCGTTACCTTCACCGAAGGTCGCAATGGTCGCAAGTTCATCAATGTCGAGGAAGTAGCGGCTGAATAAGTCCCGCTCCAATCAACTCTTACGAAAATCAGGCATAGCCACCGCGGCAATGTCTGATTTTTGTTTTTACTAATCGGCCACCTTGATTTCAGGGTTTATCGACTTGAGGTCCGCAATAAAATCATTCTGATTCTGCGGCGAGATATAGACCGTGCTCCTTCTGCCATATCTCAGCCCTATGCGTTTTGCCGACAAGGCCGGCGATGAAAGAATAGTCGTCCGAAGCGTTATTTCCTTAATTTTGCTTATCGGCAAAGTCATGCGGTATAGAAATCCGCACCGGATATGCAGAACATTCCCTCTTATCGTGTAATCCGTGTGAAAAAGCATATCGAGCATCAGCCACAGGCCAAAGCCTACAAAAAATACATCGACCAGCAGAATCAATACAAACTTATAACATAATAACAGAGACACCGCAAATGCGGCTCCCATAGCTATGCATGCGCACAGATACAACACTGCAACTTTTGATTTATAGACCTTTTCCATAGCGTAAAATTAAGAAATTATCGTTATATTTTGGCGAATCACTGCTATTAAGATAATTTTGCCGTTTGCCGGAAAATATGTATCTTCGCAACATAAACCTGATATACACAAACCCATGAAAAAACTTATATTATCCGCTATCTTCTGTGCGGTAGCCGCATCCGGATTCGCCATCAACCCCGACGGCGGCATCGACGAGGCGATGTTATCGCGTCTGCGCCAGTCCTATAAAAACACACCCGCCGACAAAGCTCTCTCCAATGCTCTCAAAGCCCACGACATCGACGCTCTCGCAGCAAATGCCGACAGCCGGAACAATCTCGATGACAACTTCACATATCGCGTAAAAAGCAAAGGTATCACCAATCAGAAATCATCAGGCCGCTGCTGGCTCTTCACGGGGCTGAATGTACTGCGCTCGCAGATGATGGCCGACAACGACCTGCCGACCACAGAACTCTCGGAAAGCTACAACTTCTTCTTCGACCAGCTTGAGAAAGCCAATCTCTTCCTTCAGGCAATGATCGACAATGCATCCAAGCCCGATGGTGACCGTACAGTGGAATGGCTCTTCAAGAATCCGATTTCC
>CABRLF010000085.1 GCA_902471685.1 uncultured Porphyromonadaceae bacterium
TGAACCGCTCTTCCGATCTCAAGGAAATATTGGAGAAGTTCTCCATCAGCAACTCATGGCTTTTCAAAGTCTCCAAGCAGCAGAACATACCCAAAGTCACCCAGCATGGTAAAACCTATTGGAGTAAGAAGCACTGCGACATGATATTCGGCAAAAAGGATACATCTGTTGACGAAATCACCGAATGGTATTCTGTCCCAGAGATTCAGGAAAAATACGGCATGACCTTATCTGCCATCTATTGCCTGGTTTCAAAAGTCGGGATACCTAAGAAGAAAGAAGGCAAGGAGGTCCGGTATTCCAAAAAACACTTCGACGCGGCCAAAGGCACGGGAGAGCTCGTGGAATCCGAATGGTACAGCATTGCTGAGGCAACCGAGAAGTTCAACATGTCACGCGACCAACTTCACTATTATATCAAGACCTACCAGGTCAAGAAGAAAATGGTCGGCAAATATTGCTATCTCGCAAAGGATGAAGTAGATGCACTGTTTAAAAACATCTTCACTCCACCTTCAATCTAATCCGGTTGCAAGTTTTTCCAAAGTTGTACCTCAATAACTTACCAACCGGGGAATAACTCCACATATTTGCAGAAAAAAGAAAAACTATGGCTACATGTGCTAAGGTATATCTGCGGCAGAAACCTATAACAAAAGGCCGCATGTCACTGTATCTGGATTACTGGCCTGCAGTCCGTAATCCCCATACAGGGCGTCTGTCTCGCCGGGAGTTTCTCGGCTTCTATATCTACGCCGAACCGAAGAATGACATAGAAAGAGATTATAATGAAGCAATGCTCACCCAAGGTGAACTCATCCGTTGCCGTCGTCAGGAGCAGGTAATCAACAAGCAGTTCGGATTCATGGACCGACATCAGGAGAAGGCAGACTTCCTTGACTACTTCAAAAAGATGTGCAAAGGAAAACCCCAGAAATGGGAAATTGTCTATCGTCACTTCGAGATCTTCGTAAAAGGGAAATGTCTCTTTGAAGAGGTGACGGTGGAACTATGCACAAAGTTCCGTGAATACCTTCTGACAGCCAATAATCTGCGCCTGACGCATAGAAAACTTTCACAGAACTCTATCGCCGGTTACTTCTCGACTTTCAGAGGGCTACTGAAAGTAGCTTACAGGGATAAGCTCTTGAAAGAGAACATCAACGACTATCTCGACAAGATAGAATGGGAAGACGTTCAAAAAGAGTATCTCACTCAGGACGAACTCATAATACTCGCCAAAACGCCTTGTAAGATTGATGTCCTGAAAAGAGCGTCCCTATTCTCTTGCCTCACGGGGTTGCGTATCAGCGATATAGAGAACCTGACATGGAACAATCTCCGCATTGCTCCCGATAAAGGTCCATGTGTCAGAATCAGGACTCAGAAGACCTCCACCGAGGCAATTCTGCCGATAAGTTACGAGGCTCTTGAACTCTGTGGGGAACGAAGTGAAGGCAAAGTCTTCAAGGGGCTGACACGTTCTATGATAAATGTGCCGCTAAAGAACTGGATTGAGGCTTCCGGCATCAAGAAGCATATCACGTTCCACTGCTTCCGCCATACATACGCAACACTTCAGATTGCCGCAGGAACAGACATATACACGGTCTCAAAGATGCTGACTCACAAATCAGTCGTAACTACCCAGATATACGCGGATCTCGTATCTTCCAAGAAGCGAGAAACCGTCGATAAGATAAAACTGAAATAGTCCTTATTTGTACCTCTTGTTGAAAGGATGCCCTTCGGGGTGTCCTTTTGTGTGTTAAATATGCCTAATATATCTCTATATCTGTAAATATCAGAGTTTGAAAGATTTCTGCTCAAAAGAAATTCATTCAAGGACTCAATTCAATTTTTGAATTTCGCTCACGATGGATTTCCATTCAGCCGAAATGGATGGAAATATAAAATCCGACGCACTTTATAACAAATCATAACATTGATTTTCAGGGCATTTCTCATGCGTTATTCTATTAGAAAATAACGAACTCGAAATTGAAATAATATATATCGTAAATATGAAAGCCCCTTATAAATCCCCTTGGACAAGAGCATATCTCACCGTTGTAACGATGTCGGCGCTTGGCATCGGTGTCTCCGATTATACACGAATGATAACGGAAACCTCCGATATTTTCCTTGCTGTCTTTCATACGATATTCATATTATCACTTGTATGCGGCACAGGATATCTGGTTTATCTAATATCCGCCTACTATATAGTTCCTAAATTATGCGGTTCTTGTAACTCAAACGATTCTGACGGGCAGGAAAGCAGGAGACTTCAGACAGCAATTCTCACTGCGACTGATTCAAATAAAGAATCATGTATTATGGATGACATCCTCTCTTATTCATCCCTCACTTTCGAGAGACACTTGTCTGAGAATCAGATTCAGGTTTTGTGTAACAACATTCAGCAACTTGCCAAAGGCAAAGATGTGTCGGATGATATTACAGTTAAATTGGACGGGGTCACCTCCAATGACCTGTATCATTTCGGCTGGAATATTGGGAAACGTCTCAAAAGATCCAATATACAGATAGCCTGGTTCCTTAAGGATACCTTCAAGATAATGTTCTCAGATGTCGCCGTTGACACCATCCAGACAAAACTGGCTATCAAAGAAGGGACTTTCACTCTCAAGCTCATACCGCTTGACCAGCCCCTCATACCTCATGTATTCCCGGCTACCGGCTTCTGAAATAAACAGTAAATTCCAACCGCAATCAAGTCTGAAAATTAGAATAATATGGAGAATACACCCTCGTTCGATACAATGCCTAAAATGCTCGCGGAAATGATGGAACAGATGTCCTACATGACCAAGGAACTCACGAGTATGTCCAAAAGGCTCCAGAGTCAATCCAAAATGATACCGGCCGAAGGCTTCATAGACCTTGAAACTGCCTGTGAGGTAGTCCATCTGAAGAAGCCGACTATCTACAAGCTGGCCCAGAAAGGTCTCATCCCACATTATAAGCCCGCCAAAGAGTTGCTGTTCCGACGATCCGAACTCATTAAATGGGTTGAAGACAGCCGCCGAATAAGCAAGATGAGTCTGGAGGAAATAACCCAGATGATGACAGGCTCAGTAAAACGAAAGCCTAAGAGATGGGATGGCTGAAAACCATTCCTGCTTTTTCTCATGGGTCTCAGAATTTCTCTGAGACCTTTTTTATGCAGTTACATCTGACCCCGCATTTAGGTCTGCATTTCATTCCGCATTTGACTTTGCATTTGATTTCGCAATCGTAGCCACTTTTAAGATGACAAAGCAGTCTGGAATAGTCTTACCATAAGGCTTCTCATTGGCTTCGACCACTATAACAGCGTTTGACATAGCCACTCCCGCCATCAAAGCTGCCGGAGACCGCCTCTTAATCCCGATGTAGGCAACCTATTGACTTCTTGTTTTCGGATGCGTCTGCCTCAGTCTCTCCATGTGGAATTATCTGACTTCTTAATTTCAGATGACCTACTCCTGCTGTCGGCATCCGTGTCCTCCTTTGAGTCCTTGTATAGTTGTGCTTCGCCATTGAGTATGGTCGATTGATTTTCTCTTTGCTCCATTGGAGAGTTGGAGGACTGATTGCGCTCACATGACGGCATGGTCAGGCAGCTTATATAAAGAGGCTGGCTCTCTGATGCTGTATCGGCGTATCTGAGACAGTCTGCGAACCGGAGAGCAGGTATCCCGATTTCTTTCCATGTCAAATTTTCCGGGCGAAGCAAGAGCCAATCATTTTACTGCGCAAAGGTTGTATGCCGCGACATCCTGAAGATGTCCTGTGGACGCTTACGCAAGGTCGCTCTGCCAATGAACGTGTGAAAAATCTTCCTTGCCACAGGTGCCTCTCTTATGGCAAGAGTATTGTTTCACACAACCCCCGGCCGCCACTGAAGCCGCACACCCTGAAATGCACATAAAATTAATTTACTCACTTCTAAAAATTTACAGACATGAAGAAAATCAGCAACACCTTCGAACTCTCCGGCTTCATCGCAAACGACGCCCAGATCCGCAACTTCGACACCGCATCGGTAGCCCGCTTCGCCATATCGGTAAGCCGCGCCGAAAAGAACCAGGCCGGTGAGACATCATTCAAGTCTGCCCTCATCAACATCGAGGCATGGCGCAAGAACGAGAACCTCGACTCCTTCGACCGCCTCAAGAAAGGCGAGCACATCACCGTGACCGGCTACTTCAAGCCCGAGGAATGGACGGGTACCGACGGAAAGAAGAACCAGCGTGTCGTCCTCGTGGCAATGAAGTTCCACCGTACTCCCGAAGTGGAGGAAAAGCCCGAGGCTTCCGCCAAGAAATCATCCAGGAAGTCGAAGAAAGCCGCCTGATACGGTTCCCCTCATAAGATTTGCGGTCTCCGGACCGCTTTTCTTTTGCTCATTCAGACACCTGTTATACCATTCCCTGACCTTTATAAGCAATTGCATGAATCCATCCGTAAGGAGTCGCGTGATTTTATGACGGCAAAGTTAAGGACACCATGGATACGTCAAGGCCCGACGGCACCGTGCCACGGCATCACATGTGCTGCTGTGGCAGCCTTGTCTTAATCCTTTCAGGTATCCTTTCCGACGCCTGTAAAATTTCACGGCAACCCTCCCGGAAATGGATATAAAAAGAGGGAAATGACAAACTTAAAAACAATGTTATAATGACAACAACCGAAATCACCTATCGTGATGAGACCTACACCTGCCGTGTGCTTTCAAGCAATGACGGAGAGCCGCTGATTATTGCCGGTCTGGAACTGCTTGACGCACTTATGCCGTACCCGATGACAGACAACTGCGACGGTTTTGCCGACAAAGAGGCGGAGAAAATTGATGAAGAAATTTTCTTTTATACCAATGAAAGTGATTTGAAGCTGGATGATAAAGACCTTACGGAACTGATGAGGGCAAACAATCCTGACTGGTTTTGACAACTAAAAGAAAAATGACATGACACGCAGAGAAGAAATAGAAGAAGCTGCAAAAGTTATTTTCAAGGACAGCGAATATCCCGTTCCAAATATTTGTTGCTTCATAAGAGGTGCTGAATGGGCTGACAGAAACCCGTCTCCGGAATGGCATAAATTCACGGATTCCGACTGCAAACCGGAAAAAGGACAGGTAATAATCCTTGCAATAATCAACATGAAGTTCAAGATTGTCTCTTATGAATTAGTCCGCTACGACCCGATGATACATTATTCTGTCAATGATAATATCCGTTGGCTGGCAGTTCCGGAGTTATAAATCAAGAATTATATGGCATGACGGTATGCAGACTGCCATGCCATTTTGGTTTTTATGCCGCAGACCTCTAATAGAGTTGATGCCTCGGTACCTTTTATACAGCTTAGCCCCAACCCCGGCATACACGCTGATTTCTTTGGGCGAGAGTCATTCACAGCAATTTAAAATTGCTAAGAAAGACACTCGCCTATCAAAGCGGACGGCTTAAGAATATCGCTCAGACTCGCTTGCAGGAAAGCATAGGTTACGCGACTCTCCACTTATGCTTATCCTTACAAGTTTCCTTGACCGACCCCCTTCCTAACAGCCATCCTATAATCCGCACTGATATGCCTTCCCTCCCTTCCTTACTTTATTATTCATAGTCAGCCTATTCTATACTGCGTCAGGTTTTTCCATTATAATAACAGAGCCTTTTTTAGATCGGAGTTTTATCAAGTGCCATCCGAAAGGGAGCCGTCGATTTTTATGTCGGCGAAGTTAAGGCCGCCCGTGGATATGTCAAGGCCCGGCGGCGCGTGCCACGGCATCACATGTGCTGCTGTGGCAGCCTTGTCTCAATCCACCGTTTCACGACCTTTGTGATTTGCCGAAAAAATTGATTCGGCCCCTTACGGAAACGGACTTTGAAGAAAGGGAAAGAATCAATCGCTTCACAGAAAACATAACATTAATTTTTTAGCATCAACGAAAATGGAAGCTAACAACACCAACGCCAACAATGGCAAGAAGAACATCATTAACTCAACCGTAGTCAGCGGCTTCGTAGCCACCGAACCGAAAATCACCACCTGCACCGAGGCAAGCGTTATCCGCTTCGCTCTCGCAGTCAGCAACCGAGTTACCAACAAGGCGACAGGAGAGGTTACACGCCAGTCCTCACTTATCACAGTCGAAAAGTGGGCGAAGAATACCAACCTCTCATCATTCGACGCTATCAGAAAGGGCATCCTCGTTGAAGTCAAAGGGTACCTCAAACCTAACGAATGGAAAAACGCCGAGGGCGAAAGCCGACACCGTATCGTTCTCGCTGCAAGAAGCGTGAAGCCTATTGCGAAGCCGGCATCAATGATGGAACCGCAACCTGAAGCAATCGCTTCCTAATTCGAAGTCTCACAATGCCCGAGGCTCACCCTCCGAGCCTCGGGGAAACATTAAAGCGACATGGAAGATTTTGAGGACAGTGTAATCGGATGCTTCTGCACTCTGCTTGACAGTTGGCGAGACCATGACTGCGGAGAAATCGTTGAGGACTCTGGGAACCAATATGTAGTGAGACTGACATCAGGACAACAAATTACCTTGAGCCATGATGATGTGGTAATCTGTGACTGACTAAACCTATAATCGACAATCCGACCTTATGCACCGGATTGTCGGTTTAACGTAGCAAGGTTCCTGTTATACTTTCTGCTTTCCCCTTTTAATGATATAAGTGCCGCACTTTTGTAATAAAGCAAGTAAGTCTGTTGTATAATTTTTCCGATGGCCCGGGAGGGCTGCCGGTGATTCTGCGGCAAAGTTGGAGGCCGGGGCAAATGTCAAATCGGGGCCGGCGGTCACGGCTTCGCTGTGAATTTGCCTCATTGCCCCTTGCGCCTCCACTGTAATGCCTGAAATCTTAAGACAGCCCTCCGGCGGACCAAACGGATCTAACGGGAGGGAAAGAAAAATCAGATATATGGCATACAACAAACACAAATCATTTGAGGATAATGTCAAGGCGATAGAAACCGCACTGACCGTCCTCTCGCAGAAGCGAAAGGCCACCGAGCCGGAGAAAGAAACAATGTCGCTCTATTCGGGCTTCGGAGGTATCAAAGAGGTGCTGAACATCGGCACTGAAAAGCCAATCCCTCAAAGCATGGAGGAAACGGCAAACCGACTGTTGACCGTCCTCGGCAGTTTTCCAACCGACAAACCCCAGTGGTGCGACACAACCATTGAAAGCATCAAGACATCGGTACTGACCGCATTTTACACCCCTGCATTTATAATAAGCGCAGTGGCACGGCAGATACAGTCCACGTTCAAGACACACGGACTTACGATGCGCACATTCCTTGAACCGAGCGCAGGCATCGGCGGCTTCCTGCCAGTCGCCATGAACGGCACCAAGTCTTACGCATTTGAAAAGGACACGCTGACAGGCATAATCCTCTCCCTGCTCAACGACGATACCGAAACCTATACGGCAGGTTTTGAGAGCATCGGGGAACAACGGCTTGAGCATACATCTTTTGACGTAATCGCTTCAAACATACCATTCGGCAATTTCCGCGTGTTCGACGCAGACCTGTGGAAGAAAGGCGGCATACATGAACAGTCCACCAAGACCATACACAACTACTTTTTCGTAAAGGCAATGGAACTGCTCAACGAGGGAGGGCTGCTTGCTTTCGTTACATCGAGGGGCATAGCCGACACTCCCGGCAACAAGTTCGTGCGCGAATACCTTGTGAACAACGCCAACCTCATAAGCGCAGTCCGTCTCCCCGACAACATCTTCATGCAGACAGGCGGCATTGAGGTCGGGAGCGACTTGCTCATATTCCAAAAGGACACAGCCAAATCCGGCCCCACATCAAGGGAGGCGATGTTTCTCCAGACCTCAAGGGAAAAACACGGCGAGGAAAATACCGAACCGTCGAACCGTCTTTTCACAATGCCGAAAACGACCCTTTCAACCGACAGCCGCATTGTGAAGAACCAATTCGGCAAGCTGACACGCAGATACTCATGGTCGGGCAGCGAGGCTTCAATGGCTGACTATCTCGCAGCCATACTGAAATATGATTTTGACCGCAATTACAGGCCGGCCCTTTTCTCCAATCCGGGAATCGGCAGACAGGCGCAGATGTCGCTTTTCGGAGAGCCGGACATTGCGTCAGCAAAAGGACGGCGTGGCTATACCGGGGAAATGCCCGAATGGTTCAAAGAGGGCGCACTGGTAGTGTTCGAGGGTCAGGTGGGAACGCTTGAATACCGCAAGTCAAGCCATTATGAAGATATTGCCGTCGATTTCGTGCCTGTTGACAATGGGAGCGTGAACTTCGAGAGGGCAAACGACTATATGCCGTTGAGGAGTGTCTATTTTGAACTTTCCAACAAGGAGAGGGAGGAAAAGACCGAGCAACCCGAATTAAGGGAGCGACTTAACAGCCTTTATGACGCTTTCACCGCCAAATGGGGCTTCTTCCACGATAACGACAACAAGGAATTTATCGCTCTTGACAGCCTCGGAAACGAGGTGCTGACGCTTGAAATGGCTGTCGGCAGGGAGATTTACAAATCCGACATCATGCGTGAGCCGGTGGCTTTCAAAAAGACGGACACATCGGTGAGGCTTCTCCCCATGGAAGCACTCGCAAGTTCTCTGAACTATCACGGTCAGGTCAACATCGACTATATGTGCAAGACCGCAGCAATGACCGAGGACGAAATCACCGAAGCACTCAAGAAAGAGATTTTCTACAACCCCGTTACAGACTGTTGGGAGCATAAAGGTCGCTTCATCGGCGGCGACATCGTTACCAAACTGCGTGATGTTTCCGAACTGCTTCCGTTCCTTGACGAGCGCAAGAGGTCTTTTGCCGAAATTTCCGCAAAGGCACTTTCCGATGCGTTGCCCGAACCTGTGCCGTATGAGGAACTTGACATAAACATGGGCGAAAGGTGGATTGACCCGAAAATATACGCCTCTTTTGCGTCATATCTTTTCGGGGTGGATGCCGAGCTGATGTACTTTGACATAAACGACACCTACCTGCTCCGGCTCACGGGATATTCAGCCGTCGCCTACAACACCTATTCCGTAAGGAACTGCAACGGGGAGGATATGTTTGTCTATGCGCTCCAGGACACCGTGCCCGAATTTACAAAAGAGGTGTATATCAACGGCGAAAAGACCCGTGTCTCCGATGAAGATGCCATACAGGAGGCAGCCGCCAAGATACAGGAGATACGCTCCACTTTCCGTGACTGGCTCGACCGCCAGCCCCTGCCTGTCCGTGACCGGCTTGTAGCCGAATACAACAGCCGCTTCAACTGCTATCTGCGCCCGTCATACGACGGATCGGCGCAGACTTTCCCCGGCCTCACTCTCGAGCATTTTCCATACGACAGCCTATATCCATCCCAAAAGGACGCCGTGTGGATGATAAAGCAGAACGACGGAGGCATCTGCTGGCATGAGGTCGGTGCAGGAAAAACAATGATAATGTGTATCGCCGCATACGAAATGAAGCGTCTCGGTATTGTCAACAAGCCTATGATTATCGGGCTCAAGTCCAATGTGCATGAGATATCCGACACTTTCCGCAAGGCATATCCCATGGCAAAGATACTCTATCCCGGACGCGAGGATTTCACGCCTGCAAACCGCAAGGAGATTTTCTCGCAGATAAAGAACAATAACTGGGATTGCG
Source organism: uncultured Porphyromonadaceae bacterium (assembly GCA_902471685.1). Classification (GTDB taxonomy): domain Bacteria; phylum Bacteroidota; class Bacteroidia; order Bacteroidales; family Muribaculaceae; genus CAG-873. The sequence goes on from CABRLF010000085.1 coordinate 9,700, forward strand.
TGATACTGACCCACGACCAGTTTTCAAAGATACCCCAGTCGCAGGAAACTATGGCTGCAATCTTCCGGGAGGAACTTTCCGATGTCGAGCGTTGCCTTGAGGTTCTCGAGAACTCCACCATGCGCTATCGCAGCTCAAAGATGCAGACGGGGCTTGAGAAACGGCAGGAGAACCTGACCGCCAAACTTGCGGAATTGCGTCACGACATAGACCAACGCAAGGACAACACGCTGGATTTCAATACTATGGGAATAGACCATATTTTTGTAGATGAATGTCATGCGTTCAAAAATTTAATGCTGCAGACACGCCATACAAGGGTTGCGGGCATCGGAAACACCAAAGGCTCACAAAGGGCGATGAACCTGCTTATTGCAATCCGTGACATTCAGAGGCGCACAGGCCGTGACCTCGGAGCCACATTCCTGTCAGGCACGGTTGTTGTCAACGCTCTTACCGAGCTGTATGTGATGTTCAAGTATATGCGTCCGCAGGAACTCAAGAAACAGCGGATAAGCTGCTTCGATGCGTGGGCGGCAATATACACCGAGAAAAAGGCGGATTACGAGCTTGATGTCACCGGCAATATCAAGCGGAAAGAGCGTTTCCGTTCATATATAAAGGTGCCGGAACTTGCCTCATTCCTCCGTGAGATAACGGATTACCGCACAACGGACATGATTAACCTCGATGTTCCCGAAAAGAACGTGCGCTTCCTCTCCAATCCCCCGACAATCGAGCAGGAAGAAATGGCAGGGAGGCTTGTATCATTCGCCAAATCCGGAGAATGGGCTGACCTCGGACTTGATATGCCCGAACCCGACAATCTCGACAAGGCGAAAATGCTTATAGCTACAAATGTAGCGAGAAAAATGGCTCTTGACATGAGGCTTCTCGGCGACAAGTTCAGCGATGACCCCGGCAACAAGGCTTCGATATGCGCAAGGACAGTCTATGACTACTATGTGCGCTCAAACGCCAACCGTGGCACACAGTTCATTTTCAGCGACCTTTCCACCTATAAACCCGGCGAGTGGAATATCTATCAGGACATCAAGGACAAACTTGTGGCTCTCGGAATACCCTCGGAAGAAATACAGTTTATCCAGTGCGCCAAGACTGAAAGGGCGAGGAAGAAACTGTTCGCTGACATGAACAGCGGCAGGGTGCGTGTGCTTTTCGGGTCCACAACCATGTTAGGCACAGGCGTTAACGCCCAGGAACGAGCCGTGGCTGTGCATCATCTTGAGATACCTTGGCGGCCGGCCGACATGGAGCAGCGTAACGGTAGGGCTGTCCGCAAGGGAAACACCGTGAAACTATGGGGTGGGAACACCGTTGACATCGTTATTTACGGAACGGAGAAAACACTTGATGCCTATAAGTTTAACCTGTTGAAGAACAAGCAGATGTTCATAAATCAGATTAACAACGGCACCATTGCCGTGCGACGCATCGACGAGGACGGCATGGACGAGGAAAACGGCATGAACTTTGCCGAGTTCGTGGCAATCCTTTCCGGCAACACCGACCTTTTGAAAAAGGCGAAGCTCGACAACAGGATTATGCAGCTTGAAAAGGAACAGGCCATATTCAAGAAAGAGAGAGGCCGTGCGGAGCGCAAGATGTCGGAAAATCAGACAGCCATTGCAGCAGCAGAGGAATTGATTGCCAAAATGAATATGGACTACCGCTGTTTTGTTGCACGGAAAGATGATGCAGAAGTAACCCTCGTATCCGGCACTTTTGCCACACCGCAGGAAATCGGGCGAGAGCTTCACCGCATATCAAAGTCTTACCGGGGAACGGAACACAAAGCCGTCGGTTCTTATATGGGTTTGCCCATGACGGTAAGGAGCGAGTTTAATATTGCCGAAATGTTCGAGCGCAACATCTTCTTCATCGAGGGAGCAAGCGGACTCAAGTACCGATGCTCCCAATCGGGATCGTTGCCACTCTCATTCGTGGAAGCCGCCGCATATCCCTATGCTGTCATGGAGCGTATGCCTGCCCGGATAGCTGAAAAAGAAAAGGATATAGCGAGACTGCGGGAAGAAATTCCGGTGTTGGAGGAAATTATAGACCGCA
>CABRLF010000086.1 GCA_902471685.1 uncultured Porphyromonadaceae bacterium
GTTCCGGAAGACGCGCCATAGAGCCGGCCACGAGGTAAAGCACTTTTAGAATAAATCATTATCGCAGCAATGAAAATCTGGATTTACGCCGACGGGCGCCAGCAGGGTCCTTTCGAACTTGAGGAACTTCTGGACAAGCACGTCACCGAAAGTACAAAAGTATGGTACGAAGGCCTTCCCAAATGGTATCCTGCCGGATATCTCGATGAACTTCGTCCGCTCCTGGACGGAACTCTTGCCCGTCAGAAGCGTGAACGCGAAATGACAGAAGAGGAACGTCGTACTGAAAGTCAAACTCCGGATTCTCATGCTGATGCTTCCGGTGCGGAAGACGAAAACCGCTCGGATGATATTGTGATAGAGGAAGAAATTCAGGATGAGGTGCCTCAGGAGCCGGAGAAACATCGGTTTAATGAATATCCTATCAACAGGATGCCCGATGCTCCGTGTCCTCCGACTTATCTGGGATGGACAATCGTGCTCACGATCTGCTGCTGCTCGCCCGTGAGTCTGGCAAGTATAGTCACTGCTGTTCTCACTTCGAACTACTATAACAGCGGCAATCTCCGCAAGGCACGCAAATGCTCCGAGATAACGGCATGGCTCATCATGATTTCGCTCGCCCTGGGATTCTTCTCGGTTCTTCTCTGGGATCTCATCTTCTGAAGTGACTGCTCTTAAAAAGAATAGAATAAAAACAATGGCCGCTCTCGTTGCGGCCATTGTCTTTATGTCGTTTATAATTCTGTTTTACTATACTGTCGATCCGTCCTCGGCTTTCATGCCGCATTGCGTGTTTAAGACAATCACGGGTTATGACTGCCCGGGGTGTGGTTTTCAGCGTGCCCTGCATGCAGCCCTGCACGGGGATCTTGCGGCGGCATGGCATTATAACGCGTTTGTATTTTTCGCGGTTCCTGCAGCAGTGTGTTTTATCGCCGCTGAAACGGTATTCAAAGAGCATACACGTCTGCGCCGCATCTTGTTCCACCCGGCTGGACTGATCGGAGTCTTTGTAGCGATAGTCGCCTGGTGGATAGGGCGGAATGTTTTTTAGGAAGTCTCAGACTGCCTCGCAGATCAGTGTCGCCGAGGATGCCGAGAGTACCCGGACACGGACAGTGTCTCCTACTTTGACGCCCTCCGGACGGGGAAAGACCGCTGTCTTGTTCTGGCTCGTACGGCCTACAAATTGGGCCGAGCTGCGTTTGGCAACGCCTTCGACAAGGACCTCGAATTCATGACCTATGTCGCGGCGGTTCGACTCGGCGGAGAGTTCATTCTGGAGCGCGATCATACGGTTGAGTCTCTCTATCTTGACGTCTTCCGGAATATTGTCCGGCATCGTCTTTGATGCGAGTGTGCCGGGGCGCTCCGAGTATTTGAACATGAAAGCGGAATCGAAACCGACTTCCCGCATCAGGTCGAGAGTCTGCTGGAAATCTTCCTCGCTTTCGTCATGGAATCCTGTGAAGAGATCGGTTGATATTCCGCAGTCGGGGATGCGGCTGCGTATTGCTGCGATGCGGTCGAGATACCATTCTCGGGTATACTTGCGGTTCATGGCTTTGAGCACACTGTTGCTTCCGCTCTGCACCGGAAGATGGATATGTCGGCATATGTTCGGGAATCGCGCTATTGTGTCGATAGTCTTGTCGCTCATGTCCTTGGGGTGCGATGTAGTGAAGCGGATGCGCATATCGGGAGCCGCCTGAGCCACTGCTGCCAGCAGATCGGCGAAATCGGTATCCTCATAGGAATACGAATTCACATTCTGGCCCAGGAGGGTCACTTCCTTGTAGCCACGAGCACACAGATCGGCCACTTCGTTAAGGATGCTGTCAAGAGGGCGGCTACGCTCGCGTCCGCGTGTGTATGGCACGATGCAGTAGGAGCAGAAATTGTTGCAGCCGCGCATGATGCTCACGAAGCCGCATACGGCCTGGCCGCCGAGGCGTACCGGTACGATGTCGCGGTAGGTCTCGGTCGTACTCAGATCGACATTAACGGCTTTCTTTCCGGCTTCGGCTGAGGCGAGCAGAGCGGGGAGGTCAAGGTAGGCGTCGGGGCCGGCAACGAGATCGACGCCGTGTTTCTGCGTCAGTTCTTCGCGCACACGCTCGGCCATGCAGCCGATTACACCGATAATCAGGTGTCCGCCGCGCTTGCGCCGCAGAGCGTTCAGTGCCTGCAGGCGTGCCACGATTTTCTGCTCCGCGTTATCGCGGATCGAACATGTGTTCAGGAATACAGCATCTGCGCTGTCGAGGGTATCAGTAATGGTATAACCGGCCATTTCTGCAATGGCGGCGACCACCTCGGAATCGGCTACATTCATCTGGCAGCCGTAGGTTTCGATATATAGATTTCGCTGGTGCGAATTATGATTGTCGGGAGTCATTTGAAGCGGAATATTTGGTCTATTGAGCAATAATGCTTATTTTTGCACAAAATTACGAAAAAATAATGGATTTAAAAGATGTAGCGGTATTTGCGGTGGCTGTCATCATCGGTGTGGTGTCATGGATCAGCGACAACCGTAAGCGCAAAGAAGGAAGGCATGATTCCGGAAAGGAACCGTTGCGCCGCGCCGATACTCCTGTAAATCCTATCTTCGAAAAAATATTCAGTTCTATATCGGAACAGAAAGTTCCTGAGGCATCCGCTCCGGTAAAAGAGGTTGTTCGAGTATCGAAGAATCCGGCCAAGGCTGCAGCTGACGCTGTAATAGCCGCTCCAAAGCCTCCGGTTCCTCAGACGGCAGCAACAACTCCGGTTCCGCCTCCTGAAACGGAACATAAGCGTGTCGGCCTTAAGCCGCTCGACCGCGATAACCTTCGCAACGCGATTATCTGGGGAGAGATCCTCCAACGAAAATTCTAAGACCAAAAAAACATAGTTATCCATCATGGCATTCAACTACATGACGGCTCAGGAAGCCGCCGAAATGATTAATAACGGCGATACCATCGGAACATCCGGTTTCACTGCCCCCGGTACGCCCAAGTTTATCACCGAAGCACTGGCTGAGAAAGCAGCACGCGAGCACGAAGCTGGCAGAGAGTTCAGAGTAAATCTCTTCAGCGGTGCTTCCACCAGCGACCACGTCGACGGTGTGATGTCGCGTGCAAATGCATACAACATGCGCGCCCCTTATCAGAATGTGCCCGACCTGCGCAAGCGCATCAACGCACACGACTGTCACTATTTCGACCGCCATCTTTCCGAGATGGCTCAGGAGGTCAGCTATGGCACTTACGGTCCTATTGATTGGGCTATTATCGAGGCTGCTGACATCAACGACAAAGGGGAGATCGTTCTAGGCTGCGGTGTGGGTAACGTTGCGACATATGCACACATCGCCAAGCACATTCTGATCGAACTGAACGACAAGCTTCCCAAGGCCCTCTGCGGCATGCACGATGTCTATATGCCTCTTGATCCTCCCTACCGCCGCGAAATCCCCGTTTACGCGCCCAATGACCGTATCGGCTCGCCGGTGCTGAAAGTAGATCCCGCTAAGATTGTCGGCATCGTCAAGACAAGTTCTTACGACTGCGTAAAGAAATTTACGGCTCCCGATGAGACATCCCGTCAGATCGGCTCGAATGTAGTTCGCTTCCTCGTAGGCGAATACAAGGCCGGCCGTCTGCCCAAGGAATTCCTTCCCCTCCAGTCCGGTGTGGGAAATGTCGCCAATGCCGTTCTCTATGATCTCGGCGAAAGCAAGGATCTGCCTCCTTTCATGATGTACACCGAGGTTATCCAGGATGCTGTTCTCGAACTTCTTCAGAAAGGCAAATGTACATTCGCATCGACTTGCTCCATGACCTTCACCGACGACACCGAGAAAGAACTCTTCGCCGATATGAAGTTCTTCCACGACAAGATCCTTATGCGTCCTGCCGAAATTTCGAATAGCCCCGAAGTCATCCGACGACTGGGTGTGATCGCCATGAATACGGCACTCGAAGCCGATATTTTCGGCAACGTGAATTCAACCCATGTCCTCGGTACCCGCATGATGAACGGTATCGGCGGTTCGGGCGACTTCACCCGCAACGCATATCTCTCGATCTTCTCGTGCCCCTCTACCAGCAAGGGCGGTCTCATCTCGAACATCGTGCCTATGGTTGCTCACCCCGACCACAGCGAGCACTCCGTCGATGTGATTGTCACCGATCAGGGTATCGCCGATCTCCGTCATCTTGATCCGGTGGATCGCGCCCATGCAATCATCAACAACTGCGCCGCTCCCGAATACCGTCCGCTCCTGAACGAATATCTGCGTCTCGGCGTGGCAGGCCAGACTCCGGTCAACCTCAAGTGCGCATTCGCATTCCATAACGCATTCATGGATTCGGGCGACATGCACAACGCCGACTTCGGCAAATACATTTAATAAGACTTTTACAAGCCATATGATGTCCTGCGGGAACCGCAAGCAAGTTCCCGCAGGATTTTTTTCTAATGAAAAAAATCCTCTTCTTTCTCCTTGCCGCCGTTCTCTGTATTGTGTCAGCTTTTGCCGGCGATTCCCTCCGTGTAGTCCATTCATTCGGTGCGGACATCCGCGGAGCCCATGTTTTTCCCTCGAGCAGCAATCTTGTGTTTGCCGACGAAATTGTGCCGCTGGACGCATCTTCGCACGATTACTCCAGAACAATCAGCTCGCTGGCATCTTTCCATGCCAAATATACGTTTGCGTATACTTCCTCAACCCGTATCGGCCGGCTGTATCCGGGAGCTTATCAGGGTCTGGGCCTCGGTATTTTTTCTTTCTTCAGCAACAAAGACCTGGGGACGCCCGTCAGCCTGTATTTTTTTCAGGGTGCGCCGATAAAGCATTTCAGTCCGAGACTCAGTCTGGGATATGAATGGAATTTCGGTATCTCGGCGGGATGGCACAAATCGAATCTGCTCGAGACTCCGGCAGCCAATGTCTTCGTCGGTTCGCGGTTCAATGCCTATATAAACCTTGGATTCCTGCTCGATTATCGCCTTTCGGATGCTGTTACTTTGCGCGGCGGCGTGGAGATGACCCATTTCTCCGATGGCAATACGGCACTTCCTAATCCCGGTGTGAATGCACTCGGAGCAAGAATAGGTTTTTCGTATGCCTTCGGGAAACTCAGAAATACAACCGCAAAAATACCTCTTCAGGCAGTCGACAGTGTCAAGGCACACTGGAGTTACGATATCCTCATCTATGGCGCGGCATCCAAGAAAGCCGTAACTATCGATGAAAAGCGCGTGGCATCGCCCGGTGTTTTCGGAATCGGCGGTTTCAGCTTCGCGCCTATGCGGACAGTGAACCAGTATTTCCGTTATGGACCTTCGCTTGATGTAAAATATGACCAAGGGGTGAATCTGCAGGCTAACTTGTTCGAAGAGAGTACGCCCGATAACGTTTTGTTTTACAGACCTACTTTCCGGGAATGTATCGTTGCCGGCATCTCGGCGCGAGCAGAACTTGTTATGCCGTTATTCTCGGTTAATGTCGGCATCGGCCGTAATCTCCTGTGCGTCAGCGCTGCCAAAAAATTCTATCAGACTGCTAATCTACGCATTCATACCACCGACCGCCTCTGGATCAACATCGGCTATCAGCTCCACAGCTTCCGCCATCCCGACAACCTCATCCTCGGCATAGGATATACTATCCATTGATTTCGTCAGGCTTTTTCGATATACTCCACGAGCCATTTGCCTAATTCGCGGGTGCCGACGGGAGTTTGTCCTTCGACTTGAATATCCGGAGTGCGGACGCCGGTCTCTATGCTGGCGTCAACGGCACTGCGGATAAGGTTGCCGGCGGCGGGATATCCGAGATGTTCGAGCATCATAGCCGCCGAAAGCACCTGCGCCAGCGGATTGGCAATATTCTTTCCGGCAGCCTCCGGCCAGGAGCCGTGAATAGGCTCGAACAGAGGAGTGCTTTCGCCCAGCGAGGCGGACGGAAGTAGGCCCATCGAGCCGCTGATGACGCTGCCTTCGTCGGTGAGAATGTCGCCGAAGGTGTTTTCCGTAACCATCACATCGAAGAAGCAAGGATCCTGAATCATGCGCATGGCGGCATTGTCGACATACATGAAGTCGGTTGTCACTTCCGGATATTCCGGTGCTATCTCCTTGGCAATCTTGCGCCAGAGGCGGCTGCTGGCAAGCACATTGGCTTTGTCCACGACTGTGAGATGCCGACGGCGGCGCATGGCGTACTCGTATGCCACGCGGAGAATGCGCTCTATTTCAGGGCGAGAATAGATGCAAGTATCCCAGGCGATGTCATCGCCCTCGTGCTTTTCTCCGAAATACATGCCGCCAGTGAGCTCGCGGATGCATACGAAGTCAGCATTACGGACCAGTTCGGGACGCAGCGGCGATTTGTCGATCAGGGCTGAGAATGTCGTCACGGGACGCACGTTGGCAAATAGTCCGAGTTGCTTGCGCATGGCGAGAAGGCCTTGCTCAGGCCGGACTTTTGCCTTAGGATTATGGTCATATTTCGGGTCACCTACGGCAGCGAACAGGACGGCGTCGGCATTCCGGCATATTTCCAGCGTTTGGGCCGGGAACGGATCTCCGCAGGCATCGATTGCCGCGGCGCCTACGAGGCCGTAGGTAAATTCAGGTTCGATGCCGAAGCGGCTGCATGCGGCTTTCGTCACATCCACGCCTACGGCACATATTTCGGGGCCTATGCCGTCGCCGGGTAGGACGGCTATTCTTATTTTGTCCATTTGTTTCTGTTTTTTGTTATTGGCGGTTGTTCTCGAAGGCAACGATCGCATCTTTCTTTTTGAGGAGATAGTCTATATCGTCGAGCCCTTCGAGGAAACATTCTTTCTTATATGAGTTGATGTCGAAATGCTCGAAGTGTCCGGTTGCCGGATTCGTCACGGTCTGGCTTTCGAGGTCCACGATCAGTTCGGCTCTTGGGTCGGCATCGACTGTGGCGAAAAGTTCAGCGAGGAAATTTTCGGATATCGTGACCGGAAGCACAAAATTATTAAGCTCGTTATTGCGGTGAATATCGGCGAAGAAACTGCTTATCACCACGCGGAACCCTGCATCGGCAATGGCCCAGGCTGCATGTTCGCGGCTGGAGCCGCACCCGAAGTTGCGACCTGCGAGTATAATCTTTGCCCCGGCATATCGCGGGTCGTTGAACATACATGTCGGAATCGGTCTGCCGTCTGCGTCATAGCGCCAGTCGTGAAACAGATTCTCGCCGAATCCTTCGCGGGTGGTGGATTTCAGAAAGCGGGCCGGCATTATCTGGTCGGTGTCGACGTTTTCGACTGGCACCGGCACACAGTTGCTGTGTAATATTGTGAATTTCTGTTTCATTACTGTAGAGTTGGAAGTGTTCGCGGGTCTGTTATCATTCCCGTTACTGCTGCGGCTGCGGCAATGAGCGGGCTGGCGAGTACTGTACGGGCGCCCGGACCCTGACGCCCTTCGAAATTACGGTTAGAAGTGCTTACGGCCAGTTTTCCGGCCGGGATTTTGTCTTCGTTCATGGCCAGACATGCCGAGCAGCCCGGCTGGCGGAGTTCGAATCCGGCTTCTGTAAGGATTTTATCGATGCCTTCTTTTTCAATCTGGCGCCGTACGGACCAGCTTCCGGGTACAAGCCATGCCGTAACTGACGGATCCTTGTGCAGACCTTTCACGGCTTTGGCAAAGGCACGGAAGTCTTCGATGCGGCCGTTGGTGCAGCTGCCTAAGAAGACATAGTCCACCGGTGTTCCGATCATGCTTTGACCGGCTTTGAAGCCCATATATTCGAGCGCCTTGGAGTCGGCGTCGGCGGGAATGGTCTCGGAGATTCCGATGCCGGCTCCTGGATTGGTGCCGTAGGTGAGGCGTGGTTCTATGTCGGCAGCGTCAAAGGTGACTTCTGCATCAAAAACGGCATCGGGGTCGCTCCGGAGTTCGCTCCATGCGGCTACGGCCTTGTCCCATTCGTCGCCCTGCGGGGTATATTTGCGTCCTTTCACGTAGTCGAATGTTGTCTGGTCGGGCGCTACCATGCCGCCGCGGGCACCCATCTCTATCGACATATTGCAGAGCGTCATTCGTCCTTCCATGCTGAGCGAGCGTATGGCTTCTCCGGCGTATTCCACAAAGTAACCCGTTGCGCCGCCGGTTCCCAACTGTGCAATGATGTAAAGCGCAAGATCCTTGGCAGTGACATCTTTGCCGAGCTTGCCGTTGACTGTGATGCGCATCGTCCGCGGGCGTGACTGAAGGATGCACTGGGTTGCAAGTACCATCTCGACCTCGCTTGTCCCGATCCCGAATGCCACCGCACCGAATGCTCCGTGAGTGGAGGTATGGCTGTCGCCGCATACAATCGTGTAGCCGGGAAGGGTAAGTCCGTTTTCAGGACCCATCACATGTATTATCCCGTTCTGCGGGTGCATCAGACCGAAAAGTTCAAGCCCGAATTCGCGTGCGTTGTCAATCAGCGTCTGCACCTGCCGGGCCGAAGTGGGCTCTTCGATAGGGCGGTCCTGATTGAGAGTGGGAATATTATGATCGGGCGAACAGAATGTGCGGTCCGGACGGAAAACCTTGAGACCGCGGCGTCGCAGTCCGTCGAAAGCCTGCGGGGTCGTCACCTCATGGCAGTAGTGTCGGTCGATATAAATCTGGTCCGGACCATCCGGGATGGAAGTGACGGTGTGCGCATCCCAGATCTTGTCGAAAAGCGTCTTGCCCATGGTTACTTCACGAATTTGTTGATGGCGTCTATGAAAGCCTCGGCCGATGCGGCCACGATGTCAGTATTTGCCGAGAAGCCGTAATAGTGCTGGCCGTCATGCTCGACAGTCATATGCACTTTGCCCACGTCATTGCTGCCTCGGTTGATGGCCTGGATGAGGAATTCCTCTACGAGCATCTTGCGGCGGATAATCATCTTGATGGCGCTGATGGCTGCGTCGACCGGCCCGTTGCCGCTGGAGCATGCCTCGAAGCTCTCGCCCGCAATATTCAGTCCTATGGAAGCCACGGAGCGAACCCCTACGCCGCTGGTGACCTGAAGATATTCAAGGCTGATGCGGTGATTCTTGCGGTGCTCGCCTGCGAGCATGAGGATATCGTCATCGTTGATTTCTTTTTTCTTGTCGGCAAGCCGGAGGAATGCCTCGTATGCTTTGTCGAGAGCGTCGTGTTCAAGTTCCACGCCGAGCACGTGGAGGCGGTGCTTGAGGGCGGCGCGTCCGCTGCGGGCGGTGAGAAGTATCGAATTGGTATCGATTCCAACATCTACCGGATCGATGATTTCATAGCTCTCGCGGTTCTTGAGTACTCCGTCCTGATGGATACCGCTGCTGTGCGCGAAAGCGTTGCGGCCTACTATAGCCTTGTTGGGCTGCACGGGCATATTCATCAGCGAACTTACCATTCGGCTGATGCCTGCAATGCGTGTGGTGTTGATGTTGGTGACGATGTCGCGTTCCTTATGGCTCTTGAAAGTCATGACCACCTCTTCGAGAGAGGTGTTGCCTGCTCGTTCTCCTATACCGTTGATGGTCACCTCGGCCTGACGGGCTCCGGCAAGGACACCGCTAACGGTGTTGGCGGTTGCCATGCCAAGATCGTTGTGGCAGTGGGTGGCGATGGTTACCTTGTCGATACCGCGCACATTCTCCATGAGGTAGCGGATTTTGGCGGCAAATTCGTCGGGCAGACAGTAGCCGGTAGTGTCAGGAATATTTACCACAGTCGCTCCGGCGGCGATGACAGCCTCTACAACCCGCGCCAGATATTCATTGTCGGTGCGGCCCGCATCCTCGGCGTAGAACTGGACGTCCTCGACATAGCGCTTGGCATATTTTACGCACGCAATGGCACGCTCAAGAATCTCCTCGCGATTGCTGTTGAACTTATACTTGATATGGTAGTCGCTTGTGCCGATGCCGGTGTGGATACGTTTGTGTTTTGCGTATTCGAGGGCTTGCGCCGCCACATCGATATCGTGTTCTACGGCGCGTGTGAGGGCGCAGATGGTTGGCCAGGTCACAGCCTTGCTGATTTCGACAACAGACTTGAAGTCGCCGGGACTCGATACCGGGAATCCGGCTTCGATGACATCGACGCCAAGCTCCTCGAGCGCCTTGGCTACCTCGATTTTTTCGACTGTATTCAGCTGGCATCCAGGTACTTGTTCGCCGTCGCGGAGCGTGGTGTCAAAAATATATAGACGGTTGTTCATTGTTATAGTGTAAGATGAATTGGAAATAATACGGGTGCAAACTTACAAAAAAACTCTGAAACTACGCGTAATAAAGCACAAAAATACTAATTATGCTGTTTTGCTTTGCAAAAGAGTCATAGACTTCCGCTTTATGTTGAAAATGCTTTTCGCAGACGTTCTCATGTGATATTCCTCCCGGAACTCCTATGTTGTTAATTTTTAACTTATAGCGAAAAAATATTTTGTCGCGTAGGAAAAATTTCGTATCTTTGCAGCCGGAAATTAATCCGCAAACATAACAATTTAATTATCAACCACAAATGCAGTACGAAACCGTTTTCATTTTAACTCCCGTTTTGTCTGATGCACAGATGAAGGAAGCGGTAGAAAAGTTTGCGAAGGTTCTCACCGACAACGGTGCAGAAATCGTGAACAGCGAAGAATGGGGCCTGCGCAAGCTCGCATATCCCATAGACAAGAAGTCGACAGGCTTCTATAACCTTATCGAATTCAATGCTGAGCCCAGCATGATCCGCACTCTCGAAACCGCTTTCCGTCGTGACGAACGTGTGCTCCGCTGGCTCACTTTCCGTCAGGACAAATACGCAGCACAGTATGCCGAAAAACGTCGCGCCCGTCGCGCCGCTCAACCCGCAGCTCAGCCTGCAGCAGAAACAAAGGAGGACTAAATCATGGCACAGACTCAGTCAGAAATCCGCTACCTCACTCCAATGTCGGTAGACGTAAAGAAGAAAAAATACTGCCGTTTCAAACGCTTCGGCATCAACTACGTTGACTACAAGGATCCCGAATTCCTCAAGAAATTCCTCAACGAGCAGGGTAAAATCCTCCCCCGCCGCATCACCGGTACTTCGCTCAAGTTCCAGCGCCGTGTGGCTCAGGCAGTTAAGCGTGCACGTCATCTCGCTCTTCTGCCCTATGTAACCGACCTTATGAAATAACCCTTACCGAACGATATAACTATGAAGATTATTCTTAAAGAAGACGTCCATGGCCTCGGCTACAAGGACGACGTCGTTGAAGTAAAGAACGGCTACGGCCGCAACTACCTCATCCCCACCGGTAAGGCTGTTATCGCTACCGAGTCCGCTCTTAAAGTTCTCGCTGAAAACGCCAAGCAGCGTGCTCACAAGCTCGCCAAGATCAAGGCTGATGCTGAAGCTCTCGCAGCTCAGCTCGCTGAGGTCAAGCTCACTATCGGTGCCAAGACAAGCGCCACCGGAACTATCTTCGGTTCTGTGAATGCTATCCAGATTTCCGAAGCTCTCGAGAAACTTGGCCTCGCTGTTGACCGCAAGCTTATCGAAATCAAGGATTCCGTCAAGGAAGTCGGCAACTACACCGCTACCGTGAAACTTCACAAGGAAGTTGTTGTCGAAGTTCCCTTCGAAGTTGTTGCTGAATAAGCAATTTCCCTTACAACCAAATATGTGCGCCCGAAGGCTTATGCTTTCGGGCGTTTTTTTAGTTAGTCAGAGAACTCGGAGAACTCAGATCTCTCTGAGTTCTCC
>CABRLF010000087.1 GCA_902471685.1 uncultured Porphyromonadaceae bacterium
GAACGGCAGCGCCCGTAATCCTATCTTCATCGTCGACAATGTGGAGCGTGACATCTCCTTCCTCGATGCATTCCCCATCGAAAACGTCACCATCCTCAAGGATGCCGCAGCTACCGCTATCTACGGTATGCGCGGTGCAAACGGCGTTGTGCTCGTCACCACCAAGCGCGGCAAGATCGGCAAACCGACTATAGAATTCACACAGGAGGTCGGATGGCAACAGCTCACCAACACCGTAGAGAACCAGAACTCCTACAACATCGCCCTCACCCGTAACCGCGCACGTTACCTTGACGGCAATGACCCGCTCTACACACCCGAGCAGATCGAGAAATACCGTCGGGTATGCGAAGGCGAGGAACTTGAAGGAATGGACAAATACCGCTACTTCAACACCAACTGGTTCGACCAGCTCTACCGCGACAGTGCGCCTGTGATCAAAACCAACCTTCAGATTTCGGGCGGTAACAACCGCGCCCGTTACTACGTCTCGTTCTCATATCTCCGTCAGGAAGGTATGTGGAGCACAGAAGGCACACACATGAACAAGAACTTCAGCACCCAGCACGTTCTCAACCGCTGGAACCTCCGAAGCAACCTTGACATTAACGTGCACAAGTATCTCCGCGTAGGTCTCGACCTCGGCGGCCGTATCGACAACATCATCCAGCCGACAGCAAGCGTATTCAATCTCACTACTTTCGGTGCTGTCGAAGCCGACCCGATGCATCCTGTCTACTGCCCCAACGGTGAAATCTTCTCCGAGCAAGGCACCGGTACTGTGAATCCGCTTCTCCAGCTCGGTGCTTCCGGCCAGGAAAAGAACCGTCGCCGTCAGCTCTACTCCACTCTAACCCTCAACGGCGATCTTTCGCCCATTACCAAGGGTCTCGGTGCCGAAGTGGTTGTGTCGTTCGACGCATACGACGGCTTTGAGTCGACTCAGACAAACTCCCTCAATGCCTATACCTACAATATGACCGACATGAGCGTGGACGATCCCTCAAAGTTCACATATTCGCAGCAGTACACCTATCAGGAACTTACCAATCCTTCGGCCAACGAACGCGACAACTCATGGACTCTCAACCTCCGCGGTGGCTTCAGCTACAACCGTCTCTTCGGCAAGCATCATATCGAAGCCCGCGCTTTTGTCCGCGCCTATCAGAAGCGCCTCAACAAAGGCCCGCACTCCGCAGTATGGTACAATCTCTCGTCCGACCGCTATCTGAGCTATAACGGTATCATCAACTATGCATTCGACAACCGTTATATCCTCCACGGAACCATTTCCCGGATGGGTAACGACAACTTCGATCCTTCGAACCGCTGGGGTACATTCTGGAGCGCCGGCGCCGGCTGGGTGATTTCTTCCGAACCCTGGATGCCCAAGACCAACATCAATCTCATCAAGATCCGCGGTTCATACGGTACAAGCGGTATGAGCGACACCGGAGCAGGACGCTATCCGTATCAGTCGACATATGTATCCGGAACCGGCTACTCGTTCGGCTTCAATGCGACCAATATCGACGGCTACCGCGAGGAAAAAGCAGGTAACCCCAACAGCAAATGGGAAGTATCGAAGATGGCCAACATCGGTCTCGACTGGGGATTCTTCAACAACCGCATCTACGGGTCTGCCGATATCTGGAAAGAATGGCGATCCAATATGCTCGTGAGCCGCTCCACGATTCCCGCAATGATCGGTATTACATATGCTCAGGACTCCTATGGCAAGGTTGAATCGAAAGGTTTCGAACTCACTATCGGCCATACCAACAAAATCAAGAATGTCGAGTACGGTATCGAAGGTATGCTCTCATACAATACCAACAAAGTAACTGAGATGGACGAAACAGAGCCGGCAGTGCCCTGGCAGCGTCGTACAGGAGAGCGAATCCGCCAGTACGAATCAGTTCAGAGCCTCTACGAATCTGAAAACCGCGATGCAGTCGGCGGCTGGAACGCATACCGCTGGGTACAGTGGGCTTCCGACCCCAATCTGATCGCCACTTCACAGGCTGATGCCGTTGCACATCCCGAAAAATATCCGTATAACTCGTTCTCCGGCGGCAGCCAGAAACTCGGTACCGCAGTATTCCGCGACCTCAACGGTGACCGTATGATCGACTCGCGCGATATGGAGCCCTACGGTTATACCATCCTTCCTGATCTTACTCCTTCGCTCACAGTATGGGCCAAATACATGGGATTCGATATCCGCGTGGTTGGTACCGCCTATCTGCACCGTTCGGTATTCCTCTCGCCGTCCATGACATTCTCACAGTGGGGTCATAACAACGCCACTCATGCTGTGACCGACGCCTGGGGCTATTACACCGACGATCCTGCCGATCCGCGCAACGTCAATGCCAAGTATCCGCGTATCTCCTATACCTTCAATGCCGAGGATTCGGACCGCAGCAACGGCAGCTACCAGAACGACAAGTGGATTGTCAACGGCGACTACTTCTCGCTCCGCAACATCGAATTCGGCTATTCTCTGCCACAGAAACTGATATCAAAAGCCTATATGACCCGTTGCCGCGTGTACTTCAGCGCATACAACGTTGCATCCTGGAGCCACCTGCCCAAGGGAATGGATCCCGAACGTCCTATGGGTTACTGCTGGTGGTACCCCAAGACCCGAATCTTCAACTTCGGCCTCAACCTTTCATTCTAACGACCTACCGATATGAAACTATATAAATCATTATTAATCGCATTCGCCGTCGGCTCGGCTGCAACACTCTCTTCGTGCAGCGATTTCCTCGACAAGGAAGTGGACCTTACCCTTCAGGCCGATGTCGTTTTCGGCGACTATAACATGACACGCGGTTTTCTGGCAAACATCTATACTTATCTTCCCGATGCTTTCGCCGATTACAGCGATGCCAACAGCCGCCTGAACAAAGACTGCATGACCGACAATGCAGTCAGCTACTGGCGAGGATACACCCACACCGTACTCGAGGACGCATACGATGCCTCGAACCACTGGTATGCCTCCACTTTCTGGAACAGCCGCACTGCCGGTATCCGTGCCTGCAATCAGTTTATCAAAAACGCACGACCGGGTGTGATCGGCAACGCTGAGCGTCAGGGCGATGACAACCGTCTCTATGACCGATATATTGCCGAAGCCCGCGTTATCCGCGCCCTTCTCACCTTCGATATGGTATGCTGGTTCGGTGATGTGCCTATCCTCGGCGACGATGAGAACGGCGAACCCGTGATCCTTGTTCCGGGTCAGGAACTGCCTCCGCGTACTTCTGCCGACGAAGTTCTCCAGTGGGTAGCCGACGAATGCGACAAATACAAGGACAATCTGCCGTTCCGCTACACCAATGAGGAAGAGAACTGGGGCCGTGTCAACGGCGCAGCTGCATACGCTCTCAAAAGCCGTGCTCTCCTCTACAAGGCTTCTCCGCTCTATAACAAGAACAACGATGCAAGCCGCTGGACCGCTGCAGCCACTGCTGCTACTGATTTCATCTCGGCAAATGCCCGTTGCTGGAATCCCTATCGCCTTCACACCACGGCCGACAACGATCCTAACGAGAACTACTACGACTGCTTCATCACTAATCCGGTGCATAACAACGAGTACATTTTCTCCCGTTCGGTATGGAAAGGCCAGACTCCTATTGAAGAATTCAACTCGCCCTGCGGTTTCACCGGCCGTCGTTCTGCAACCGGCTATATGAATCCCACTCAGAATCTGGTTGATGCCTACGAAACCCTCAAGGGCCTTCCCATCGATCAGGATCCGACTTATGATGACCAGAATCCTTACGTGAACCGCGACCCGCGCATGGAGCAGACCATTATCCATCACGGCACAATGTGGGGCGTCAACGAAGAAGCCCGCGAGGTGAACGTGAATAATGATGACGGAGAAGTCGGTGTCGACTATGCCCGCTCAAACGGCGGCACATGTACAGGCTATTATCTCAAGAAATATACCACCAATATTCCCTGGGACGGTACAGTTCGCGGGACCGACAAGGCATGCCCGATCTTCCGCTATGCTGAGATTCTCCTTAACGCAGCCGAGGCATTCAACGAAGCCGGTAGCACCGACCGTGCTTACGAATACGTAAATCAGGTTCGTGCCCGCGTTGGAATGCCCGCTTATGCAGGTATGTCGCAGGCTCAGCTCCGTGAGCGTATCCAAAACGAACGCCGCATCGAACTCTGCTTCGAAGACCACCGCTATTTCGACGTCCGCCGATGGAAACTCTTCGGTGACGCAGCCAACTTCGACCGCAACTCTGAGGCTTCGCTTCCGCGTTACCGCCAGCTCGGAACCCTCTACGGTGTTTCGGTGCGCCAGAACACTCCTACGAAGTATAATTACGGGCTGAACGAAAAGTTCCCGTATCTCACATTCCATGCTCCGAAGAACTACTTCGTACCTATTCCATTATCGGAAATCCAGAAGACCGGCTACACCCAGACGCCGGGTTGGGAAATGTAAACAACGCTAAAGCTCTGAAAAAATGAAGACAAAAAAGCTACTATACGGCATTTTGGCCGTAGCCGCCGTAAGTTTTACGGCGTGCAACGACGATGATACCGAATTTGTCGACGGCAACGGCGTTGCTCTCGATATGCCCGAAGCCGTTGAGACTGGCGCCACCTATATCACTCTGTCCACCCCCTTTCAGGTTGCCCCGGACGCACACTGGACGAAGGCCGGATATTGTGTCGCCACCGACCGCACTCCGACCGTCGACGATGCCACTTATAACTGTGAGGTCCCCGAAGGAATGGCTTTCGCCGGTATCAATAACTGCGGTCGTCTCATAGGTACAGTTTCATCGCTCACTCCTCTTACTGAATATCATGTCCGTGCATTTGTCACCCAGTACAATGGTCCGGTCGTATATTCACAGGAATATATCTTCACAACAGCTGAAGGAACGCTCGACGAACAGCTCAAGATGTACAAAGGCCCGCAGTACGCCGACGACTATACCTCAATGGCTGGTTATGATCAACGCTCAAAATGGAATCTTGCCAACGTTCATGACCCCTCTGTTGTAAAAGCCGACGACGGTTATTACTACATGTATCAGACCGATGCATCCTATGGTAATGCCCACACTGCCGGTGGTCACTTCCACGCACGTCGTTCGCAGAATCTTGTTGACTGGGAATACCTTGGGGGAACAATGAAATCCGCTCCGGAATGGGTAGTTCCTAAACTCAATGAAATCCGCAAGGAGCAGGGGCTCCCCGAAGTCTCTCCCAACACCGATGAATTCGGTTACTGGGCACCGGTAGTCCGCAAGGCCGGTGACACATACCGTATGTATTACTCTATCGTCGTGCCTGGGACACTCAACGGAACCGGGACTTGGGCAGAACGCGCTTTCATCGGTCTGATGGAGAATCCCGATCCTGCAAACAACGACGGATGGGTAGATAAAGGTTATGTGATCTGCTCGTCGCAGGACGGAGCCAAAGACAACTTTGGCTTAGCCGGCGACTATGCCCACTGCCCCTACTACTTCAATGCCATCGACCCGAGCTACATCATCACCGATGCGGGCGAGCACTGGCTTATCTACGGCTCATGGAACAGCGGCATCGCTGCCGTGAAACTCGATCCCGCCACAGGCAAGCCTGTAGAACTCGGCAATCCCTGGGATAAGAATCCCAATTACGGCCAGCTCATCGCTACCCGTCAGGCCGGTAACCGCTGGCAGGCATCCGAAGGCCCGGAGGTCATTTACCGAAATGGTTACTATTATCTCTTCCTCGCTTATGACGCTCTCGACGTTGCATACAACACCCGTGTTGTCCGCAGCCAGTCTATAACCGGTCCTTACACCGGCATTGACGGCACAAATGTCACAGCCGGCGGAGATGCATTCCCCGTTGTAACACATCCCTATGCCTTCAGCGGTGATCACGGATGGGTCGGTATCAGCCATTGCGCTGTTTTCGATGATGGCAATGACAACTGGTTCTACGCTACTCAGGGTCGTTTCCCTGCAAACTGGAACGGCAATGAATTCAGCAACGCTATCATGCTGGGACATGTACGCAGCATCGTATGGACCAAAGACGGATGGCCTCTGGTAATGCCTGAGCGTTATGGCGCAGTGCCTCAGGTTGAAATCACCGAAGAGGAAATTCCCGGCACATGGGAAGTAATCGATCTGTCGTACCGTTACGGCGAGCAGAAATATTCAGTGACTGCCGTCCTGGGTGCCGACCATAAGGTGCTCGACGGACAGTGGAAAGACAGCGACTGGAGCTACAATGCTACCGACCGCATCCTCACAATCAACGGTGTGGATCTCTATCTCGCCCGTGAGGCCGACTGGGAATCCACCGACCGTCATGCCACTATTGTTTTCGCCGGCTACTCCGGTAAGACCACATGGTGGGGTAAGAAACTCTAATCATTCATTACTTTTATAATTCGCCGGTGTCCGTTTTTTATGAAACGGGCACCGGATTGGTTTATTGTGATTTAACCTCGCCTATAGCGGGGTCGGGAGGAAGGCGTATTTTTCGGACAGGCTCATATTATAGCTGAAAATTTGCAAATTCTCCTGCATTATGTGTAATTTTGCGGCCAAATTTGAATTATGACATTATGATACTACAATTCGGTGTTATATTTGCATTCCTTGTGGCCGGCGAGTTGCTGGTCAGATTCACCGGCATCCCTGTTCCTTCAAGCATTATCGGGATGGTACTCTTGTGTGCCTCGCTCAAACTGGGCATTGTAAAACTTAAATGGGTGGAAAGACTGTCCGGTTTCCTTGTGCATAATCTCGGCTTCTTTTTTGTGCCTGCCGGAATAGGTCTCATGAACTGTCTCGGGCTTATCGCCGACCAATGGTTACCCATTGTTTGCTCAACCGTCATAAGCACAGTCATAATCATTGCTGTCACAGGCTGGATCCATCAGCTCACTCGCTCTGCTTCCTCCAAACTGGCTCATAAAATCACAAAGGAGGCTGAATAATGGATTTCCTGCAAAACAAATATTTTCTCATAGCCCTTACTTTCTGCTTCTACCTTGCGGCGCAGTTCCTTCAGCGGCGCACAGGCATCAAGTTGCTCAATCCTATTCTGATTGCCATTGCGGCGATGATTTCTTTCCTGCTGCTATGTGATATTGACTATGACACCTACAAACAAGGTGGCGATTACATCGACTTCTGGCTCAAGCCGGCTGTAGTTGCGCTCGGTGTTCCTCTCTATAAGCAGCTCTCGACTATAAAACGACAGCTTCTTCCGCTTCTGCTATCAGAGCTTGCCGGATGTGTGGCAGGTATAGTGAGCGTGGTGCTTCTCGCAGAGATCTTCGGCGCTACCCGCGAGGTGGTCATCTCTCTTGCCCCCAAGGCTGTCACTACTCCCATTGCCATGGAAATATCAAGTGCCATGGGTGGTATTGCCCCTCTGACAGCTGCTGTGGTCGTGGCGACAGGCATTTTTGGAGGCATGACAGGTTTTAGAATAGTGCGGATGAGCCATATACATTCGCCCATTGCGGAAGGATTGTCGATCGGCACCGCAGCCCACGCAGTAGGCACTTCGGCCGCCATGGAACGCAGCGAACGCTATGGTGCTTTTTCCTCCATCGGTCTGACGCTCAACGGTCTCTTCACTGCCCTTCTCGCTCCCATGATTCTGGAACTTCTCGGGTATTCCGTG
Source organism: uncultured Porphyromonadaceae bacterium (assembly GCA_902471685.1). Lineage (GTDB taxonomy): Bacteria > Bacteroidota > Bacteroidia > Bacteroidales > Muribaculaceae > CAG-873. The sequence continues at coordinate 7,687 of CABRLF010000087.1, forward strand.
TAAGAAATATATTCTCACTATCTTTGCAGCCGTAAAAAGATCGTATTATGACATCATATTATATTCCTTTATCATCCAAACCAAGGTTTGAGAAATTCATCAATAACCATAAGAAATCATGAGTATCAGTATTATGACTCCAAAAGCTGATTTACATACCCACACAATAGTTTCGGGCCATGCATACAGTTCGATGCAGGAAATGGCCAAAGCGGCATATGAAAAGGGTCTTGAAATACTTGGCATTACAGAACATGGCCCATCAATCCCCGGAACATGTAACCCCATATATTTCAACAATCTGCATGTAGTTCCCCGGCAGATGTACGGCGTCAGACTGCTTTTGGGTTGTGAGGTCAACATTCTTGATTCCAGCGGAACACTTGATTTGAGCGATGATAAAATGTCGCGTCTTGACCTATGCATCGCCGGTATACACGATTTATGCTGGAAACCCGGCACGGAGGAAGAAAACACTGCCGGAGTGATAAAAGCGATGAACAATCCTCATATAAAAATCATCTGTCATCCCGGAGACGGCACCGCGAAACTCAATTTTGAAGAGCTTGTCAAGGCATCGAAAAGCACCGGGACCTTACTTGAAATCAACAATCACTCCCTCTCGCCATTCAGAACCAAACGTGAAAAAGCAATCCCCAATAATCTCGAATTATTAAGGCTTTGCAAGAAGTATGAAACGCATGTTCTTTTAGGCAGCGACGCACACATCTCTTTTCAGATCGCGGATTATTCAAATCTTTATCCATTGCTGGCTCAGACAGAATTCCCGGATGAGTTGATTTTGAATTACAACACGGCCAGACTTCTGGACGTATTATAGACATTATGCCGAAGATCATAAAAATGATATGCCATAGTCGCCGGGATATGTGAGTGTTCGGAAGTGTATGCCTTATTCTATTTCTATACCCCGTCTTCCTTTATAAGCCATACATCCCCTGAAAAATGAAATACAGGAATATAGTATTTGATTTCGACGGTACTTTAGTTGATACTGCCGATTTGATAATCGAAACGATGCATAGAACTATCGACGCATTGAATTTGCCCCCGAAATCGGATGACAAGTGCCGGTCAATGATCGGATACCGTCTTGAAGAAATTCCTTCAATACTGTGGCCCGGCATCGATGATCTGGCAGAACGATATGTAAAGAGATATCGTGAAATATTCAATTCCATCAAGAATTCCTTTAAAGTACGGTTATTCCCCCATGTTTCTGAGACGCTGAACTGCCTGAATCGAAAAGGAATCAGGATGGCTATAGCCTCAAGCCGAAGCAAGGCATCTCTTCGGGAATATTGCTCAGAGCTGCAAATACTCGGATGCTTTCAGATGCTGGTTGGTGGCGGCGATGTTAAAAACGGAAAACCGGCGCCGGATCCGGTAAATCTGATTCTTGCTACGCAGGAATGGCGCAAAGAGAAGACACTTGTAGTCGGCGACATGGATGTTGATATTCTTATGGGCAGCGGCGCCGGAACTGCCACTTGCGGAGTGACTTACGGAAACGGTTCTGCAGCCGAATTAAAAGACGCAGGAGCAGACTACATTATATCTGACTTCTCGCAGTTGTCCGAGATTTTAGGCGGCAATATGGAATGACTGCATAGTCTTATTCTAATTATGTCGCCACTCCCCTCGACTGCGGAAAAAGCAGAATATTTATATTTTTTCCGGCAATGCGACTCGAAGGAATCATTCGGTTTTCTTTAATTTTGCAGTCAATAGTACAATCTTACTCAAGAGACTATGAAACATAAAGTGAAAGTAACGGTGCTCGACACCAAACTGTATCCGGAATATCAGCAGCAGTATTGCGCCAATCCCTGTTCCGGCAAGTGTCCTGTATATAACAAGGGGGATGAATTCGTTTTCTATCGCGACGATGAGCGCGATGACTACTGGCACTGCGGCATGAATACTCTCGTCAGGACCGACAGTAATCCCGACGAGGTTGCCGGAGGCCCGAAAAAGCCTTTCTGCTCCGAGGCGTGGGATGCCATATCCCGTTATATCTACACCGGTTTGCAAGGCGCATCGATAATGAAAGGCTGGATGCGCGATGAAAACACCATGATCGCCTGCTGCAACGACGGCACCCGGCCTGTCATCTTCAGGCTTGAGCGTATAGACTACGAATAGACTATACGGGGCCGGCTGTTATCTCCACATAATTGCCTTCCGGGTCGGCGACGGCACATTCATAGCAGCCGTCACCAGTAGTACGTGGTTTGCTCAATATGGTGAGGCGGTCTTCTTTGAGTCTCTTTGCCATATCGTCAACGTTTTTCTTGCTCCCGACCGAGATGGCAAAATGAGCAAGACCTTTCAGTTCGCCCCGGCTCACCGGAGCGTCTTTGCCGGGGACGTTCATTATCTCGATTCCCGCTCCTCCATCCCCGAAAGAGAGAAAATAGGAACTGAAATTCTTTTTAGGATTGACATACTTGTCATTGCAGCTCATGTTGAAGTACTGCATTTTAGTAGATGACAAAAAGTTTGGCGACTTTTCTCCATGAAAATTACTATTCCCAAGGACTCGTTCAAAGTTAACCAAATCCTCACTATTATGCAAGAGCATTTTGGACAAAGTATGAATCTGGCACGCATAAAGCTCATGGCGCTGCTGCTCCACGCACTCTGTGTTGTGCAGACCGTCAGCCTCCACAAACTGGCTGACGCGATGCCTACGGCTGTCGACAAGGATTCCAACCTCAGACGGCTTCAAAGATTCTTCGCCAAGTATGTTCTTGACCTCGACATTATCGCCCGCATGATTTTCTCGCTGCTTCCGGTCAAGACAGGACTCGTGTTGAGCATGGACCGTACCAACTGGAAGTTCGGGGAGTTCAACATTAACATACTGATGCTGGGCGTGACATTCAAAGGAATTGCTTTCCCCTTGATTTTCAGCCTCCTCCCTAAACGTGGCAATTCCAACTGGGAGGAACGAAAGAAAATCATGGAGCGCTTCATCCGCATTTTCGGTTCTGACTGCATCGATTGCCTGGTGGCCGACAGGGAGTTCATCGGAAAAGAATGGATTGGATGGTTGAACAGCCGGCGCATACGGTATTACATCCGTATCCGGCAGAACTTCTGGATTGTCAAGCCTTCCACCGGTCATAGGATACGTGCATGGTGGCTCTTCAATGACCTCAGGGGCGGACAGGAGAGATTCTATTATAAGCTCTTTCTTCACAAGGGTTAATATGTCTATCTTGCCGGAAGCCGGATAAAAAAATCCGACGGGGCCCCCGAATTGCAGATTCTCATATGCTTCAACCGTCCTGAAGGCGCTGTCATGACCTATAAGAAACGCTGGCAGATCGAGACGGCATTCAAGGCCATCAAATCTTCCGGCTTCAACATCGAGGACACCAACATGCGTGACTTGGAGCGCATCGCAAGACTTGTTGCGATGGTCTGCGTCGCTCTTGTATGGGCGTATCTCGTTGGTGAACATAAAGATATAAATATTAAACCGATAAGAATCCTGAAACATGGAAGAATGGCAAAGTCGCTGGTCAAGTATGGCTTGGAAGAGATCGCAACCATACTTTTGCGTCCGACTTATACGCCAAAATTCGATGTTTTCAAATTTTTGTCATCTACTTAAGACAATAGTTCGGTAAAAAATGCCGAAGTTATTGAAAGTTAGGTTAATATATTAATACGGCAGATACAAATGAATCGCCAAAGCGTTCATTATAAAACTCTTGGAACATGAACGTATTGGCGATTCTCAAAGATTTTACCTTTCGGTGCAAATCTGTATTTGAAAATACTACAACCAAAATGAGCAAAAGGTTTCTCAACTGGCTGGTTTTAACAATACGCACTGTCGCGTTGATTCCGGG
>CABRLF010000088.1 GCA_902471685.1 uncultured Porphyromonadaceae bacterium
GGCGGCGTTTTTAGAGGGAGATGTAAAAACTGACAATCGCCGGACGTAACGGAGCTATTATGTTGCCGGCGTTGTTTTTGCACGGAAAATACGGTCGACAATCTGAGCGATAGCGCCGTCGCCGGTGATGTTGCAGGCCGTACCAAAACTGTCCATGGAGATGTAGAGTGCTATCATCATGGCATTGTCGGCCTCGGAAAATCCGAGGACAGAGCTGAGAAGGCCGAGTGATGCCATGATTGCACCGCCGGGGACACCGGGTGCTGCGACTATTGTCACGCCGAGCATGGCTATAAAGGATGCGAACATCATTGTATCGAAAGGCATGCCGTGGACTATCATAAGCGCTACGGCGCAGGCGACGATTTTCAGCGTCGAGCCGGACATATGGATGGTGGCGCATAGCGGAATCACGAATCCTGCCACGTCTGGGCGCACACCCATTTTTATTGTACGTTCGAGTGTGACGGGAATAGTGGCGGCCGACGACTGCGTGCCGAGAGCAGTGGCGTAGGCCGGGAGCATGGTTTTCAGGCTCTTGAAGGGATTCTTGCGAGAGAAGAGCGCCGCGATGCAATACTGGACTACAAGTAGCCCCACATGCATTACGAATATGACGGCGATTATCTTGATGAATGTCATCAGAACCGGACCGACAGTGCCGGCGGCGGTCATATTCAGGAATATGCAAAAAATGTAGATTGGGAGCAGCGGGATGATGAAACTCCCGATGGTGAGTTGTATCACATTGCGGAAGTCGCCGAGAAGATTCCGGAGAGTGCGTGTGGTGTCCGGCAGAATTGCGCAGCAGAAGCCCAGAAGGAAAGCCAGAACCAGAGCCGACATCACCGTCATGAGCGGTTCCATCGTGATGGTGAAATAGGGCATAGGCGTGCTGTCGGCCACCGTGGCGGCATCAGGCATTACCGACCCGCCGATGAGCGATGGAAAGACGGCATTGGAGATCGAGTACGACATCATGCCGGAGCAGAATGTCATGAGGTAGGCAATGAGGACCGTGACGCCGAGCATCGCACCTGCGCGGCGCCCTATGTCGGCTATGGCAGGCGCTACGAATCCCACGATCAGAAGCGGGATTATGAAGCCGAGCAGAGAACTGAAAATGGAGGAAAAAGTGGCGAATACTCGGCTGAGCCACATAGGAGAGATAAATGCCACGGCTATGCCGAGGACGATGGCTATGCATATGCGGCCTAAGAGCCCGATATGCGGAAGTCGGTGTTTCATTTTGTTGCGGGAGAGGGTGTTTGTTCAGTGGTTTCTCCGTCAGGCTCGTCGCATGGGACCAGACGTGCGCTCAGTTCCCAAAGAGCGTAGATCGGAATGAAGGTGAGAAATAAGGTGAAAGGATCGCCGGTGGGCGTGATCAGAGCGGCGATAATGAGCAGCACAACGATAGCGTGGCGGCGGTAGGTGTGGAAAAACGACCTGTGCAACAGGCCAATCTTACCGGCCAGCCAGGCCAGCAGCGGCAGCTCGAATACGGCTCCCATCATGAGCAGAAGCATGAAGAAATTGTCCATGTAGGAATCGAGCGATACGATCGGCCGTATTGTCTCGCTGAGCGAATATGTGGCCAGGAAACGTACGGCAAGCGGGAAAATCAGAAAATAGCCGACAGCCACTCCGAGATAGAACATCACGTTTCCGAAGAGGAAAGCACGGATAGCGCCGCGTTTCTCGTTTTCGTAGAGCCCCGGCGATACGAATCCCCACAGCAGATAGATGATGATCGGAAATCCGAGCATAAAGGCAGCCCAGAACGCCGCCGAGAGGTGGATGAAGAGTTGCGAGGTCAGTTCCATGCTCACAATGTCGACATGGAATGCCGGGTCGGTGGAGGCTATATCGGTGAATCCGGTGGCGGAAGCGAGGTTGTCGAAGGCACGGTATGTGACAAAAGTGCCCGAGCAGGGAGCCATGATCACATTGTCGAAAACCCAGGGCATGGCGGCAAAACACGCCACGGCAAGGACTGCCATGACGATGACTATACGGAAAAGCACCCCGCGCAGAGCGTCGAGGTGATCCCAGAAACTCATTTCACCGGATGCGCTCACTTCGCGCTTCTCTCCGATTCATTTTCGTCGAGGGGACGCTCCATTTCTGCCTTGGCTTCCTGCATTCCTTTGCGGAAAGAATGCACGCCTTTGCCGAGGCCGCGCATGAGTTCGGGTATTTTCTTGCCTCCGAAGAGAAGAAGAACCACAAGGGCTATAATAATCCATTCCCATCCGCGGAGATTGCCAAGAAATAGTGGTATGATTGTGGATAATGTCATAGTTGTTTGTCTTTTTGTCTGTAAAGTTACTAACTATTCCGTAAAAATTGTGTATCTTTGCGGCGTTTTTAGGAATATTTAGTAAGATTGGGAAAACAGCAGGGAGACAGTCTCTCTAACAGGTTTCCAAACGATAGAATTCCAATTAAAAAGGTAAACCAAATATCACAAGAAAAATGAAAGCATACGTATTTCCCGGGCAGGGTGCGCAGTTCGTAGGCATGGGCAAGGACCTCTACGACAATAACGCCGAAGCTCATGAGCTTTTCGAGAAAGCCAACGAGATTCTCGGTTTCCGCATCACCGACCTTATGTTTGCCGGAACTGACGAGGATCTCCGCCAGACCGCTGTTACACAGCCCGCGATTTTCCTCCATTCCGTGATTCTCGCCCGCAGCCTCGGTGCTGATTTCCAGCCCGACATGACCGCCGGTCATTCGCTTGGCGAATTCTCCGCACTTGTAGCCGCCGGAGCACTCAGCTTCGAGGACGGTCTCCGTCTGGTTGCAGCCCGCGCCAACGCCATGCAGAAAGCCTGCGAGCTCAAGCCCTCTACGATGGCTGCCGTTATCGCGCTTCCCGACGAAAAAGTAGAAGAAATATGCGGAGGAATCGACGGTGTAGTCGTATGTGCCAACTACAACTGCCCCGGCCAGATCGTTATTTCCGGTGAAGAGGAAGCAATCGATGCTGCTTGCGAGCTCCTCAAGGCTGCCGGCGCAAAGCGCGCTCTCAAACTCAAGGTGGGCGGCGCTTTCCACTCGCCCCTTATGGAACCGGCACGCGCCGAACTTGCAGAGGCTATCGACCATACCGAATTCCACACTCCCAAGTGCCCCGTATATCAGAATGTCGACGCCCTTCCCCATGTCGACCCCGCTGAAATCAAGGGCAACCTCATCGCTCAGCTCACCGCTCCGGTACGCTGGACTCAGTCCGTCCGCAATATGATTGCCGACGGCGCTACAGAATTCGTAGAACTTGGTCCGGGCAAAGTGCTTCAGGGCCTTGTGTCAAAGATCGATCGCGACGTAACAGTCAGCGGCCTTCAGTAAGAAATACATTTATCATCATATAAGAATCCCGGCATTCGCTCTTGTGCGGTTGCCGGGATTCTTTTGAATTTATTTTTAGAAAAGTCTCTGGAAGATCAGGGCGTCGGCGAAGGTTTTGCCGCGGCGGATCCAAGAGCGGAGGCGGCCGGTGCTTTTGAAGCCGCAGGATTTGAAGAGGGCTATCGAAGCGGCGTTGTCGACTGCTACGACAGCGGCGAGCTGATGCATGCCTAATGTTGTGGATGCGTAGTCGCATAGCTGAGTCAGGGCAGTGCGGGCATAACCGCGTCTACGGTATTCCGGAGCGATGATGATGCCGGCGAATCCTCGGCGGTTGAGGGGTTCGAATTCGGATATGTCGATTGTGCCGACCCTGAGTTTCTGCCCGTCTTCATCTGCCTCGATAATGAGTCTGAGCTGCCCGGCGGCAAAAATATCGGCTGTATACGACTGTATATATTCCCAGAGCAGCTGGCGGCTGACCGGAGCGGAATTGAGCGATGCCTGCGCGCATCCCTCGGCCGATTCGAGCATATAGAGGAAGTCGAGGTCGGAGGGCTCGACGGCACGAAGTTTTAGGTCAGAGGTCATAGTTACGAGTTACTAAGTTTTAAGTGACTAAAGCCGCTACACGAAACTAATTTAGGTCAGAGGTTATAGTTACGAGTTACGAGTTACAAGTTACGAGCTAGTAGTTATAGCTCGAAGGGTGTGCGGGCTGTTATGGACCGGGCGAGTGTCACTTCGTCGGTGTATCCTATTTCGTCGCCGACCGATACTCCGCGTGCAAGCTGGGTGATTCTTATGTCGGGCGAAATGCGTGAAAGCAGACGGTAGATATAATAGTTGGTCGTATCGGCTTCGACTGTGGCACCGGTGGCGAGAATTATCTCGGATATGCCGCCTGCGCGGACGCGGTCGGCGAGCGAGTTGATTTCAAGCATATCGGGACCGATGCCGTCGACAGGAGATACGAGACCTCCGAGGACGTGATAGAGCCCGTCGAACTGGCGGGTGTTCTCGATGCTCATCACGTCGCGTACATTCTCCACAACGCATACCAGAGCTGCGTTGCGTCGGGGAGACGAGCAGATGGGGCATAAGTCCGTTTCGCTGATATTATGACAGATGCGGCAGTAGCGTATGCCTGTGCGGAGGTCAATGATGGCCTGCCCGAGGCCGACGGCCTCGTCGGAGGGGCGCCGCAGCAGATGCAGGGCGAAGCGCATGGCGGTCTTGCGTCCCACACCCGGAAGACGGGAGAGAGCCGTGACTGCGTTTTCAAGGAGGGTGGATGTGAATTCCTGTTCCATAGGAACGCGAAGTTAGCTATTTTCTGCCGAACGGCCAAACGGCGGAGTTTCGGCGAATGGAAATTTTTTCTTAACTTTGCAAAAATTTTCGCGAATATAAAAATATGATTACACAGGAACAATTAAAAGAGACTTTTGAGCGTATGCTTGCGCTGAGGAGGTATCTTTGACATCGACGGGAAGAAAATAGCCGTCGAAGAAGAGCAGCTCCGCACAATGGCCGACGGCTTTTGGGATAATGCGGATGCCGCACACAAACAGATGAAAAAAATCAAGGACCTCCAGAAATGGGTGGCCGACTACACCGAGCTTGAAGGCGCTGTCGACGAGCTCAAACTTGCCATGGAATTTCTGAAAGAGGAAATCGTCACCGAGGAAGAAGTCGACCATGCCTATGCGCATGCCCGCAAGCTCCTTGAGGAACTGGAACTCCGGAATATGCTCCGCGAGGAGGCCGACGTGATGAGCGCCGTTCTCAAGATCAATTCCGGCGCCGGCGGTACCGAAAGCCAGGACTGGGCTTCGATGCTCATGCGCATGTATATGCGTTGGGCCGAGGCGCACGGATACAAACTCTCCGTTGCGAACCTTATCGAAGGCGACGAGGCCGGCATCAAGAGCTGTACTCTCAATATCGAGGGGGACTTCGCATACGGTTACCTCAAGAGCGAGAACGGTGTACACCGTCTGGTGCGTGTGTCGCCCTACAATGCTCAGGGAAAACGCATGACGTCGTTTGCGTCGGTTTTCGTTACTCCTTTGGTCGACGATACCATCGAGGTGAAAATCGAACCGGCCCTTATGTCGTGGGATACCTTCCGCTCGGGCGGTGCAGGCGGTCAGAATGTGAACAAGGTCGAGTCGGGCGTCCGTCTCCGCTACCAGTTCACCGATCCGTATACCGGGGAGAAAGAGGAAATTCTCATCGAGAATACCGAAACCCGCGACCAGCCCAAGAACAAGGAGAACGCCTTGCGTCACCTGCGCTCGATTCTCTATGAGAAAGAACTCGAGCACCGCATGCAGGAGCAGAATAAAATCGAAGCAGGAAAGAAGAAAATCGAGTGGGGCTCACAGATCCGCTCTTATGTCTTCGACGACCGGCGCGTGAAGGACCACCGCACCAACTATCAGACTTCCGATGTCGGGGGTGTTATGGACGGTGATCTCGATGATTTCATCAAGGCTTATCTGATGGAATTTTCTGAAAAAGAATCTCAGGAATGAACGAAATGAAGTATCTCCTTCTGGTGAATCCGGCTTCCGGAACCGCATCGAAGACGCGGATAGTGCCTCGTCTTCGCAAGAAAATGGACAAGGACGGCATGGATTACGAAGTAGTCTTCACCGAAGGACCGGGACACGGAGCCGAACTCGCCCGCGCTGCAGCGTCGGCCGGTTACGGCGCTGTCCTGGCCTGCGGGGGCGACGGCACTGTCAACGAAATTGCCGCAGCTCTCGCAGGGTCGGATACTGCATTCGGCATCATTCCCACAGGCTCGGGCAACGGCCTGGCACGCCACCTCGGTATCCCTGTGGACCCAGAGATGGCTCTCAAAGTTATTAATCAGAACAATATCGTCCGGATTGACTATGGGTCGGTCAACGGACGTCCGTTCTTCTGCACCTTCGGCATAGGATTCGATGCCGCTGTGAGCGAGCGGTGCGCGCGCGAGCACAGCCGTGGGCTGCTGATGTACCTCAAGCATACTATCAGCGAGTATATCAAATTCCATCCCGAGGAATATACAATAGAAGTAAACGGTCATGTTATCACCGAGAAAGCGTTTCTGGTGGTGTGCTGCAATGCCTCGCAGTACGGGAACAACGCTTTCATCGCGCCGCACGCCTCGGTTACCGACGGCGAACTGGATATCACGATAGTGCATGGTGGCAATCTGCTCTCCGAGGCACTGGCGGGAATAGACATTCTCACGGGACTCGTCCGGAAAAATGCCTATATGGATGTTATCAGGACAACGAATGCGCGCATATTGCGCAAGACAGGCGGCGTAGCACATATCGACGGCGACGCAGTCGATATGCCGGAGATTATAGACGTGGCGTGTATTCCGTCGGCCCTCAATGTATTCTCGCCTACACAGGATACGCAGTTTCGGCCCATTCTTACCCCCATGTCGCTGTTTTTTCGCGATATGGGAATCGCAATCAGTCATCTTGTCCCCCGAAAAATGCAATAAAAGTACTTCATCTACGTTATCTTTCTGATGAAGTACTTGAGATTTCTGTTCCTTTTTCTGCTTGTCGGATACGCCGTCGCGCTTCCGGCGTCGGCTCGTGTTTTCAACGACAAGATTCAGAATATGCCATATGCCGATCTGAGGCGCGTCCATCTGGGATTCTCGGTCGGAATGTTTTGCTCCGATCTGTCGTTTACCCATAATGGATTTATCACGTCTGAGGGAGAGGAATGGCGTATGGAGCAGCCTAATTATCAGCCAGGATTTACAGTCAACGCTCTTGTCGACTGGAGGCTGAACGATTATTTCTCTTTGCGCTTTACGCCGGGCATGTATTTCGGAAGCCGCGATATCACCATGCGTGAGGTCAGGGGCGAACTGACCGATCGCCAGAATATCAAGTCGACATTCGTGGTATTGCCGCTCGACATAAAATATGCTGCCATGCGCTACCGCAATGCACGGCCCTATGTTGTAGGCGGCATCATGCCGGCCTTCGATGTGGCAAAAAAGAAAAACGATATACTTAAACTCAAACCGTCGGACTTCTATCTGTCGGTTGGATTCGGATGCGATTTCTATCTTCCCTATTTCAAGCTGAATCCCGAGATCAAGTTCTGTTTCGGACTACGGGATATGCTCGTCCATGACCGCCCGGATCTGACCGATAATCCTGCGGCATATAAATTCACGCAATCGCTCGCCAAGGCCACATCCAGGATGGTTGTGCTCACCTTCTATTTTGAATAGCGTTCATGAAAAGGCTCTTATTCCGGATTCTGCTGCTTACTGTGTTTCTGACGGCGTTTGCCGCCGGAGCCCAGACCGATGTGGCGCTGTCGCAGTTCTATGAGGTGCCGTCGTTCTATAATCCGTCGGCGGTCGGGAATACAGATTTTCTGCGCATCCGCGGCGGTGGCCGACTGCAATGGGTAGGAATCGACAATGCGCCCAAGACATTCCTCGGCGTGGCCGACATGCCTTTCAAAATCGGGAAAAAGCGGCTCGGCGCCGGTGTGCGTGTATCGCAGGAGAGCATAGGGCTGTATCATACTCTGGATGTAGGAGCGCAGATAGCCTATAAAATCCGGAAGTGGGGCGGAATGTTCTCTGTCGGACTTCAGGTCGGACTTCTCGACCAGAGTTTCAAAGGTTCGGAGGTATATCTGCCCGACAACGACGATTATCATCAGGGAAACGACGATGCGATTCCTACAACGGACATCCATGGCTCGGCTATAGACTTCGGTGCCGGAGTGTGGTACGAGCATCCGCGGTTTTTTGCAGGGCTTTCGTGTGCGCATCTCACGTCGCCATCCATAAGCATGAATGCAGAGAATTCGGCTGGCGGATCTGAGACGTCGGGAGAGCGGCGGTATGAATTTGAAGTCAAAAGAACGCTCTGTTTTATAGGCGGATGCAATATTCCGGTGAAAAACACGTTATTTGAAGTAGTACCCTCCGTAATGGTCCGTAGCGATTTCGGATTCACAACCGGCGAACTGATGGCGTGTGCGCGTTACCGCCGCATGTTCTCTTTCGGCCTCGGCTACCGCTGGAAGGATGCTGTGATAGCCACTGTAGCCGCCGAGATAAAGAATTTCTATATCGGCTACAGTTATGATTACAACACCTCGGCGATACGCTCGGCATCGTCCGGCAGCCATGAGCTATTCGTCGGCTACAGTCTGAAAATCGATCTTTCGGAGCGGAATACACACCGTCACAAGAGCGTGCGTATCATGTAGCGCCCGCTCAGTCTTATTAATGATTCTGATTACAAAAAATAAAATATGAAAATTGCCAACCGGATAATAATAACGTGCATCGCGGGCGCCGCTCTCGCTTCCTGCGCCGTAGGCGGAAGCCGCTCGGCGGCCGGCGGAGAAGTGACAGGAGTAGGCGGTACGTCGTGGACAGAACCCACTCCATACGGAATGGTGCTCGTCGATCGCGGATCCATAAAAATGGGGCCGGGGAAAGCCGATTCGCTGTGGAATCTTCGGGCCAGCGCGAGGGGTATTTCTGTCGACGGATTCTGGATGGATGAGACGGAGATTACGAACAGCAAGTACAAGCAGTTCGTCTACTGGGTCCGCGACTCAATCATCCGCGAGCGTCTGGCCGATCCCGCGTACGGCGGAAATGAGGATTTCAAAATAGAAGAAGACCGCGAAGGCAATCCCGTCAAGCCGCACCTGAACTGGAATAAGCCTATCCCCTGGCGGAATGCCAACGAGGACGAACAGCGGGCAATCGAAAGTCTCTACAGGACGAATCCCATTACGGGAGTGCGCGAGCTTGATGACGCTCAGCTGAACTACCGCTATGAGGTTTTCAATCAGACTGAGGCTTCGCGTCGCCGCAACCGTCTCGATCCGCGCCGCCGCGAGTATAATACCGACAAGCCCACGCCCACCGATGTGCCTCTGATAACGAAAGATACCGCTTTTATAAATGAAGAGGGCGAGATAGTGCGTCGGACCATTACCCGCGGTCTGACCGGCGACTATGACTTCCTCAACACTTATATCGTGAACGTCTATCCCGACACCACCGCATGGGTCAACGACTTCGAGAACGCCTACAACGAGCCTTATGTCCGCATGTATTTCAGTCATGGCGGATATAACGAATATCCGGTTGTAGGAGTCAGCTGGGAGCAGGCGAATGCCTTTGCCAACTGGCGTACCGACTATCTCAAGCGTTCGCTTGGCAAGGAAGGAATCTATATCGAGCCTTACCGTCTGCCGACTGAGGCCGAATGGGAATATGCGGCCCGTGCCGGTGTGGATGAGAATATGTATCCCTGGGACGGTGATCTGACCATGAGCGATGACAAAGGATGCTTCTATGCCAATTTCAAGCCTATGGAAGGAAACTATGTGAAGGACGGACAACTCATTTCGTCGCGTGTAGGCACATATGCACCCAATGATTTCGGCCTTTACGATATGGCAGGTAACGTGAGCGAGTGGACTTCAACCGCTTTCACCGAAAGTGTTGGCCGACTTACCAGCGACCTCAATCCCGAATACCGCTATGACGCCGCTGTCGAGGATCCCTATAAGATGAAGCGCAAGATAATCCGTGGCGGTTCCTGGAAAGATGTGGCGCACAATATCCGCGCCGACCTCCGCATGTGGGAATATCAGAACGAGCAGCGCAGCTATATCGGATTCCGTTGCGTCCGCACTCAGATCGGCTTTGCGAAAGGACAGAAGCAAAACCGCAAACGCTAACTTTCTTCACTGCATTTCACAGTTATGACAATCGAAAAAGTAAAGAAATACAAGCGCGGCCTCGGGTCGTTTATCCGCTCGGAGAAAGGGCAGCGTTTTTTCAATTTCGCCTATTCAATCGGTGCCGCAGTGGTTATCTGGGGTGCGCTTTTCAAGATTCTGAATCTTCATGGCGGCAACGTGCTTCTCTCCATCGGTATGGGTACGGAAGTGCTGATGTTCGTTCTCACGGCATTCGACCGTCCGCCGAAGGAATATCACTGGGAAGATGTATTCCCGGCATTGAAAGGAACACCACAGGGTGCTGAGGAAGCTCCGGAAGATGTGGCCGAGGCGCTTCGTGACAATCCCGTGCTGAAGCAGCAGGGTGTGGTCGCAGCTCCGGTCGTTAACGCAGCTGTGACTTCCGTTCAAGGCATGTCGCAGACAGATGCCACAGTATCCGGTGTAGAGGATATCACGAAAACGTATATCGAGCGAATGGCCTCTGTGGCCGAGGATATGGACCGGCTTCATGCTGCTACGTCGACTCTCACACAGGCTTCGGAGACCCTTCTGGAAAGCTTCAGGGCTATCACTGAGAATTCAGCTGCAATTTCCGGCAGTTCTCAGGGTTATGTGACCCAGATGCAGAATCTTGACCGCAATATAGCCGGGCTCAATACCATATATGAGCTGCAGCTCCGCACTGTCTCATCGCAGGTTGATGCTATCGAACGTGTCAACCGCGGCATCAAGGATATGCGCGACATGTATGAGAAATCGGCAGCCCAGAGCGTGCGCTACTGCGAGGAGACCGAACGTATGGCCCGCTATATGCAGCAGCTCAATTCCATCTACGAGCGTATGGTGGAGGCGATGACGGTCAATATGTACCGCCCAGGCATGACGCCTCCCGACTCCGCGCATATGCCGTCCAGCGGAGCGGACAACCGTTGATTTTTGTCAATCCATTATTTTTTAGTGGTTTAAATGTCAGAAAATATTACAAGACTTTCGCCCCGTCAGAAGATGATCAATCTGATGTACATCGTTCTGACAGCTATGCTTGCACTGAATGTGTCGAGCGATGTCCTCGACGGATTCACGCAGGTGCATGAAGGTCTGAACCGCTCAAATACAAATTTCGGCAACCGCAATGAGTCGATTCTGGCTCAGCTGCAGGGACTCGCCGAGCAGAACCCCGATAAAGGACAGGTATGGTACGACCGTGCCATGGCAGTCAGGACACGGACGGCCGCCCTATATAGCCTGATCGACAGCCTCAAACTGGCGATTGTCCGTGAGGCAGACGGTGAAGATGGTAATGTCGATGACATAAAGCGCCGCG
>CABRLF010000089.1 GCA_902471685.1 uncultured Porphyromonadaceae bacterium
GATGCTGTTTGTTGCCGCCGCCGGAACCGCCGATGCCCAGGACATGCAGCAACTTCCGACGATTCCCGTCGACTCCGCTGTCATCAAAGGCAAGCTTGACAATGGCATGACGTATTATATCCGACACAATGAGACTCCGAAAGGGCAGGCCGACTTCTACATCGCGCAGAAAGTGGGCTCCATTCTTGAGGAAGAAAACCAGCGCGGTCTGGCTCACTTTCTGGAGCATATGTGCTTCAACGGAACTAAGAATTTTCCCGAAAAAGGAATCATCAACTGGCTCGAGTCGGTCGGCGTGAAATTCGGTCAGAACCTCAACGCCTATACTTCGATCGATGAGACTGTCTACAATATCTCCAACGTACCTGTGGCCCGTAAATCGGTGCAGGATTCCTGTCTTCTCATTCTTCATGACTGGTCGTGCGATCTTACTCTCGACCCCAAGGAAATCGATGCCGAGCGCGGTGTGATCCACGAGGAATGGCGCCAGAACAATGTAGGCCAGATGCGTGTACTGGAGAAACTTCTTCCGGTCATCTATCCAGGCAACCGCTACGGCGAGCGTCTGCCCATCGGTACGATGGAAGTGGTGGATAACTTTGAACCCCAGGCTCTCATCGACTATTATCACAAATGGTATCGTCCGGACAACCAGGCTATTATCGTAGTAGGAGATGTCGATCCCGCCTATATCGAAGGAAAGATAAAGGAGATATTCTCGCCTATCAAGATGCCCGCAAATCCTGCCGAACGCGTCTATTTCCCCGTCGAGGATACTCCCGGCACAATCTATGCTATCGGTAAGGATAAGGAAATTACCGCTCCGGCTCTTGAATTTATGTTCAAGAACAATTCTCTCTTCCTTCCGCGTGAATACCGCAATACACAGGCTTATTTCCCTGTCAGCTATATCTCCAGCATGATCTGCTCGATGATGAACAGCCGTTATGCTGATATTTCCTCCCGTCCTGACGCCAAATTCAGCGGAGCGGGCATCTCTATCGGAGATTTCTTTGTATCCAATACCGCCGGAGCGCTCGATCTCTCGGTATCATCGAAGGACAATGACATAATGCCGGCTTTCGAGCAGGCATATCGTGAACTCCTGCGCGCTGCCCGCGGAGGATTTACAGAAAGCGAATACGACCGCGCCAAGGCTAATCTGGCTGCCAGCCTCGACCGCATATATCAAGGCCGCGACCATCGCCAGAACGGCTCTTTCTCTAAGGAGTACGCCGCCAATTTCACCAAGAACGAACCTATCCCCTCGGTGGAGTATGAGAAATCGATGTTCGAACAGATGATGCAGGCAGTTCCTCTTCAGGTTATCAATCAGGCTCTCGCAGAAATGATTACCAACGACAACCGTGTAGTCCTCGGACTCTTCCCCGACAAAGAGGATGTTCCTGTTCCCGGCGAAGAGCAGATAGCTGCATCAATCAAAGGTGTCGAGGCAGAGAATATCGAACCTTACAAGGATACCATGCGCGAAGATCCCCTCATTCCTTCGCTTCCCGCTCCCGGCAAAATCACTGCAACCGCTCACGACGATACATGGGATGCCACTGTATTCACTCTCAGCAATGGCGTGAAAGTATATGTGAAGAAAACCGACTACAAGCCTAATGAAATCTTCTTCACCGGTATGGCCAAGGGCAAAGGAATCGCAACTCTCGATCCCAAAAATGCACCTTCGGTACTATTCATGCCGAGCGGACTTTCGGTATCTTCATATTATGACTATACTAATTCCGATGTACGCAAATATCTTCAGGGAAAATCTGTAGGCTCGACCTTCCAGATGGACAGCTACCTGCGCCAGTATAACGGTTCCTCCACAGTCAAGGATCTTCCTTCGGCTATGGAACTCCTCTATGCCACGTTCACAGGTCTTGATATAAAGGAAGACGAATTCATTGCCGCACGCGACGGTGCTGCCGGAGCGATGGCCAATCAGGAAACCGATCCCCAGTATATCTTCCAGAAAGATATGATGGAATCGCTGTTCAACAGTCCTTTCATGCGTCCGATTACTGCTGCCGATGTCAAGGCTGCCGACCGCAATGTCATAAAAGGTGTTGTCCGTGATGCAATGGCTAATGCTGCCGACTATACTTTCTACTTTGTAGGTGATATCGATATTGAAGCTCTCAAGCCACTGCTTGAACAGTATGTGGCCACTCTGCCGGCCGACGGGAAGACCGTGACAGAGGAATTCACCATCAATCCACAGTTCTTGCCCAACGGCGGTACAAAGACCGATACTTTCACTACAAAGATGGAAACCCCGCAGACATGGGTATTCATCGCACTGATGGGCGACATGCCTTATACCTCCGAGAATAAGCTCCTTGCCAGCATATCCGCCCAGGTGCTCTCAAAGCGTCTCCTCAACAAGGTTCGTGAGGAAATGGGTGCTGTATATTCCATCGGAGCAAACGCTTCAATGTCGCGTATCCCCGGCATGAACACGATGATTCAGACCGGCTTCCCGATGAAACCGGAAGTCCGCGACGAAGTTCTGACTGTCATCCGTCAGATGTTCGAGGAAATGCAGACGAACGTTCGTGAAGACGAAATCAAACCCGTTATTGAGTACATGCAGAAGGAATACAAGGAAGGTCTCGAACGCAACAGAACATGGCTCGGCGCCATGACTGCTACCTCGGTCAACGGTGTCAACACATTCTTCGACACCGAGAAGACTCTTGCATCGATTACCCCCGAAAAAGTGCAGAACTTCATGAAGGCTCTCATCGCTCAGGGCAACTACCGCACGGTAGTGCTCAACCCCGAGAACTGATAATATCTGATTAGGAATACACAGTGTGCCATGATTCATTGTCGTGGAATATCGATAATGAGCCATGGCACACTCTTTTAATATAAAAGCATGATGAGAAAAGTATTGCTGGGTATGTCGGCCGCTCTCCTGTTCTTCGGAGTTTCGGCGGCAGACCGATATATTATTCGCGGCACTATTCCCGGTCTTGTTGCCGGATCTAAAGTCAGCCTTCAGGGGCGTGATATATATCAGGACCGGGACCTTGGAGATACTGTTTCGCAGACAAACGCTTTCGTTCTCGAAGGGGCTGTCGGTTCTCCGACCATAGCGCAGATACGGATAGAATTGCCCGATGGCGACGGCAGGGCCTTCTCCATACCTTTGATGGTTGAAAACGCAGAATATACGATAGTCGCGGAGACGGTCGACAGTCTGCCTCCAGCATTCTATCAGGGCCGTCACGGGCGTCTGCTTGAGGACCGTGTGCATATCACAGGAGGCGAGGCGCAGAGGCAGTACCACGAATACCGCGACGCTACACTGGCACATGATCTGCACGTGAAGGATGCACAGGAAAAATTCTTTAATTTCCGCACCCGACCGAAAAATGATCCGTACAAAATTATGCTGTCGGCCGATGTACGGGCTGCTCAGACGAGAATGGACGAGGCTACAGAAACTTTTGTCGCAGCTCATCCCGAATACAGCATTTCGGGTCGTTTTGTGCTGGAGAAGCTTCGCATTCCGTTTGCCATGTCGGAGCCGGAACTGAACCGTGTAGAGGCCGGTGCTGCAGCCATGGCCGATACAGTGCGGCGACAGGCCGTCATGGAGGCGGTGCGCGGCGCACGCAAGGTGATGCGCGATATGCCATATCGGGATTTTTCTGTGGTCGATGAAAAAGGTACCGAACGGAAAATTTCGGAATTCGTAGGCAAGAATTATGTGTTTGTCGACTTCTGGGCGTCGTGGTGCGGTCCCTGTCGGGCTGCTATTCCGCACCTGAAGAGCATTCACGAGACTTATGGTGACAGGCTCACCATTCTTTCTTGCTCGCTCGATACGGATGAAGATGCATGGCACAAGGCTATGGAGCAGGAACAGATGCCGTGGACACAGCTTTGGGCTACGCCCGACCGTGCCGGTGCGATACGCGACAGCTACAGATTCGGATTCATCCCGTTTTTCATGGTGATAAGCCCTGACGGGAAGATTGCCCATGCCGGAATCAATCAGACGGCACTCGACGATTTTTTTGAAGAGAACATCCGGTGAAATGCGGATATAAAAATGCTCCGCGCTGTTTTCGACGGCGCGGAGCATTTTTATGCTATAATCTGTTATGACTGGGCTTCTATGGACCAGGGTTGGAGTCCGGCGGCAACGATGGTGCGGTTCACATCTTCCATTGTGCCGCAGAAAGGCCCGGAATGGCCGATCTTGATTGTGCACATGGCGGCTGCGAATACTCCGGCATCGTAGTGCGAGGCCCCGAGGCTGCGGAGGTAGAGATAACCGGCCATATATGTGTCGCCACAGCCGGTGGCGTCGATTACGTTCTTTGTGGGAATCGCCGGGATTTCGATGAATTCGCCGTCGACGTATATCAATGAGCCCTTGTCGCCTAATGTGAGGAGCACTTCGGGACATCCCCACTCGGCGAGAATCTGTGCCGCTGTGTGCGGGTCGGTAGATCCGGTAAGAGCTTCCATTTCTTTCTCGTTGGCCTTGAGAATGCTGAAATATGGCATAGCCTCGCGTTTGAGGTCATAATCCACCTGGATGACATTGTGGTCCACGACCTTCCGGAGATAACCCTGTATGTCGACGGATACCTTGCCTTTGGAGGCGAGGTAGCGGATTGCGTCGAGGTCGAAGTCGTCGGCAGTGAGTGTGCCGAGGTGGAAAACCTGACCCTCTACATTCTGAAGCTTTTCGACAGTGAAGGGATCGGCGACTTCAAGCACGCGCTGCGTGCGGTCGTTCATATCCTCGCCGTATTTGTTCTCGAAGTATACTGTCTTCCGGCTGGGAATTACATCGACGTCGAGTCCGAGATTCTGCAGCTCGGTCACAGTGCTCATTTCTGTCTCGCCGAGCGAGGTGACAAGTTTGAAATTGCTGTGGTCGAATTTATGCAGTGCATTGGCGAAATAGTATGCCGTTCCGCCGGGCATATGCTTTGTGAAGAGAGGGGTTACGATTTTATCAAGGGTGATATGCCCTATGCAGCATATTCCGGGGATTCTGGTTGAGTTCTGGTTTGTCATTTGTCGAATTTCTTGGCAGCGGCAGCGATGGCGTAGAGGAGAACGAACGCATAGCCGGCAGCTGGAACTATAAAGGCGGTGGACATTGAAGTGGAGTCGGCTACCAGACCCATGAGGAGAGTACCGACAGCGCCTCCGAGAGGAGTCATCATCAGGAATGAAGATGCTATTTTGGATGCGCGGCCAACGCCTACGATTGTTATTGCGAATATTGTCGGGAACATGATTGCCTCGAAAGCATAGCAGACGAATACACCCGCTTTCGAGACGGCGCCGATATCGGCGGTTACGGCAAGTGCGCCGAGGACAGTCATAACTGCGCAGAAAAGCAGCACTTTCTCCGCTTGGATGCGGCTCATGACCCACGAGCCTGTCACGCGGGCAAGCATGAAGAGCCCTAAAGCACCGAATGAGAGGACGAGCGATGCCGTGGTCTTGTCCATCCATCCGTCGGAAGTGGCGTAGTTGATAAAGAGGCTGTTGATGGAAATCTCTGCTATCTCGTAGCAGAAGAGAGCCATCACGCCGATACGGAAGCGTCGGCGGCTCCAGAGCCATTTTATAGTCTCGCGGATTGTCATCGGGGCTTCGTCTTCGCCCGCTTCCGGAGCCTGACTGATCTCAGGCAGCTTCATGCGGGTGAAGAGGAGTGCGACTGCGAGTACTGCAACGCCCATTATGGAGTAGGGGAGAGCCACGCTGTTGCCTTTGCCCGAGAAAAGGAAACCGCCTACGATGACAGGCGCGAGGATGCATCCGAGCCCGTTGAACGACTGGGCGAGATTGAGGCGGCTCGCGCCGGTAGCGGGATCGCCGAGTTCGGTGGCGTATGGGTTGGCGGCTGTCTCAAGCATCACAAGGCCGCAGCCGATAACGAAGAGCGCTCCTAAGAATACGGGGAACGACATCAGTTGTTCCCCCGGGATAAAAATAAGCGCTCCGAGGCCGAAAAGGAGGAGGCCCATCACTACTCCGAAACGGTAGCCGCGGCGAGTGATGATGATACCGGCCGGAAGAGCCATCAGAAAATATCCCAGATAGGTCGTGGTCTGGATCAGGGTGGACTGGGTGATGGAGATGGAGAGGGTCTCCTGAAAATGCTTGTTGAGGACGTCGAGCACCGCGCGGGCAAATCCCCACATGAAGAACAGCGAGGTGATGAGGATGAACGGCAGCAGATATTGCTTTTTGACAAGTTGAGCCATGGTATGTTAACAGTGTTAAATTACACTTTTGCGCCTTGCGGTGCTGAATCGGCTGCAAAAGTAATGATTTTTCCGTCAATTCGGAGTTATATACATTTAAAAAATCAATATTTTTAAGAGACTGAAGCCTCGTTAGGGTTAATTTAGTTAATAAATGTAAACCAAGCGTAAAGAATAAAAAATATCATTTAACTTTGTTGCCAGTAACCAATCGTACTTCCGTGTTAGGAAGTCATGAAAAGTCTATATCACTTAAGGATAAAGAAAACAACCAATTAATAACTTAATCTTGGATCTATTCATGTATCTTGCAACTCAGAAAGAGAAGAAGCAGATAAGCGGGCGTACTATGCTTGTACGTGCTTTCATCCTGCTTCTATGTATGGCTGCATCGCTCGGAGTCTCGGCTCAGAGCATAGTCAAGGGCCTTGTGACAGACCCCTCCAATGAACCTCTGATCGGTGTCAGTGTCCGTGGGGACAATGGCGTCGGTGTCACCACCGATATCGATGGTAATTTCGCTATCAGCGCGGCTCAGGGTTCGAAACTCACTGTATCCTATATCGGTTATAAAACCAAAGTTGTCAATGTGAAAGGCAATAACCTCACTATCGTGCTGGAAGAGGACAACGCTCTTCTCGACGAAGTTGTGGTTATCGGTTACGGCTCCATGCAGCGCAAGGACCTGACCGGATCGATTACTTCCGTGCAGGCCAAGGACCTCAATGTAGGTGCCTACACTGATCCCGGTCAGCTCCTTCAGGGTAAGGTCCCCGGTCTTGTGGTAGTACAGAACTCCGACCCTAACGGCGGTGTGAACTCCATGACCCTCCGCGGTGCCTCGACTCTTAACGGTTCTACCGAGCCTCTCTACGTTGTCGACGGTATCCCCGGTGTACAGCTCAACCTTATCTCGCCCAACGATATCGAAAGCATCGACGTCCTCCGCGACGCATCCGCCACCGCTATCTACGGTTCGAAGGCTGCTAACGGCGTTATCATCGTCACTACCAAGCGCGGAAGCGAAGGTCCGGCCCGAGTATCATATCAGGGATATGTATCCTGGGAGAAAATCGCCAATGACCACAAGATGATGACGGCCGCTCAGCTGCGTCAGTATGCCAAGGACAATGACATCAATATCACTAATGATAAAGGCGCCAACACAGACTGGGCCAAGGAAGTACAGCGCACAGGTTTTGCAACCAATCATAGCCTCTCGATTACCGGCGGCAGCAAAACCACCTCGTACACCGCTTCTGTCAACTATACAAAGCGTGATGGTATCATCAAGGGCGTTGGCAACAATCTTTTCACAGCACGTGCATATGTTGAGACTAAGACCCTTAAGGATCGTCTCACACTTTCTGTAGGTGTAAACGGAAACGTCCGCAACGAATGGGGCGTTCCGCGTGGCAAGCAGGGTACTTCGGTTTATCAGGCTATGTACACTTATTCTCCTCTGGAACCAGTTTATAATGAGGATGGAACCTGGTACAGCAATAAGAGTATTTCAGCTTACTATAACCCGCTGTCCATGGTATACGAGGATGCTTCCAAGAGAACTTTCAAGCGTTTTCAGGTTACCGGTAAGGCTTCGCTGAAAATCATCGAAGGACTGCTCCTGAATGCAAACTTCTCTTATGAGACTCAAAACGAGCATTATCGTGCTTATTTCTCGACTCAGTCGCAGACCAACACACGCCACGGCGATCTGGAACGTAACGTAAAGGACGATTATGCCAAGCTGATGGAAATTTATGGCAATTACGACAAGCAATTCGGCAATGACCACAAGCTTGCACTCATGGCCGGTTACTCATGGGAAGAACGAAATAAGGGTGACGGATTTGGTGCAAAAGGCTATAATTACTATGATGATCAATTATGGTGGAATGACCTCGGAATGGCCAACAGCTGGGATGCCGATCCCGCATGGGGCAATACTGCATCACTTACCCGCATGATTTCGTTCTATGGCCGTGTCAATTATTCGTATGCGAGCAAGTATCTCCTTCAGGCCGCTGTGCGTCGTGATGGTGCCTCGACTTTCGGTTCGAACAATAAGTGGGCAACATTCCCCTCGGCTTCGGTTGCATGGCGTCTTGGTGAGGAAAACTTCATCAAGGACCTCGGCATCTTTAATGATCTCAAGCTCCGCGCGGGCTGGGGTCAGAGTGGTAATGCACAGGGCTTTGATATCTACACTGCACGGTTCTTCTACAATGCAGGCACGCGTTTCGAATACATCAATCCTGAGACTGGAGAGGTAGAAAGCTATAAATCTATTAACTCCGCGCGAAATGTCAACGATAACCTGAAATGGGAGACAACCACGATGTTCAACCTCGGTCTCGATTTCGCTTTCCTCAACGGTCGTATCAACGGTACTATCGAGTACTACAACAAGAGTACCAAGGACATGATCTGGGACTATCCCGTTTCGACCGCCATATTCCCCGTGGACAAGCTCACCGCCAACGTCGGCAAGATGCGTAACCGTGGTGTCGAACTGACAATTAATGCAATACCGGTTCAGACACGTGATTTTACATGGAACACGTCTCTCAACCTCTCGCACAACAGCAATAAGGTTGTAAGCGTTTCCAACAGCGAATTTAATGCCGGCATCCTCAATCGTCTCGATCCTGATATGCCCGGCCTTTCGCAGGGTTGCAACGTGCAGCGTATCGTCGAAGGCAAACCGATTGGCTCTTTCTATATGTGGGAATGGGCCGGATATAATGAAGATGGAGTATCGACATTCTACGTTCGCGATGCTGAAACCGGCGAGTATGCACTCAACGCCGATGGTTCTCGTCAGACAACAATGGAGCCCAAAGATAAGGACCGCGCTTATGTCGGTAACGCACAGCCTAAGCTGACTATGGGCTGGAACAACAGCTTCACCTATAGGAACTGGGATCTCAACCTCTTCTTTACCGGCGTATTCGGCCAGAAGATTTTTAACGAACCCCGCGCTTACTTCAGCTATATAGGTCATATCCGCGATGGCAAAAATGTTCTCGCTTCTGTAATGGACGAACAGCTTGCAACCGATGGTCTTGCACAGTATCCTTCGGACCGCTACCTTGAAAACGGCAGCTATTTCAAACTTTCAACTGTTACATTGGGCTATACATTCCGCAACTGTTTCGACGGCTGGCTCAACGATATCCGCCTCTATGTAAGTGCAAACAACGTATTCACCATCACGAGCTATAAGGGCCGCGATCCTGAAATCAATCTTGGCGGTCTCGAACCCGGTTGGGATACTCGCTGGGATCATTTCCCCCGTTCCCGTCAGATCCTTGTCGGCGCTACAATTAACTTCTAATTCTTAAGTCGATCAACTATGAAATTATATATCAAAAAATTGACTGTCGGTGCGCTTGTCATAGCTGCAGCCTCCATGACGTCATGTACTGATCTCGATACTCCAATCGACAATAAGTACACCACACTTCCAAACAATCCTATTATTTACGAAAGCGAATTCAACGGCTGCTATGGCTTCCTTCATGGCTGGTTCGGCCGCGACTTCAATGAAGGCGTGGTAAATCAGGGTGACGAAATTATGGGTATATGCTTTGGCCGAAGCAATTACTATGATGACGGACGTTCTATCAACGGCTCGATTCACTGTCTCACCCCTGAGAACTGGAATACCAAGATTATTGATGGATGCATGAATGGATGTACGCAGACCAATAAGGTGATTGCAGCTTATGGCGGTGCGGAACTTCGAGACCCATTGGTTGCGCCTGTCCGTGCGATGCGAGCCTACTATCATTTCTGGATGATGGAGCTCTACGGAGACTGCCCTATCCTGAA
This sequence comes from uncultured Porphyromonadaceae bacterium, assembly GCA_902471685.1. GTDB lineage: Bacteria > Bacteroidota > Bacteroidia > Bacteroidales > Muribaculaceae > CAG-873. The sequence goes on from CABRLF010000089.1 coordinate 10,095, forward strand.
TCGCCGTATGGAGGAAGGAGAAAAAATCGACCGTCAGCCGCGTGCTGAAGTGGCCAAATTCATTGAAAGCGAGCTGCTTGAAATTCTCTCTCAGGAAGGTGGTCTCAGCAAGGCAAATGATCTCACTACATATGGTAAGCCTAACTACTGGATGGCAGCCGCACTTCTTGTGAAGCTTTATCTAAACTGGGGCGTCTATACACACGATATTACTACCGTTGACAATAATACGCCCAATGAGAAACTCAACGACTGCGTGAAATGGTGTGATGAAATAATCCAGTCAGGACTATTCGAGGTAGGCAAAGGCTATCGTAAAAAATTCTTCCCTAACAATGGTTCTCAGATCAAGGACTTCATCTATGCTCTCGATGTTGATCCCGATGGTAAATTAGACGGCAGTACAACCTGGCACCGATGGATGGGATTCAAGAAAGAAAGTAATTGTCAGCCGTATCCCTATACCTGGCTTTCTGCGAAATCCATTGGTGGTAATGCCGCTATGACCCCCGAAGCTGTAAAGCGTTTCAACCTTCCCGGCGATGAACGAAATGAAATGATTATCGCAGGTCCGGTTTACAGATGGGATCGTGATTATAATGTAACCAATGAGCCGGTAATGCTCTATGGGGCAACTGATTTTAATCAGTCTTCGTTAATCGGACAATTGAATATTATTGCTGATTTTGAGTTCGATGATGGCAGCATTCTTAGCGTAGGCGATGCCAACTCTCCTGCAGCAACACCTGAGAATATTGCAAACGGTACCGCATTCGAGAATGTCCGTAAAGGCGCCCGATGCTGGAAATATCCTCCTCGTGAAGAAGATTACAAGCTGTGGAATCGTCAGCAGGCCAACGACACCCCGATTTTCCGCTATGCTGATATTCTCCTGACTAAAGCTGAATGTATTCTCCGTGGCGCAACAGCTACTCTCGGCGCTACTCCGGTTTCGCTGGTAAACGAAGTACGTGATTGTGCAAGCGCTCCTCATTGCTCGACAATGAATTTCGATGAACTTCTTGACGAACGTAGCCGTGAACTTATCATGGAACCCTGGCGCCGTAACGACCTTATCCGCTTCGGCAGATTCGAAGACGATTGGGGCGCAAAGAACCGTTACAAAGTCTGGGATAATGCAGAACATACTCAGTTCCACTGGGTTGAACGTGTTGGAGCAACCGATAAGAATCGCCGTCTGATGCCTATCCATCGTGAAGTCCTCGAACGCAACACCAACTGGAAGCAGAATCCTTCCTATTGATTGTTGAGATAAATCGAATAAAAATCCGCGACCATCCCGGCCGCGGGTTTTTTTTTGATTGCCCGGAGGGCATTTCGATTGTT
>CABRLF010000090.1 GCA_902471685.1 uncultured Porphyromonadaceae bacterium
GTCGGCGGGCGGTTCTTCGCCTTTTCCGAAATAAATGATTTTATTGTCGGCGGCGATAGAGTCGCGGTGACGCTCGGCGAGCGGTCGATTGTCGGCATAAAGGCTTACGGCGCCTGAAGTCAGCGCGATAAGCAGAATGCATCGAAGCATGAATGTGACTTTCATAGGACAAAAAAACGGTGTGTATATTTTTAACATACACACCGTCTGTTTGGTTTATGAAAAGTCAGATTGAAAGCCCCGTGCGCTCGTAGAGCCCGAACAGGAGGTCCATGATATGGACGGCATTGCCGGTGCATCCTTTGGTGAGAGCATCGAGAGTGCCTTTTACGGTCAGGGTCTGCCCTTCCTTTGAGAGCTGAAGGAGGCATTTGTTGCTTCCGCGCATATCCTCGTCGATGTGGGTTGTGTTCGGGAGGAGCCAGACGAAGTTGTGGTCGTCGTAGAAATCGGTATATATCCGTTCTATCTCTTCCAAAGCGAGTGGCGTGTCGAGGTGTAACACAACGTCGAGCCGGTCGAAAGGAGCTTCTGCAACCGGTTCGACCGCGATGCGGGAGTCGAAACCGGGCTGGAGAGCCGCCAGAGTTGTCTCGGCTTCGGCACAAGCGTCGGGCATAGTAGCCGGTCTGTTGGTGGCCATTGTGCCGGAAATTCCGCCGAGGAGAAGTGCTTCCTTGGCCAGCGGCAGAAGAGCCAGCTCAGTGAGCATGGCTTCGGCGCGTGGCCCGTATGCGCCTTTGGCAGTGCGGACGAGTTCCTTGCGGTTCCATTCGCAGAGGCCGTATGTGAAGTCGGACGGACGCGTGGCCCGCATACGGTCGGCATATCCCAGGACTATGAGTCTGAAGTCGGGATCGTTGCGGTATTTTTCGAGGATTTCCTCGGTAATATTTTCCTCGTCGATTACGAAGAGCACGTCGAGGCCGTCGAGATTCAGTTTTCTTTCAAGAGTGAGGTTTGTCTCACCGGCGTAGACGGGATATAGTTCGCAAAGGGGGGCTGTATTGCCTGCCGGGGAAGCGACGGCCATGAGTTCCACGTCGGGATGACGTAGAAGAAGTCGAAGCAACTGTTTTCTGACAGGGTCGTCGAGCGATGCTGAACCGTATATGCCAACTTTTATCATGTCGGGGAGAGATTTTTAGATGTCTATGTTGAATATATCTTTCATTATAAGCCGTGTAGCGCCTAAGCCCGACGAGATGTATTTGCCGGCGGCCTCGCCGCTCTTACGGCGGAAGTCGTTGTCGGTGCGGAGTTTTTCAAGAGTCGCATCGGCTTCGGCAGCATTATGAATGCATATTGCTCCGCCGGCGGCGATGAGATCGGACGCTTCCTTGAATTTTCCGTGATTCGGGCCGAAGACTACGGGAATTCCATATACAGCGGCTTCGTTGATATTGTGGATACCCACTCCGAAACCGCCGCCGACATAAGCCGCGTCGGCATAACGGTAGAGGCTGCTCAGAAGCCCGTAGCAGTCGATGATCAGATATTTGAGCCGTCGTGACGTTTCGGCTGCCGATTCGGGCGACGAGTCATAGAGCCGCTCGAAGTCGGAGTATAGCATTGAGTCCGGGCCGAGCCGACTCTGCATGTGAGCCAGACGAGAGGAATCGAATTCGTGCGGGGCTATGATTGCCCTTACTTCGGGATGACGGTGCAGCCATGGGAAATAGACGTCTTCGTCTTTGCTCCACGAACTACCCACAGCCAGGGTGAAAGCCTTGGGGTCGGCTGCCTTGAAAACGTCGATCGGAGGAATGTCGCAGGCCTTGTCGCGGATAGTGGCCACGCGGTCGAGACGTGTGTCGCCGGCGACGGTCACGTTTGTGATGCCGATGGAAGCGAGAAGATCGCGCGAGCGATTGTCCTGCACATAGAGGTGCCTGAACTGTCGCAGCATCTTGCGGAACATTTCGCCGTAGGGACGGAAGAAAATCTGTCCCGGCCGGAATATCGATGATATTATATATGTGTCGATACCTCGTCGGTTTAACTCGGTGAGGAAGTTGCCCCAGAATTCGTATTTTATGAATACGGCGGTCCTGGGCTTAGCTAAATCGAGAAACTGCGACACATTCTTCCGAGAGTCGAATGGAAGATATACAACGGCTACGCGAGGATTGTAGTTCTCGCGCACAGTATATCCTGAAGGAGAGAAGAACGATACAAGAATACTGGTGTGCGGAGATTTTTCGAGAAGAGAATCAATAAGAGGTCGAGCCTGCTCGAATTCACCGAGAGAAGCGGCGTGGAACCACACGTCGAAGCCATCGGGAGCCATTGTCTCACGGAACTTGCGCAGACGGTCGAAAGTCTGTTGCTGGCCTTCGACCATCAGCCTCGGTTTACGCGAGCAGAGTGCAGCAAGACGCACTGCGCCGCTATATGCGGCAATGGCAGTGTGGTAAAGGTTGTTCATTCAGCAGGATGGATTCGTTCTACACCGGCACGGATACGGCGGACAGTCTCTTCTTTGCCGAGCAGGTCGGTGATGTCGAACATATGAGGACCTTTGCACTCACCGACAACAGTGAGGCGGAAGGCATTCATTACATTTCCGAGGTGGTAGTTGTTCGATGCGATCCACTCCATTACTTTCGGTTCTATTACCGAGCCGGTGAAGTCGGGCTCGTTCCCGAGCATATCGGCAAGAGCCGTCATTATGGCGGGAGTGTCTTCGCTCCAGCGTTTTTTTACGGATTTTGCCTCGTATTCCACGGGAGCGGCGAAGAAGAACCTGGCGTTGTCCCAGAGGTCGTTCACGAAGTTGATGCGGCCTTTCACGAGCGCAACGGCACGGGTGATGTAATCGTCTGAAAAGTTATCGGGGTTGACACCATGGGCGCGGAGCACGGGTTTGAAGAGCTCTGCCAGAGTGCGGTCGTCGATTGCCTGAAGGTATGTGTGATTGAACCATTTTCCTTTCTCATAGGCGAATTTTGCACCGGCCTTCGAGCAATGGTCGAGTGAGAATTTGGCGATTAGTTCATCCATATTCATCACTTCGGTGTCGTCACCGGGATTCCAGCCCAGAAGTGCCAGGAAATTGACTACGGCCTCAGGTAGGTAGCCGCTTTCACGGTATCCGCTCGAAATTTCGCCGCTTTTGGGATCGTGCCATTCCAGCGGGAAGACGGGGAATCCGAGACGGTCGCCGTCGCGCTTGCTGAGCTTGCCTTTGCCGTCGGGCTTGAGCAGGAGTGGAAGGTGAACGAAGGCGGGGGCAGTGTCGGCCCAACCGAAAGCCTCGTAGAGAAGCACGTGGAGAGGAGCGGACGGAAGCCATTCCTCGCCTCGGATTACGTGGCTCACCTTCATGAGATGGTCGTCTACGATGTTGGCAAGGTGATATGTCGGCAGGTCGTCGGCGCTCTTGTAGAGGACTTTGTCGTCGAGGATATCGCTCTTGATGACAACGCGTCCGCGGATAAGGTCGTTGACCTCAACATCGCGTCCGGGTTCTATTTTGAAGCGGACCACGTACTGCTGACCGTCGGCAATGAGACGGTCGACTTCCTCTTTGGGGAGTGTGAGGGAGTTGCGCATCTGCATGCGAGTGGAAGCGTCGTACTGGAAGTTTGGGATTTCGGCGCGCTTGGCATCCAGTTCCTCGGGAGTGTCGAAAGCGATATAAGCACGTCCGGCATCAAGAAGCATTTTCACGTGTTCGCGGTAGATGTCGCGGCGTTCGCTCTGCTTGTATGGACCGTAAGGACCACCTTCGCGTACACCTTCATCAATCCCGATACCGAGCCATGCGAGAGCTTCGTTGATATATTCTTCGGCACCCGGCACGAAGCGGTGGGAATCGGTGTCTTCTATACGGAGAATGATTTTGCCGCCATGCTGGCGAGCGAAGAGGTAGTTATATAGAGCTGTGCGGACACCTCCGATATGGAGAGGTCCGGTGGGCGACGGTGCGAAACGCACACGCACTTCACGTTCTGTTGTCGACATTTCAGATGTTTACTTAAAATCGTCTGCAAATTTAACAAAAATATCCCGCACCGCAAAATAAACCACAGCAAGACTTCCAGTATGAAGCAAGGTGAAGCGACATTTGCGGCATAACGGGACAAAAAACCGGTTTTGTGCAATAATAGGGCACCGGATGCGTTAAAGTAACAGATGAGAGTACTGATTGTGACGAATATGTACCCGACTGCTGCTAAACCAACTTACGGTATATTTGTGGCAGAGCAGGTTGAGGCCTTGCGCAAAGCCGGGCCGGATAGCGTTGTGGACGTACACTATATAAATCCCGGCGAAAGCGGGAACACGGTTTATCTGAGATCGATGTTTGAACTGCCGCGTATAATTTCCGCCGGAAGATATGATCTGGTACATATCCACTACGGACTGTCGGGACTCTTTCTTTTAAATCCATTCCGGCATATCGATGTCCCGGTGGTTCTAACTCTCCACGGAGGCGATATCCAGCCCGAGCAGGGCAAATATGTGCAGGTTGCGCTGACGCGGAGAATTATCCGGAAAACTGATGTAGTCCTTTCGCTCAACGAACGGATGTCGGCGCTTGCTCTCCAGGCCGGAGCGCGGAGGGTAGAGATATTTCCCTGTGCTGTCGAGACGGGACTTTTCACCCCACCGGCCGGTCGGCCCGATTTGCGGAACAAGAACGAACTTGCGGTGATTTTTCCTGCATCGAAGAACCGTAAAGTCAAGAATTATCCTCTTTTCCGCGAGGTGCTTGCCGAGCTTGCCGAGCGCTATGGTATCCGCACTCGGGAGATGATTCTCGAAGGAAAGAGTCGTGCTGAAGCTGCACAGATGATGCGAGATGCCGATCTCCTGCTTCTGACATCTATAAGTGAAGGCTCCCCGCAGGTTGTCAAAGAAGCCTTGTCCGCCAATCTTCCTGTAGTTTCTACCCGTGTGGGCGATGTGGAGACTCTTTTAGATGGTGTTGCCGACTGTGCATGTGGAAATCCGGAAGAACTTGCAGGCCTTGTGGCCGGTGTTGTTGCCGGGCGTTATCATGGGATGACCGGACGCGAGCGCATTTTCAGCCTTGGCCTCGATTCGGAGTCCGTCGCAGCCGGAATCCTGACATTGTATGACAGTTTTCTGAATTAGTTATGATGGAATCCCGCGCCTTAGATCCAGTAAGAATCGGAGGAATCGATGTGATGCCTTTCCCTTCGGGGGAATCACTTATAGAGAATGCACTGGGTCGAGGAGGGTTGCTGCTTTCGGTCAATGCGGAGATCGTCGCCACGGCTACAGACCGGATGCGCGATATAATCAATTCGAATACCGGCTACTGCGACGGTGCCGGCGCTGTGCTTGCCTTGCATCGCAAAGGCGCGCCTGAGGCAGTGCGCATTCCCGGGTGTGAATTGTGGCTTGATATAATTCGTCGCTGTCACGCTACGCATTCGTTTTATTTCATCGGTTCGCGGCAGGAAGTCGTCGAAGGCGTAGTGCGTAAGTTGAGCGACGAATATCCTGGTATTCGTATAGCGGGTTACCATAATGGATTCATATCGGACGATGCTGAGCGCGAGGCCCTTATCGCCGATGTGGAGCGCACAAAGCCCGAGATTGTTTTCGTTGCAATGGGATTTCCGCGTCAGGAGTATCTGATGGATGATCTGAATCGCCGTCATTATGCCCTGTATATGAGTCTTGGCGGGTCGTTCGACCTTTATATGGGGCTATTCAAGCGTGCACCGAAGCTTGTAAGGGATATGAGACTCGAATGGCTGTGGCGCTTCGTGGCCCAGCCGTCGCGCATAGGGCGCATCACAAACTATCTGAAATTCGCAGTAAGGATGTACACCGGCAAGCTCTGAATCATTGAGGAGTATCTGGAAGATCGATCCGCTCTTCTACGGCAGCTTCAAGAAGACGTACAACATTCCCGAGCTGGCACAGCGCGAAATAACGGATACGGAAGCCTTCAGCGAGGCGGTAAACAATTAATACAATTTTTGCTAAAGCAAAAGGCTAAAACAAAAGAGGAATAGTTATAGGGATATATAAAACAAAAAGCCGCGCCCCGGGAGGGGTACAGCCTTTTATTCTTTTGTTTGATTGAAGTTCCGGGAAAGGAACTTCATGCTTGTTTAGCCGTGTAATTATTCAGCAGCAGCTTCAACAACTTCAGCAGCAGCAGCTACAACGGTGTCGGCAGCAGCAGCGGTGGAGTCAGCAACGGGAGCAACGACTTCTTCTGCAACAGTTTCTACAGTTTCTTCGGGAGCTGCAGTTTCTTCGGTAGCAGCTTCTTTATTGCCACATGCTACGAGAGACATGCTGAATGCAACAGCAAGCATTAAAACTAACTTTTTCATCTTCTTTTTGATTTAGTAATAAAACAATAGTTTGCTTTCAAAAAACGATGCAAAGGTAACGCATTTTTTTGAAATGACAAAAAAAGCATGCAAATATTTACTAAAAGAGGCGAAATTTAACAAACAGGCCTTAATGATGGGCGTGCTTCAGGGCGGATTGCTCGAAGGTAATTTTGTTTGCCATTTTCACCGCTTTTGTGATATGGTCGCATATATGGTCTGCGCCAATAAGGCGGTCGACCCCAGCATGCTCGAGCACAGCGCGCACTTTCGGATTTACGCCAGAGAGGACAATGTGGATTCCTTCGTCGTGCGATGACTTTATAAGCAGTTCGAGATTGTGGAGACCTGTTGCATCGATAAAGGAAACCTTGCGCATGCGGATAATGCGGACAATAGGTTTATCGCGCATAGCGGAACGCATCAGTTCGTCGAACCGTGTTGCTATGCCGAAGAAGAAAGGACCGTCGATTTCGTACACGCTCACCCCCTTGCTTACGTCGAGAACTTCGTGGGTGGTCAGATCGGTTCCTTCTGCCACGTCAAGTTGCTCGGAGTAAACCTTGATTTCGGTGTTTTCTGTCACGCGCCGGATGAAGAGAACGATGGCGAGGAGAAGACCGATCTCGATAGCGATGGTAAGATCGAAAATCACAGTGAGCAGGAAGGTGGTGACAAGGACTGATATATCGCTCTTGGGTGCGTGGAAAATACCTATGATAGTACGCCAGCCGCTCATATTGTATGCTACCACTACGAGCACGGCGGCAAGGCATGCCAGCGGCACATAGTTTATGAGAGGCATCGCGAAGAGGAAAATGAGCAGGAGCACCATGGCATGGACGATACCGGCAACCGGAGTCCGTCCGCCGTTTGTGATATTGGTCATTGTTCGTGCAATGGCTCCGGTGACAGGAATACCGCCGAAGAAAGGCACTGTTATGTTGGCGATACCCTGGCCGATAAGTTCGGTATTACTGTTGGTATGCGAACCTGTGACACCGTCGGCGACGGTTGCCGAGAGCAATGATTCAATGGCTCCGAGCACGGCGATTGTGAATGCAGAAGGAAGCAGCATGTTGATAGTCGCCATATTGAGCGTAAATCCGCTCGGTGCGGGAATGTCAGTAGCCATTGTACCGAAACGGTCTCCGATAGTCTCAACCGAGAACCAGTCGAATGCACGGTTCATGAAAAATGCCGCAATGGTTACGATTATGATAGCCATCAATGCACCGGGCAGACGCTTCGATATTCTTGGAGTCATTATTATAATAATGAGAGAAACGACCGAAGTAATCACAGCCGGAAGCGAGATGCTTGTCAGATTGCTGAAGTACATGCCCCATTTGGGAATGAATTCACCCGGAATGTCGCGCAGTCCGAGTCCGAGCAGATCGTTGATCTGCGTCGAGAAGATGGTGAGAGCGATACCGGCGGTAAAACCGACAACAATAGGGTAGGGGATGAATTTGATTACAGTACCGAGCCGGAACAGCCCCATGAGTATCAGGATCACGCCAGCCATGAATGTGGCGATGGCGAGACCATGGAGGCCGAACTGGGCGATGATACTATATACAATAACGATGAAAGCCCCGGTGGGGCCGCCTATCTGGACGGAATTGCCGCCGAAGAAAGACACCATAAAGCCGCCGATTATGGCCGTGATAAGGCCGATTGTGGGGCTGACTCCCGAAGCGATACCGAATGCGATGGCGAGAGGCAAAGCGACTATGCCGACTACTATGCCGGCAGTTATGTCGGCTTTAAGTTTCGCTGCGTTGTAGGAGCGGAGCGCCTTGAAAAGTTTTGGATGGAAGTCGATGGCACTCCCTGCCATGGCTTTCGCTGTCTTTACAGGACTGTTCTGCGGGTGATTGGACATTGAAAACATAGAAATTATACCTAAAAACTACTTTTACCTTTAATGCGAAGAAGAATCGCAGGTCATCTTCCAATTTTTTTGCAAAATTAGCAAAAATTTGCAATTTAGGAAAATAGCGGACGATAATAATGCATAATTCGCATCAGAAGAGGAGAGCAAACGAGAATGTGAAAAGAAATTAACATTATTTAATGATATTGTCTTATATACAATAAGCTTATTGGAAAGAGTACAATAAGTACTTCTGCAAAATGTCCTTTTGCAGCAAGATAGGAATCGGGAAGCGCAACCCTCCCGTACACAATGATCGCGAGGCGCCCGTACAATTTGGGATATTGTATGGAGTATGATATGTTATTTTTCTGTTATTCAGCATGTTTGGAGACTTGTTTATTCAAATAATTGTATCTAAATTTGCGCCGTAATCCTTTTATACGACAGAATACCGTGAATAGTCCCACACCTCTTGCAATAAACCATATCTCGGTCGACTGTGTCGTTCTCGGCACGGACGGGGAGAGCCTCAAGGTACTTCTTGTGGACCGGAAAGGCAGCTATGGCGGTGTGGACATCTCCGACCGTAAGCTTCCCGGCAGCCTTATATGGCAGGACGAGGATCTTGACGAGGCGGCAGCTCGCGTGCTGCGGGAACTGACAGGATTATCCGGCGTGAGGATGGTGCAGTTCAAGGCATTCGGCTCGAAAGACCGTACCAAAAGCCCCCGCGACGTGGCATGGCTCGAGCGCGTGCAGAATGTGCACGTTGAGCGCATCGTGACAGTGGCGTATCTTGCACTTGTGAAAATCGACCGGACCGAAAGCGCATCGCTTGCCCTGCACAACGCATCATGGGTCGAAGCTTCTGCTCCGGGCGAGCTTGCGTTTGACCATAATGCGATCATAGCCGAGGCACTCGACCGTCTTCGCGGTCTTGTAGGCTCCGATCTCTCCATCCTTTTCCAGCTTTTACCGCGTAAATTCACAGCATCGCAGTTACGCAGCCTCTGGCAGAATATCTACCGGACTACCGTCGATGTCCGTAATTTCCATAAGAAGATTGCATCGATGGAATATGTGGTTCCGCTCGACGAACGTCAGCAGGGCGTGGCCCACAGAGCGGCGAGATATTATAAATTCGACCGTAGAACATACAATAAATCAAGAAGATAAGAATATGTATTTATTAGGATACGATATCGGGACCTCCTCGGTAAAGGCGGCGATAGTAGAAGCTGCCACAGGCAAATGCGTCGCTTCCGCTTTTTACCCGGAAAAAGAGGCGCCCATCAAGGCTCTCAAGCCGTCGTGGGCCGAACAGAATCCGGACAGCTGGATGGCATATATGAAGGAAGCCACAAAAATGGTACTTGCCGCTTCGAAGGCAGATCCGCGAGATATCAAGGCTATCGGATTCTCATACCAGATGCATGGCCTTGTGGCAGTCGACCACGAGGGCAAAGTTCTCCGTGACGCAATTATCTGGTGTGACTCCCGCGGTGTGCCTTACGGCGAAAAGGCTGCGTCCGATCTGGGTAAAGAAGAATGTCTGAGCCATCTTCTCAATCTACCCGGCAACTTTACCGCCACAAAACTGGCATGGGTGAAGGAGAACGAACCGGAGCTGTTCGCACGGATCGACAAAGTGATGCTCCCGGCCGACTATATAGCATGGCGACTTACTGGCGAACTTGTGACGAATCCTGAGGGACTTTCGGAATATATGCTGTGGGACTTCCGCGAAGGAGCGCCGGCCAAATTCCTCATGGATTATTTCGGCTATCGCCATGATATGTTCCCTAAGGTTGTTCCCACGTTTTGCGATCAGGGACACCTCACGGCTCAGGCCGCTGCGGAGCTCGGACTCGCCGAGGGAACGCCCATTACGTACCGCGCCGGCGATCAGCCTAACAACGCGCTGTCGCTCAACGTATTCGAACCTGGAGAAGTGGCGTCGACCGCAGGAACTTCCGGTGTTGTCTACGGTATCAACGGCACAGTCGATTACGATCCTCTGTCGCGAGTCAATAACTTCGCCCACGTAAATCATACAACCGACAAAACGCGTATCGGCGTGATGACCTGCATCAGCGGTACCGGAATCCTCAACTCGTGGATTCACCGCAATGTAGCTCCCGACCTGAGCTATCCGGCAATGAACGATGCAGCCGCAGAGGTGCCTGTAGGCAGCGAAGGCGTCACGATTCTGCCTTTCGGAAACGGAGCCGAGCGTGTACTTGAGAACCGGAACATCGGTTGCTCTTTCCACGGCATCAACTTCAATATCCATGACCGCCGCCACATAATCCGTGCAGCTCAGGAAGGCATTGTCTTCTCGTTCATGTACGGCATGGAAATCATGAAGAGCATAGGCATGAAGATAGACACGATTCATGCGGGCCATGCCAATATGTTCCTCAGCCCTATTTTCCGAGAGACACTCGCAAGCGTTTCAGACGCCACAATCCTCCTTGTCGATACCGACGGAGCTGTCGGAGCCGCCAAGGGAGCGGGAATCGGTCTCGGCTACTATAAGAACAACAACGAGGCGTTCGCATCGCTCAAGACAATCGATGAGATCCATCCGGCGGCGGACCGGACGCCCTATCTTGAGGCATACGCCCGCTGGAAGGCGACTCTCGAGCGTGAACTTACCAAATGACATCATTAATCCAAACTCCAAATAATATGAAAGAATACTTTCCTAACGTAGGCAAAATCAAATTCGAAGGCACTACAAGCCATAACCCCATGGCTTACCGCTATTATGACGCAGACCGCATCGTTCTTGGCAAACCCATGAAAGAATGGCTCAAATTCGCCATGGCATGGTGGCATACCCTCTGTGCAGAAGGCGGCGACCAGTTCGGCGGGGGCACCAAGAAATTCCCGTGGAACGAAGGCACCGACTGCATGACCATCGCAAAGCAGAAAGCTGACGCAGGTTTCGAAATCATGCAGAAACTCGGCATCGAATATTTCTGCTTCCACGATACCGACCTGGTAGGCGACCTCGGCGAAGATATCGCCGACTATGAAAACCGCATGCACGAAATCACCGCATACCTCAAAGAGAAAATGGCTGCCACAGGCATCAAGAATCTCTGGGGCACAGCAAATGTATTCGGCAATGCCCGCTAC
>CABRLF010000091.1 GCA_902471685.1 uncultured Porphyromonadaceae bacterium
CTTCCGATCTACAATGATTACTATAATCGCACAGTCCCACCGCATCGCTCGCAACATCTCATTCGTTCTTCAGGCCGACATCGAGATGAACGGCTACTTCGCTAACGACAAATATTTCATCACATGGACCTACGGCCACATGGTGGAGATCAACACTCCCCGTGGCAACACCGGCTACTGGTTTCATGACTCTTCCTTCCCCGTGCTTCCGAAAGAATACGCACTGGCCCCGGCTCCTTCATCTCACTCTGAGTCCAGAAACACGTCGGACCCACAGTTGTCGGTTCTCAAAAATCTTCTTGCCAAGAGCAAGCAGGTCATCATCGCAACAGATCCTACCATGCAGGGTGTGCTCATGAGCAGCTACCTCCTTCAATACCTCAAATTCGAGGGTAAGGTCACGAGAGTAATTCTCAACGACCTCATGAGCGACACCATCAAGAGTCGGCTCTACTATCCGAGCCATGACAAGGGCTATGACGAGTCCGTAAGAATTGCGACTCTCAAAGACCGGCTGGACTGGCTCACCAACGTCAACGTGTCGCGGGCCTTCGCTTTCGCCACGGGTATGAATACGTATCCCGTCACCAGAACTGCTATGCCGCTTCTTTCGATGGTGGCACGTCGTGAAAAGGATATAAAGGAGTTTACTCCGCAATCCTATCATGTGCCGACCGTCACAATCAAGGACAATGACGGTAACCTATTCTCGTTCAGATGTGAGAATATGTGGAGCGTCCTTCCTGACGACCTCACGGACAAACTGAAAGCCGGGGCAGAGGCTATAGTTTCCAAATACGAAGTGGAAACTATCGACGAGGCAAGTCCCAAGCTCCACAACATCATCTCTCTTCAGGAGGAGGCAGCAAGAGTTTTCGGCATGGATCCGGTCCAGTCCTACAAACTCGCCAGAGGTCTCTACGAAAAGAAACGAATCTCGTTCCCCGGAAACTCTCAAGCCGGAATCAGCCGACGCGATTACGATGACTTCAAAAAGAATGTCTATCCCCGCATGGCAGAGGCTCCGTGTTTCAAGGCATTCATCGACAACGGTTATCGTCCGGTCTTTACCAAAAGTGGCAAAGACGAATACAGCACTGACCACGGGATAGTCCTGACCGCTTATCCATTCGTAGGTCTTACACAGGAAGAGACAAAGATTATCTTCCTGATCGGACGGAGGATGATGGCGACTTTCTCACGCAGCTTCCGCTACCGCAAAACTACGGTTGAGGTAGAGTGTGCAGGTCAGACGTTCTTCAACACCTACAAAGAGGTAATCCGTCTGGGTTATAAGTCTCTTCGTAAGCCGGAGGACTATGCCGGAACTGACGCTCCAAATCTGGAGGCAAGCCAGACCGTCCACGTGGAATCTGTAGGTTCGGTGACAAAAACTACATCACCCCCCAAACCTTATAAGGACGCGGAACTGATACGCGACTGTCATAGAGTCCATCTTCCCGATTTTCGGGACGGAGTGATCAAGGACATAATGTTTCTCCAGTCGAAAGGCTATCTCCACCGCAACAGAATGGGAGAATACTCTCTGACGGAGAGCGGTAAGGCTCTGAATTACATAATCAAGGATATGGCTATCTCGGATCCGGATGTTCTTAAAACTCTTGACAGACTGGTCAATGAAACAGTAAAAGGTTCCGTGACGGAAGAGAAGTTCAACGCCATCATCGAATCGTATGTGACTGGTGTCACATCACAGGCGTTATCCTCCGCCAAGCTCTTCAAGCCGACTGAGATGGACATAAAGTGCCCAAAATGCGGCAAAGGCATCTTCCGCATTTTCGGCAAGATAGCCAAATGCACCAACCCCGAGTGTGGTCACTCAATCTATCGTCAGATTGAAGGTGTGACCATCAACAGCAGAGAGATCCGCAACCTCATAGTGGACGGACATACGTCTCCCATCCGGGGATTCATTGACGAGGACGGTAAGTCCTACGTCGGTCGCGTAGTCCTTGATGACGATTTCAGCCCTCTTGTCATCAATGTGCAGAAACATTAACCCATTACTAACTCAAAGTATGGCAAGGGCTCCCCAAAAAGGAGCCTTTACCATACAATAAAAAAGCTGACAATATATGAAAGCCACCAATATACCGGTGTATCCATCACTGGATAAATACGTCGCCACTGTCCTCAACTATATGGAGGCACACAAGTTTATCGCAGTTCCGGATTACCAAGAAATCGAATTGCAGGCTGACAGAGCCTATGACGCATGGAGTGAGGCAATCAGAAGTGGTCACACAGTTATTCAGGCTGCTGAAATTTCCAATCAGGTTCTCTTTGAAAATATAGGAGAATCAGAGTATGAGGTAGTTGAAGGCATCTTGAAGACATACTTTGGAGATACAGTTGACCTCTCTGAAGAAGATGCAGTCAATTACTGGGTCAATCGTATACTTGCCGATGTTCCTGACCTCTTCGAGAACTGTGAATTCCTAACCTATGGCATTTCTGCTGCTGACATAGATATTAACCGCGACTCCATCATCGGTCGCATAACAGAGTATTACGAATCCTATGGCTTACAATAGACTACAAACAATGCGCGACAACATCGAGGCTATACGGATGGCGTTTAGCCTCGGTGTCAAGGGGCGCGGGGCGCAGACTGCCGAGGAAATTGCAGTGCTGCGCAAGTATGCCGGGTTTGGCGGGTTGAAGTGTATCCTCAATGATGCCAATGAGCTGGCTGATGCCGCCAAGTGGAGTAAGTCGGATATTGAGCTGTTCGCGCCGACGGTTGAACTGCGTCGCCTTATCCATGACTATTCGCATGACGACAAGGAGTTTAACCGCTATATGAAGTCGCTCAAAGCGTCAACCCTTACGGCTTTCTATACCGACAACCGTATTGTGGATGCAATATCCGACGCGCTGAAATTTCAGGGTATCGAGATAAAGAGTTTTCTTGAACCGTCTGCCGGTCAGGGGGCTTTCATTGACTCTTTCCTGCGCAATGACAGGTACCCCGATGCCGAGGTATTGGCATACGAAAAGGATTTGCTCACAGGTAAGATTCTCTCAGCCCTGCATCCATCAATCCTTACCCGTATAGAGGGTTTTGAGAAGATAGAGAGCGATTTCAACGGATACTTTGATGTTGCCGCCTCAAATGTCCCTTTCGGAGACTTCGCGGTTGCAGACCCGGCTTATGCAGTAAGCAAGGAGATTGGCTACCGTCAGGCTTCCAAGTCGTTGCACAATTACTTCTTTCTCAAAGGTCTTGACCAAGTGAGAGAAGGCGGTCTTATCGCCTTTATTACATCGCAGGGTGTGATGAACGCGGCATCGCCCTTTATCCGCATGGAACTTGTGAAACAGGCTGACCTTGTGGCGGCTCTGCGTCTGCCCAACAACACTTTCAGCGAAAATGCCGGAACTGATGTTGGCTCTGACCTGATTATTTTCCAGAAGCACACCGAAAAGAAGTCTTTGTCGGCTGATGAAGAATTTTTCATTCAGTCGGTTATTGACCGGGGTACAAAAGTGCCGGGTAACAAATTCTTTCAGGCGTTTCCGCAGAATGTTATATGCACCGATGCCAAGGTGGGTACTGACCAGTATGGCAAACCGGCTATCGTGTACCACCATGACGGAGGTATCGACGGCATTGCCGGAGACTTGCGCAAGGCACTCGACGAGTCGTTGCATCTGCGCCTGAATCTGGAATTGTATAATTCCAACGGTATAAAGCCGCCTACGCCTGACCCGGTTACACCAGCTCCCACTCCTACAACCAAGCAGGAGGCTAAGGTGGAAACTCCGAAGGTGAAAAAGAAGTCGAGCCTCACCAATACGCCTCTGATGCAACAGTATCAGGAGATGAAAAAGAAACATCCCGATGCTATTCTTCTATTCCGTGTCGGAGATTTCTATGAAATTTTTGGCAAGGATGCTGTTACTGCTTCCGAGATTTTGGGTATTACTCTGACCCGTCGCCAGACCGGTATTGACAGCCGAATAGAATTGGCTGGCTTTCCTCACCATGCCCTCGACACCTATCTGCCCAAACTTGTGCGGGCCGGTAAGCGAGTGGCTATCTGTGAGCAGTTGGAAGACCCGAAACTGAAAAAGACATCGAAGCAAAAGGTTGTAGAAACGGTTACCCCAAATCAGCCTCCAAAAGTAGAGCCTAAGCCTAAACCGGAGACAAAATCTGCCCCCGCTCCCGTAGAGCCACCGAAGGCTGAACATGCCAAGGAAATTGAAACTGACGGCAGTCCCGATTACGCCGATAATCCCGACCCTCGTCTGTATGCCTACAATCTCTTTGGAGAGTTGGAGCCGATAGGCAAGCCTCGCCGTCAGCCAAAGCCTGCGGAGGATGCTCCCAAGCCGGAACCAAGCGTCGAGGTCAAGGATATTCCTGTCAAAAAATTCCGTCCGTTAAGTGAAAAGGAGTTGGAATTTTACGGTTCTCTGAACTGGGAGGACAATCCACCCATCAACGGATTCTATGAGACAATGATGTCGATTGCCCACCGTCAGTTGGAGGAAATGCGTCTTGAACGTGAGGCGGAGGATGCCGCCAAACAAGCAGCTGCCAATGGCGAGACTATCCAAGAAGATGGCACAGTTATCGAAAAGACCGAAGGCGACTTCATACCCGGCAGACAGCCAAGAGTGGCTGAACAAAAGCCGGAACCTGTAACGGTTGATATGTCTCCCCGTCCTTTCTCGGAGGATATTCAGTTCTTCCACCACAACGGCAGCATGGTCGTTCAGGATGGTCTTGTCGGATTCCTTTCAGAAGTCCGAAAGAATGGTGCAACATTCAATCCGCTGGAGCTGAAGCCGGAACAAGCGAAACGCGCCATGCTCTATATCACTCTGTCAGAGACTTATCAGCAGCTCTACAACTACGAGGCTGAGACACACGAACCGTCGGAACATCTGCGCGAACACCTCAATCAGTATTATGATGAGTTTGTGGAGAAATACGGTAATCTCAACGAGAAACAGAATGTGAAATTTATATTGATGGACGCCAATGGCAGGGATGCTCTTGCATTGGAGCGCGGCGAAAATGGTCGCTTTGTAAAGGCTGACATTTTCGATCATCCTGTTTCATTCGCCATTGATGAGGTTACTTCTGTAGATACTCCGATGGAGGCGTTATCGGCTTCGCTCAATAAATACGGCGAGGTCAATCTCGAATATATGTCCTCGCTTGTGGATATGGATGAAGACACCATTACCCAAAATCTGGAGGGACACATCTATTATAATCCGTTGGTCGAGAACTACGAGATTAAAGACCGCTTCATAGCCGGAAATGTCGTGGCGAAAGCCAATGATGTAAGGGCATGGATTGACCGTGAGGAAGAACGCATCAAAGGCTTCCCCGGATATGACGGCGTCGAGCCGTTTATCGCCCTGTCGAAAGACTCCCTCAAAGCGTTGGAGGAAGCCCGGCCCCGCCGTATCGAGTTTGATGAGCTGGACTTCAACTTCGGTGAGCGATGGATCCCTACGGGTATCTACTCCGCTTATATGTCGTACCTGTTCCACACCGATGTAAAGATTGCCTACTCATCAAGTATGGACGAGTATTCAGCAGAGGTATCGAGAAAGAACATGACTATCTGGGAGGAGTTCTGCGTCAGAGGCTATTGCCGCACATACGACGGAGTGAACCTTCTGAAACACGCTCTCCATAACACTGTTCCCGACATAAAGAAGTCGGCTGGCAAGGACGATAACGGTAACGACATCAAGGTGCCGGACAACGAGGCTATCCAACTTGCCAACACCAAGATTGACGAGATACGAAACGGATTCTCCGAATGGCTGGAGGCACAAAGCCCGGAGTTCAAGGAGAAACTCGTTGACCTTTACAACGACAAGTTCAACTGTTTCGTCCGTCCGCAATATGATGGCAGCCACCAGACCTTCCCTGACCTCAATATGAAACTATTGGGAGACAGGTATGGAATCCACTCCATTTATCAGTCGCAGATGGACTGTATCTGGATGCTGAAACAGAACGGCGGCGGAATATGCGACCACGAGGTGGGAACGGGTAAAACGCTGATAATGTGCATTGCAGCGCATGAAATGAAGCGTCTCGGACTGGCTCACAAACCGATGATTATCGGTCTGAAAGCCAATATCGCGGAGATTGCCATGACATATCAGAGTGCCTATCCCAATGCCCGTATCCTGTTTGCCGATGAAAAGAGTTTCAAGGCAGACAACCGCGTGGCATTCTTCAACCAGATAAAGAACAACGACTATGACTGTGTTATCATGTCGCACGACCAGTTCGGTAAGATTCCCCAGTCACCGGAAATGCAGCAGCAGATTCTTCAGGCGGAACTTGATACTGTCGAGGAAAACTTGGAGGTGTTGAAACAGCAGGGCCACGACATCAGCCGTGGTATGCTCAAAGGTCTGATAAAGCGTAAGGAGAACCTGACCGCCAAGATAGCTACCATCCAGTATCAGATGGAGCAGTCGAAGGACAATGTAGTGGATTTCAAGCAGATGGGTATCGACCACATTTTTGTGGACGAATCGCATCAGTTCAAGAATCTGATGTTCAATACCCGGCACGATAGAGTTGCAGGATTAGGCAACTCGGAAGGCTCTCAGAGAGCGTTGAATCTTCTCTATGCTGTTCGTACCATTCAGGAGCGCACAGGCAAAGACCTCGGAGCGACATTCCTGTCGGGTACTACAATCAGTAATTCGCTTACTGAATTGTACCTGCTGTTCAAGTATCTACGTCCGAATGAGCTTGAAAGACAGGAGATCAGGTGCTTCGATGCATGGGCTGCAATCTTCGCCAAGAAAACTACTGATTTTGAGTTTAATGTCACAAATCATATAGTGGCGAAGGAACGCTTCAGGTTCTTCATCAAGGTGCCGGAGCTGGCCGCTTTCTACAACGAAATCACCGACTATCGCACTGCTGAAGATGTAGGTGTTGACCGACCGATGAAGAACGAGATTCTTCACAATATCCCGCCGACACCGGCGCAGGAGGCTTTCATCGAGAAACTGATGAAGTTTGCCGAGAGTGGCGATGCCACGATATTGGGACGGGCCCCACTTTCTGAAACTGAGGAAAAGGCGAAGATGCTCATTGCCACTGACTATGCCCGCAAGATGGCTCTTGATATGCGTATGATTGACCCCAATGCGGAGGATGATCCGAACAACAAAGCGAGCCATTGCGCCAAGATGATAGCAGAGTATTACAGAAAATACGATGCTCAAAAAGGTACACAGTTTGTTTTCAGTGATCTGGGGACTTACAAGCCCGGCGAATGGAATGTCTATTCCGAAATCAAGCGTAAGCTGATAGAGGACTATGGTATTCCGGCGCATGAAATACGCTTCATTCAGGAGTGTAAGACCGAAAGGTCGAGAAAGGCTGTCATCGAGGCTATGAATAGCGGCGATGTGAGAGTTTTGTTTGGCTCAACAACGATGTTGGGTACAGGAGTAAATGCACAGCAGCGGTGTGTCGCGGTCCATCACCTTGATACACCTTGGCGCCCAAGTGATTTGCAACAGCGTGACGGTCGGGCAGTTAGAGCCGGCAACGAGATTGCGAAACTCTATGCCGACAACAAAGTTGATGTAATCATCTACGCAGTTGAGAAGTCATTGGACTCCTACAAGTTCAATCTTCTTCACTGCAAGGCGACATTCATCGACCAGCTCAAATCCGGCGCACTCGGAGCGCGAACAATCGACGAGGGTGCAATGGATGAGAAGAACGGCATGAACTTCTCCGAGTACATGGCTATTCTCAGTGGCAACACTGACCTGTTGGAGAAAGCCAAGTTGGAGAAACGTATCGCGGCACTGGAGTCTGAGCGCAAAGCCCACAACAAGGGTATTTCTGATTCCAAGTTCAGACTCCAGACCATCAGCCACGACATTGCCAACAACGAGGCGGCAATCAGTCGCATGAAGGAGGACGCAGCCCGGTATGCGGCAGTTGTTCAGCGAGACAAGGACGGCAATCCCGTCAACAATCTCACTATCGACACCTGCAATCTCCGTGACGAGCAGAATATGGGTATCCACCTGCAAGGGTTGGCGATGAAAACCGACACGCACGGTCAGCACAAGCGCATCGGAGAGGTCTATGGCTTCCCCATCAGCATTATCTCGGAGCGCACAGTTGTTGATGGCAAAGAGTCAGTCCAGAACCGCTTTGTTGTGGAGGGCCACTACAAATACAAGTTCAACAACGGCTTTATCGCAATGTCCGATACCCATGCCGCCTGCATAAACTTTGTCAACGCTCTGGAGAAGATACCCGGCATCATAGCCCAGTACGAGGAACGCACCGCCAAACTCAAAGCCGACGTTCCCCACCTCGAAGCCATCGTTGCCAAACAGTGGGGCAAAGAGGACGAGTTGAAGCAACTCAAATCCGACCTCGCCGCCCTCGACCGCAAGATCACCGCCGCCCTCGCTCCCAAGAAAGAGGACGATGACGGCGTTGAGAACAAGCAGGTTAACACCGTGGAAGCTCCTACCCAAACCAATGATTCAAAGGAGACAATGGTAGCAGAACCTGCGACACCCGGCTACCGCCAGCGAGAGCCGTTAAGTTCCCGCATAATAATCGGGGGCTGCGGAGCCACTCCACCCGGAGGGTTTCGCGCCGCCGGCCCCAAACTCTAAAATTAGATCAGCCGACCATGATGAAATAAAATTCATTGTGGTCGGCTGAATTGTTTCAAGCATCGTGCTCACTTATAATCCAATGGGATTCCATATTCCTTCATCCATGCGTACAGCGTCTTTGGAGCAATATTGAGTTTTTTCGCCGCATGACGCTTTTTCCCATTACAGTCTCGGAGAGCCTGCTTCACCTTTCTGAGTTTGTCGGAATGGGTGTCGTTGGCATCAACCACCGGGTGCATTATTATTGCATCTGCCGAGATTCTCTTATTAGGTGTGATAAAAACGGCGTGTTTTATAACGTCGAACAATTCCCTCAGATTGCGTGACCAGACATGTTCGCTCATTACCTTCAAGGCAGACTTTGTGAACACTTTCTCCGGTATATTCTGTGATATACAGTAATTTTTCAGCACTTCGATAGCAAGAAGCTCAATGTCCTCATGATACTCAGTCAGAGAGGGTACCTTGATTACATTGCGCCTGAGAACTTGTATCAGCTTCGGAGAGCAAATATGCCCGGGCAAGCGGTCTTCAATGCTTACGCGCGTCGAACATATTATTATACCATTGAATAGATTCTTGTCTGTGTTGACTTTAAGTTCATTGTTGAGGAAATCAGCGATGAGTTCCTGAGCCTCGATGTCGAGGTGGTCGATTTCATGTAGATATAAAGTTCCTCCCTGTGCTTGATTGGTCATGCTTCGCAGAATGCGGGTGAAATGGGATTTTTCACTGGCGCCCCATTTTATAACTTTGAGAGGAGCCAAGGTCTTGCAGTTGGCAAAAACGAATCTGTTGTTACGTCGCATACTTCGGATATGTGCAATCTGTGCAAGGGTATATTTGGCAGTACCCGATGCTCCGGTCAGCAGGACTGTCTGAGTCTTTTCTCTTGCCACTTTCTCACGCATGGCATGAAATTCACCCTGCATATGACTGAACCATTTGATGTGGGACGGCTCGGTAAACATTGAATACAGCGCGACAGTCATTGCATCTTGTTCCTCCCGGGAATATCGGAAATAGTAACCGTCTTCCAAATCCCACATACTTGCAATCACATCATTGCGGGTAAGCCATGAGGAATAAAACGATTGAATGTTTGTAGCCTTGGAATTGGCTGCCATCACAAGGTCCCTGTCAGCCGGATTCAGTGGGGTTGACTCGCAGAACACAATCCCATAGTCGCCAGTCTTTAGAGCGTCTATCGCTTCCTGAAGATTATCGACGGCATCCCAGTATCCGTCGATAATGGGTAAGGATGATAGAATCTCGTCAAGTTGCTCTTTTGAGGAGCAGTATATAAGGACACGCTTGTAGTCCTTTTTTGTGATATTCTCGGAGGTATAGGTCATCTTTTTTGCGAGAAAGTGAAAAAATCTTCAAATTTCGTTATTCTGAATTATAAGGTAACACTCAAATATATTGTTAACTCGACAATTAGTATAGCATATACAAGAGGAATACTTTTGAAGTGTTTCCTTGTTTTCGTTGCAAAGGTAACACTTTTTCGCCGAAATGTAACACTTTTTATCTCGTTTTTAGAGTGATGAGATGAAGCTAAATCAAACAAAATTAATCTAAAAAACGTATAGAATCATGCCGAGCGACAAACGCGACGGCTTCAAAAATCCCAATTTAACATGACAGAATTTACACCGCCGAAGGTTCTTTGCCCGGTAGACAGTCCGGGCAGACGATGCAACTTCTTCATTGTGAAAGAAGCCATCCAGTGTCTAACTCTCAACACGTTGAATGCGCATGACTGAAACTCTACGCAAATGCACCCTTGTCAGCAATATCATGACTGGCAAGCATGAAGGTCTTCACGTTCACTTTGAAGACTTCGCAGACCTCATCAAAGATGAATGCCTTGATGCTGAATCATGGCAGGAGAAGAATGCCGAACTCATGGCTCTCGAAACCACTTTCGAGATTTACATGGAAGCCCATCCCGATGCCTCTTCCGAGGTCAAGATGCTCGTATCAAAAGTTATCGGCTTTATCAGACGCATGAGAAATCATTTCAATGATTACTATTCGTCGCTCAACCACAAGACCCACCGCTACTTCCCTGAATTCCACCCTTGCAGTACTTCTGCTCCGGTGGACGTAGCACCCGAGAGAAACCGACAAAAGGCTGAAATTGCTGTAGTGGATGCCGTTGAGTTCACCTACTGGTGCCACGAAAACATCTTCCCCTTCTTACAGTTAAATGAAGTAAGGGAACGAGTAAATGAGTTCCTCATCTCGGAAATCTCAAAACGTCAGCTGTATGCCAACTATGCCAACATCAAGACCCGTCAGGGTGTACGTCGCTCTGATTCGGACAAAGAGAAAACGATGGCATCTTTCATGCAGCGTTCAACCAACCGGCTCCACGACCGCATAAGCAGAGAGGCCGCCGCCGATGACAACCGTTCCAAGTAATCACTCCAAAAACATCAAGTATGAAAAAGCAACTGTCTGAGAACTGGCAGCTGTGGATTCTGAAGGGTTCTGTCTTTCTCGCCCTCGCTGCCGGGGCGAGAAAGATTGCCCTCGAACTCGAATGGTCAGAATTCAATGC
>CABRLF010000092.1 GCA_902471685.1 uncultured Porphyromonadaceae bacterium
TGGCTTGGCGGTAGATGCCGCTTAGCCTATGAATAATTTTTTAACGAACTATTGTAGCTTTCATAGAGGAAATTTAATGAATTTTGGCTGGAAGTCAAAGCAGTAGCCGTTGTTTCAGTAAAAATATCGGTGGGGCCCGGTATTATGCCAACGTAATCAGAGCTTTGGTTCCGTGTCCCGGAGTAGACACAAGAGTAAAATCCCCGCCATGTAGACGCGCTATCTGACGGCTGAGACAAAGGCCGATGCCGCTGCCTCCGGGTTTTGTGGTGTAAAAAGGCTGGAAGAGATTCGTCATCACCTCCGGAGGAATTCCGCAGCCATTGTCCTCTATGGAGAGAAATGGATGTCCTCCGCTGACCGAGGTCTTGACTTCAATCCTTGGATTATCTACTGCCTCAACCGCCTCGACAGCATTCCGCAGCACATTGGTGACTAATCGGTTGAGCAGATCCTTATCTGCCTGAATAATCATATCTACCGGCACGGTATATTCAATATTGATATCAGACCGCGATCTCTCCGACAAATAGACAGAAAAAGACTTCCGGATTCCTGACATGAATTCCTTTACACTGACAGCCTCGATCTGTGGTTTGGGAAGATGTGTAAGTTCATAATAAGATTCCAGAAAACGCCGGATCCCATCGCTCTCATCGGAAATCAGCGAAACTGCCTCCGTGAAATTCTCGCCCTGATAACGCTCCGGATTCTTCTTCATATCGGCGCTGAGCGAAACGATTGGCGCAATGGCATTCCTCATTTCGTGAGTCATGATGCGGAGGATGCGGTCGTAATATAATTTGCGCGTTTCCAGTTCGAGGCGTCCGGAGTTATACAGGCTCGTTATGCGCCGCATGGCCTGCGACATACCGTTGATGTCGGGATCGCTGCTTTCGGCAAACCGGATTGTGGAGTCGTTCATCTCCAGAGCCTGGACGAAACTGGTCATGGAAAATATGAGGCGCTTTACAAGCCTGTGAAGCACAATTACCGCAATAGCCAGAGGCACAAGTATCAGAACTGCAGGAGCATAGCTGCTGCGGGCAAAGAATAGCGTCGACAGGACTGTAAAGACGATGATACATGTCACGCCGAGAGCGAAATATAGCCTGAAATGTTTCACTTCTTCCTGAGCTGGTTATATAGTGTCTGACGGTTTATTCCAAGCAGCTCTGCAGCGCGGGTAAGATTACCGTTGCAACGCTCCACAACAGAATTGATATGCGAAGCTTTAAGCTCCTCAAGAGTCATGGACTGCTGCTTCTCCTCGCGAGCTTTCGCATCCTTCGCTTCCGAAAGGACAGCTTTGTCCGAGCGCGATATGCGGTTCTTGGCTATTGCCGATTTCAGCTTGGCGATAAGTTCGTCATTATCCCACGGCTTGGTGATGAAGTCGTCGCCTCCCCGCTTCATGGCCTCTACGGCGAGCGAAATATCGCCGAATGCCGTGATGAGCACTACGGCTGGCGGCTGCGGCATCTCCTTGATTCTCGACAGCCAGAACAGCCCGTCGCTGCCGTCAAGCCTACAGTTGTCGAAATTCATGTCAAGAAGCACGGCATCGAAATCACCTTTGGCAAGCAGTGCGGGAAGAAGCCGAGGATCCCCTACGGCTGTGATAGTATCGAATTCGCTGCCGAGCACCAGTTTGAGCGATACTCGTACCGACTGATTATCGTCTATAATAAGTATTTTCATGCCACAAAAGTACGCCATATACCATGATATACAAAACAATTCGGGGTAAAAACCGATGTAGTAATGGCCGTGTGTCTAAAAATTAGACAATCTGATGCCCGAAAATGCACTTTTTCTGCAATCTTGAAGAAGAACGGGAGGAAGGGGCATAATTTTGCAATGTCAAAAGGAAAAAACGATGAGAACTTTACTTATTATCTTAACCGTCTTCATCAGCCAGAGTCTTTGGGCAGGGATGAGTCTCAATGACTGCCTGATATATGCTCGCGACCATGCTCACCGCAATGTCGTCAACGGCATCGGAGTGAAGCAGGCTGCCGCCGACAGCCGTATCGCGGCGTCTGCCGTAATGCCGTCGGTAAGCCTGTCGTCGAACGGGAATCTTAGTTTCGGCCGCAATATCGATCCCGAAACCAACACATACGACAACCGCAAGACTCTCTATTCCGGATTCGGATTACAGATGTCTCTTCCGGTCTTCGACGGGCTTGTGAGCATCAACAATATCAAAGCCGCCAGAACTGAAAAGCTCAGACGAACTGAAGCCGCACGGATCGATGCGGACAATATATCGCTCGAAGTAATCAGATCTTTTTATAATGTATCGTACTGCAAGGCGATGGTGCGACAGATGGAGGAACAGCTCGACCGCGACATAAAGAATCTAAGCGCCGTCGAACGCGGTCGGGATCTCGGCACCAAGAGCGGAGCCGACGTTGCCGAAATCGAGGCCATAGTCGCTTCCGACCGATACGAACTCACCAACCAGAAAAGCCTGCTCGACAAAGCCTATCTGCGTCTTAAGAGCAGTATGGGTATGGAACCGGACGGAACAGCACTGGAACTGACCGAAGAAGAGTATTCGGGCGTGGCGGACGCCGCATTCGTGCATCCCCGTATCGCAGAAGCACAGCTTAGCCTGAAAGAAAGCCGCTATGACCTCCGCGCCGCAAAAGGCGCCTTCTCGCCGAGGATATACTTCAATGCCGGCATATCGACATCATACTACAGAATCTATGGCGCAGGATATGAAAACCGCCGTTTCTCTCAGCAGTGGCACGACAATATGGGCCAGTACCTTGGTTTCTCGATTTCGCTACCCGTCTTCTCGGGTCTGTCGGCAGTCAACCGCGTGAAGAAAGCTTCCCTTGAAGTGAAGCGTCAGGAGAGTCTGCTTGAAGAGGCGAAATACGGAGTGGAACTCGAGAAAGCCGAAGCGGAGCTCGACTTTCGATCGGCCACCGACGAACTGAAAGCTGCAGAGACACGCCTCCAAGCCGAGGAAACAGCATATCAGGCTATTCAGCGTAAGTTCGAACTGGGCAGTGCATCGGCAATCGATCTCTATACGTCCGGAGCAAAACTGGCGACTGCACGCGCCAACTTCGAAGGCAAGCGGATACAGAAAATCATAAGCCGCATCTTAGTAGGATATTATAACGGAGAAAAATTGATCAAATAGCAACCGACAATCATGGACAAAGAAATCAAACCCAAATACAAATCAGCGAAGAAATACGGGCTCGCTGCCGGTGCGGCTGTCTTATTGGCCGTTGTCATATTTGCCATAAGCAAAGCCGGAAACTCGACCTACAAGGTTGATGCCGATTCGGTGAGCACTGCCGAAGTGACAAGCGGTATGTTCAATGACTTCATCCGTGTCAGCGGGCGCGTCGAAACCGGCGTAATCGTTCAGGTATCGGCTCTTGAATCCGGTATTGTGGAGAACAAACTGGTAGAGGAAGGAGCGATGGTACAGGAAGGTGATGTAATCCTCACTCTGAACAATCCCAATCTGCGTCAACAGATTCTCGATTCCGAATCGCAGCTTGCCGAAAAGCAGAACATGCTGCGCGACACTGAGATAGAAATGGAAAAGAACCGTCTGCAGGTGAAGCAGGACCTTCTCAGCACGCGCACCGACTACAACCGCAAGCAGCGTATCATGAAACAGCAGGAAACGCTCTATGAAGAAGACCTTTGCTCTCGCGAGGAATATCTGCAGGCCAAAGAGGACTGCGAGCTTGCGCGTCAGAGCCTCGCTCTGCTGCAGGAGAGGCTTCACCAGGACTCGCTCTACCGTCAGGTTCAGATAGTGAAAATGCGCGAAAGCCTGCACAACATGCAGGAGAATTTCAATCTTGTCCGACAGCGTGCCGACAATCTCAACATCAAGGCTTCGCACTCAGGGCAGCTCGGCAATCTTTCCGCCGTACTCGGGCAGAATATAGCAGCCGGTCAGCAGGTCGGACAGATCAATATTCTGGACAACTACAAGATCGAAGTAAATATCGACGAGCATTATATCGACAGAGTAGAAACCGGCCTGCGCGGCAAGGTGGAACGTAACGGCAAGGATTACGATGTGACCATAATCAAGCTTTACCCCGAGGTCGCTGCCGGTACATTCCGGGCCGATCTGAGAATAGACGGCGAACTGCCCGAAAACATCAGAGTGGGGCAGACCTACTATATCAATCTTCAGCTCGGCGAGCCGACAGAGGCCGTGCTTGTGCCGCGTGGGGCTTTCTTCCAGAGTACCGGAGGACATAAAGCTTTCGTCCTCAGCCGTGACGGCAAGACGGCAACGCTGCGCGACATAAAAATCGGCCGACAGAATCCCCAATACTATGAAGTTCTCGAGGGGCTGACTCCCGGAGAGCACATCATCACAAGTTCTTATAAAAACTTCGGAAACTCCAACAAAATCACCCTGAAATAAAAACAAACATCATACATCATGAAACTTGAAATCAAAAATCTGGAAAAAGTATTCCGCACCGACACGGTGGAGACCGTGGCTCTCAACAACGTATCGTTTACCATCAACGACGGAGACTTCGTAGCCATCATGGGGCCGTCGGGTTGCGGAAAATCGACACTGCTCAATATCCTCGGCCTCCTCGACAATCCTACCTCAGGAAGCTATAAACTCGACGGCGAAGAAGTCGGCGCCCTGAAAGAGTCGGCCCGCACCGAATGGAGAAAAGGACGCATCGGATTCATATTCCAGTCCTTCAACCTGATTGAAGACATGAATGTGCGCGATAATATAATGCTTCCGCTCAACAATCTCAAGCTCAGCAGCGAAGAGAAAAACAAACGTGTCGACGAAGCACTCCGGCGTATGGGCATCAGCCACCGCAGCCGCCACTACCCGTCGCAACTCTCGGGCGGTCAGCAGCAGAGAGTGGCGATAGCGAGAGCCACCGTAGGTCATCCCGGACTGATATTGGCCGACGAGCCTACCGGCAATCTCGACTCCAAAAACGGCAGCGAGGTGCTCGAGCTCCTCAACGACCTTCACCGTGAAGGAGCGACCATCATAATGGTGACCCACTCGCAGCGAGATGCGGCTCATGCCGACTATATCATCAATCTGTACGACGGACAGATCGTAGAAAGCCTGAACGATAAAATGTAAATGCCATGATGAAATTCCTTACATCCGATCTGCGACGGAATATTACCAAGATATTCTGTCTGACAATCGGGCTCGCCATAGGCCTGCTCATTGTCGCAAAAGTATTCGTGGAAGAGTCGTTCGACCACTTCATACCTGAGTATGAGAACGTATACATCATAACCGAGCGGATAGTCACAAACAGCGAGTTCAAGGAGTATAACCAGACTCCCGGAGCTATCGCGCCGGGTATAAAGCTTTACGCACCGCAGGTTGAAAGCGCCACCCGACTCACGGGGGTCGCCGGGGCTTTGGCTATACGTACGCCCGACGGACGGCTGATAGACGCAGAAGGAGTAGAACTGGCCGACTCGTGTCTGTTCGATGTTCTGCGCCATCCTGTGATAAGCGGAAATCCCAAGGAGATATTTGCGGTTGAGAATCACTGCATGATTCCGCGATCGCTTGCTGAAAAAATCGGCGGAGACGTCATCGGCATCACTTTGTCGAGTCCCGACATAAGCGACAAATATATTATCACAGTCGACGGTGTATATGAAGACTTTCCTGTCAATTCGTCGTTCTCAAACGCAATATTGCTCTCTTTGCCGTCTATAAAATATCTGATGGGAGACGGATCTAACAACTGGGTTGGCAATGACCGCTACAGGAGCTATGTGCGTCTTGCCAAAGGGACGACTCCCGAAGATGTCAGGCCGCACATCAATCGCATGATCAAGGAAAAACTTCCGGAAGAAGCTGTCAAGGTATTCAATCTCGATTTCGGACTCAAACCAATCTCAAGCATATATACCTCGCAGGAAAGCGTCAGGACAATGATTTGGGTACTCAGTCTGCTTGCTTTCATTATTCTTGTGAGCGCCTCGCTCAACTATCTGCTCATCGTGATCGGGCAGCTGGGCAAACGCTCCAAGGAAATGGCAGTGCGCAAATGCTACGGGACAAGCAACGGCAAGATTTTTGCCCGCATAATGGGAGAAAGCCTATTCTTCTTAGTAGTATCCGTGGGACTGGCGGCATTACTTGTCCTCTGCTTCTCCGACCAGTGCGAGATGCTTCTGGGCTATTCCGCGCAGGTATTGCTGTCGTGCAGCAATGTATGGCTGGTGGAAATCTGCGTCTGCCTCATCATTCTGGTCATCACTGGTGTAATTCCGGCATGTATGTACTGCACGACGCCCGTATCACATCTTTTCAACAAAAACACCGACAAGCGTAGAGTGTGGAAACTCGTGCTGCTGTCCGTGCAGTTCTTTGCCACGGGACTGCTGTTCTGCCTGCTTGTACTCGTATTCCGGCAGTACCGCATGATGACCCATGGCGATATGGGATACGACTACGAAAATATCGCTACTGTAAATATAGGGAGCTTACCATACAATAGCCGCGTCACCGTTTTCCACGAACTCTCGAGACTCGGCTGCGTGGCAGGAATAACCTCAGCAGAACAAGACTTCACCGAGCGGGCTTCGGGCAATAATGTGTGGATCGAAGGCGACCCGAAAAAAGACAATCAGGTGAACGTCGCAGACATGTACTGGGCAAATGCGAATCTGTTTGATGAGATGGGAATGGAATTCATCCAGGGAGAGACGTTTAGGGAAGATGCGGATACTACTGTCCATCAGGTGATAGTCGAGGAACGATTCATCGACATAATGAAAACGCATTTCGGACAGACCGATGACAATATCATCGGCAAACGGTTCAATATTACCGAACACTCTGGTCTTGACGGGACAAGCGAGTTTACTATCTGCGGCGTGATAAAGAACATCCGTCGCGGAGGCTATAACAACGACGACGCCGATCTCCGGGCCGGTGTTCTCTTTCCATCGACCTCTGTCCGCGGAACAATCTACGTGCGATTCAGAGACCTGACTCCGGAAACTCTTGCCGAAGCCCAGAATGTGATCAATAACTACGGAGAGACATTATATCTTATTCCATACAAAACGAAAGTAGAAGCTATGTACGCTCCCGTAAAACGCTTCGGTTTCTCGGTGATGGCCGCCGGAATAGCAATCCTGCTCATCGCGATGATCGGCCTTATCGGATATACCACCGACGAGGTTCAGCGCCGGGCCAAGGAAATTGCCATACGGAAGGTGAACGGCACCACCGTGGGCAGCATTCTGCGGCTGCTCTGTACCGACATCATGAAGGTTGCCGTCCCCTCACTTCTCGCCGGCGGAATCGCTTCGGTAATCATAGGACGCGACTGGCTGTCTCAGTTCACAGATCAGGTTTCCTTGTCGCCTTTCTACATGGCTTTATGCCTTCTGTTGATACTTGCTGTCATACTTGCGGTTGTAAGTCTCAACTCGCTTAAGATAGCGCGAAGCAACCCTGTCGAATACCTCAGAGCTGAATAAGAATTGTAAAAAAATACGGGCCGTCCCTTGCGAATGAGGCGGCCCGTTAATTTATCTGATATGGAATATTATTCCTTGATGAGATCCTTGCCGGTCATTTCGGCTGGTTGGGGAAGACCGAGGATGTGGAGAAGAGACGGAGCCACGTCGGCAAGAATACCGTTCTCAACTTTGGCGTTCTTGTTGTCCGTTACGAAAACGAAGGGAACAGGATTGAGCGAGTGGGCTGTGTTGGGAGTACCGTCAGCGTTCTCGGCATTGTCGGCATTGCCGTGGTCGGCGATGATGATCACCTCATAACCGTGTGCCTTTGCAGCCTCTACGGTGTCGTGGAGACAGTTGTCGAGAGTTTCGACTGCCTTCTGGATGGCGGGATAGATGCCGGTATGGCCTACCATGTCGCCGTTGGCGTAGTTGACAACGATCCAGTCGTATTTTTCAGTATCGATAGCGGCAACGAGCTTGTCCTTCACCTCGTAGGCGCTCATCTCGGGCTGTAGGTCGTATGTGGCAACCTTGGGAGACGGAACGAGAATACGGTCCTCGCCTTCGAAGGGGGCTTCACGGCCGCCGTTGAAGAAGAAAGTGACGTGGGCGTACTTCTCTGTCTCGGCAATGTGGAGCTGCTTGCGGCCCTGAGCCGAAAGATATTCGGCGATGGTATTGTTGACATCTTCCTTGTTGAAGAGGATGTGAACGCCGGTGAACGAAGAGTCGTAGGGAGTCATGCAGTAATACTGCAGGCCGGGCACGGTGTGCATCCCTTCTTCGGGCATGTCGTGCTGGGTCAGGACTGTGGTAAGTTCCTTGGCGCGGTCGTTGCGGTAGTTGAAGAAGATGACGCAGTCGTCGGGTTTGATAGTTCCGTCGACAGTGGAATTGTTGATCGGTTTGATGAATTCGTCGGTGACGTCTTCGTCATAGCTTTCCTGCATGGCAGCGACCATGTCTTCAGCCTGCTTTCCTTTGCCGTCTACAAGGAGGTCGTAAGCTACTTTCACGCGGTCCCAGCGTTTGTCGCGGTCCATTGCATAGTAGCGGCCGATGATAGAGGCGACAACTCCGGCCGACTGCTTGCAGTGCTCTGTAACCTGCTCGATAAAGCCTTTGCCTGAATGGGGATCGGTGTCGCGGCCGTCCATAAAGCAGTGGAGGTATACCTTCTTGAGGTTATATTTTTTTGCTATGTCGCAGAGGGCGAAAAGATGTACGAGCGAAGAGTGTACGCCGCCGTTGGAGGTAAGACCCATGAAATGCATGGCCTGACCGGTAGTGGCGCAGTACTCGAATGCCTGCTTTACTTCGGGATTGTCGAGGATAGCGCCGCTTTCGATGGCCTTGTTGATTTTCACGAGATCCTGATATACAATACGTCCGGCGCCGATGTTGAGGTGTCCGACTTCGGAGTTACCCATCTGTCCGTCGGGAAGACCTACGTATTCGCCGCTTGCCTGTAGCTCGCTGTGGGGATAGGTCTTGAGAAGATAGTCCCAGTAGGGAGTGGGAGTGCTGTAGATGGCATTGGCATGGTTATGCTTGCCGATGCCCCATCCGTCGAGGATGATAAGAAGTGCTTTATGTGCCATATTACGTACGTGTAGAGTTTACGGATTTATACCCTCGGTGCACGGTTGTCCGGATCGGCGTTTGTCTCGTTGATACGCTCCTGACGCATACGGTCGCGGCGACGCAGACTGAAAAAAAGCAGAACGATTACGACAAGGGTTGCGGCGACAGTACCGAAATACTGGAGGCCGGAAGTAGCGCCGCTCAGATAGACTGGCCATCCGATGAAGGCCATCACGCCGAGATAGACGAGTAGAATCGAGGGAAGAAAAGTTGATCTTTTGATTTTCATGATTGACACGGGTGTTGTTCTGGCGAGACGTTGCTTTGGAACTGCGGAGCCGTTTCCCGCAAATGACGGTACGGCGACTGCTCGGGGATGAATTTTCCGGAATTTAGGTAATTGTAGATTTTCAGACAAGCCCATGCATCGAGTGCGGCATATGCCTGCTGGGCTTCCGAGAGAGAGTCGGCTTCCCAGTTTGTGAGTCGCTGACTTTTGGAGATACGCTCGCCAAAGATTATTGCGTATATTTTCTGGAGTGATATATCTGTGATTTCGAAATTCTTGACCATGTCCTGCAGGTCGATGAATCCCTGAGGCTCCAGATCGCTGCTGCGACGGAGCACATTGAAGTCATCATGGACCGAAAGCCCGATTTTAAGTATATCGGGGGTCTCGAGGAAATCTTTCAGTTCCTCGCTGATGCCTATTTTGTTGAGCCGGAAAAGGTAGCAGCGGTCAGCTGTTGCAATCTGCATAAGGGCCACTTTATGCTTCTGCCCTTTCTTGAACGCTGGCCGTGTCTCGGTATCGAACCCGACAACTTTCTCCTTGGAGATAGTACGCAAAGCCGTACGCGCAGTGGCAGCCGTGTCGACGACTGTTATCTGCGCGGGGTAAGTCATCAGGGGGAGCGTGGATATAGCTTCTTTGTCGATGCTGATTATGTATTTCCGGTCATTCACTATACAAAATTAGTGATTTTACTTCGGATAGGCTTATAATTTATGCAAAATTAACAGTCCTTCGTATTTCGGCATAGCATAGTATTCTGCAGCCGGGAAATTACGCTTGATATATCGCCCGATGAAAGCTTTAGTGTCTTCGGCGATCATCCGGTCCGAGTCGTAATATTCGTTGTATATCACCGCTCTTAGCTCGAGTCCGCGTCTGCGGATTTCCTCAAGCGACAGAAGGGTATGGTTGATGGATCCGAGACGTCCGTTCGTGGTCAGGACTACGGGAAGATTATGCTCCTGAACATAATCGGCGGCCATATATGTATCCGTCAGGGGCACCAGCAGACCGCCGGCACCCTCGATGAGCACGCGGTCATAGCGCTGCAGAAGTTCGGCGGTACATTTCTCGATCACCGCCGTATCGATTTCGCGGCCGTCAATTCTTGCGGCAAGCTGTGCCGAAGCGGGATAAGTGAAGATAACGGGCGCGGTAAGGTGCTCGCGGTCTTCTGGCAGCTCGCCGGTGCCGAGCAATTCCCGGTGCTTCTCTATATCTTCGGAAGTACCGACGCATCCGGTCTGAATGAATTTCTGAGTCACCACGCCAAAGCCCATATTTTCGAGCATACGGGCATAGGAAGCGGTAGCGTATGTCTTTCCGGCATCCGTATCTATGCCGGTCATGAAGACCGCTTCCGAAGTATCTGTCTTTTTCATAGTTTCCTAAGCAAAAATATCACGGGGCGGTAGGTGAGCCGGCATCTGCCGTCTTCCTGAATCGGATAAGCCCCTATAGCCCTGAAGATATTTCCGTTGCGGTCCAGCGAATTGACGCCGGTGGCCCTGAGATGGCGGAAGACATCTATCGGGGTATCGAAATACATGGCAAATTCATATTCGCGCACATCGCACAGAGCCAGACTTTGAGGAATTATTTTCCTCCACTCTTCTACAGAAAGAAGTGGCAGAGAACGTCCCGTGCAGCGCTCCACCTCGGCGAGATTGCCGGGCAGGAACGTGCTGAACATAAGCATTCCGTCATGGCGGAGAACTCTGGCACTCTCAGCAAGAAACCGTGCCGGGGAATTGAACCATTGCACCGTGGAGGCGGAAAAAATAGCATCCAGGCTGTCTCCGTCCACAAGCGGCAACGCTATCTCGGCATCGAC
>CABRLF010000093.1 GCA_902471685.1 uncultured Porphyromonadaceae bacterium
GACTTCGTCGAACTTCCTTCGCAGATCCATGAGCACTGGGCTCTCGAGCCTGAACTGCTCCGCACATATGCCAAGCACTGGAAAACAGGCGAAGTCATTCCCGACGAACTGATCGCCAAACTTGAGGCTTCGTCGACACACAATCAGGGCTTTGCCATGACTGAAAGAGTCAGTGCCGCGCTCCTCGACCTTTTCTATGGCACTCTCAATCCGGAAGGCGACACAGATGTAGAGGCTGTTGAGAAAGATGTCACAGCACGCCTCGGCGTTCCCTCTCAGCTCACATACCGCTATCGTCCAACCTATTTCAAGCATATCTTCGGAAGCGACGAATATTCGTCCGGCTACTATACTTATATGTGGGCCGAGGTGCTTGATACCGACGGTTTCGAGCTTTTCAAGGAAAAAGGTGTGTTCGATCCCGAAACAGCACGTAAATTCCGCGAGAATGTGCTTGAGAAAGGCGGATCGGTCGATCCGATGACTCTCTATGTCAACTTCCGCGGCAGCGAGCCTAAGGTTGACGCACTGCTCCGCAAGCATGGCCTTGAACCGGAGGCAAACATCGATCTTGAGTCGAAAACCGGTAAATGATATCGAAAATATCTGACAATATATTTCTAAAATTCAAATGTTTAGAAGCAATACGTGCGGTGAGCTGAGGCTCGCCGATGCCGGCCGCAAGGTGACTCTTGCCGGCTGGGTACAGCGTGTCCGCAAAATGGGCGGCATGACTTTTCTCGATCTGCGTGACCGCTACGGTATCACGCAGGTGGTTTTCAACACCGAGCATGACTCCGCGCTCAATGAAGCCGCAAACAAACTCGGACGCGAATATGTGGTTCAGGTAACCGGCACCGTGGCCGAACGTCAGGCCAAGAATGCACAGCTTCCCACCGGCGATATTGAAATCATCGCCGATGAGATGCGAATCCTCAATCCCAGCGAAGTTCCTCCTTTCACCATCGAGGACGAAAGCGACGGCGGCGACGATATCCGTATGCGCTATCGCTACCTCGACCTTCGCCGTACTCCCGTACGTAAGAATCTGGAGCTGCGTCACAAGATGACCATGGAGGTGCGCCGCTACCTCGACAGCAAGGGCTTCCTCGAAATCGAGACCCCTATGCTTGTGGGCTCCACCCCCGAGGGCGCACGCGACTTTGTTGTGCCTTCACGCATGAACCCCGGTCAGTTCTACGCTCTTCCCCAGTCCCCGCAGACTCTAAAACAGCTTCTCATGGTGGCCGGAATGGACCGCTATTTCCAGATCGTGAAGTGCTTCCGCGACGAAGACCTCCGCGCCGACCGTCAGCCCGAGTTCACTCAGATCGACTGCGAGATGAGTTTCGTTGAGCAAAACGATATCATAGAGCTTTTCGAAGGCATGGCCAAGCATCTTTTCAAGACCATGCGCGGCATAGAATTCACAGAGCCCTGGCAGCGTATGTCGTGGGCCGACGCAATGAAGTACTACGGCTCCGACAAGCCCGATCTTCGCTTCGGCATGAAATTTGTCGAACTGATGGATGTTCTCAAGGGCCATGGATTCTCCGTATTCGACAATGCCGCATACATCGGCGGTATCAACGCAAAAGGCGCGGCTCACTATACACGCAAGCAGCTCGATCAGCTCACTGAATTCGTCAAGAAGCCTCAGATCGGCGCCAAGGGTATGGTTTATGCCCGTGTTGAAGAGAACGGCAACGTTAAGTCGAGCGTCGATAAGTTCTATACTCAGGAACAGCTTCAGGAGCTCCGCAAGGCAATGGACGCCGAGCCTGGCGATCTGATTCTTATTCTCAGCGGCGACGACGCAATGAAGACCCGTAAACAGCTCTGCGAGCTTCGCCTCGAAATGGGCCGTCAGCTTGGTCTGCGCGACAAGAATAAATTCGCTTGTCTCTGGGTTGTCGACTTCCCGATGTTCGAGTGGAGCGACGAGGAGCAGCGCCTTATGGCCATGCACCATCCTTTCACCCACCCCAAAGACGAGGATATTCCTTTGCTCGACACCAAGCCCGAAGAAGTACGTGCCGATGCCTACGATATGGTTATCAACGGCGTGGAAGTCGGTGGTGGTTCTATCCGTATTCACGACAGCGAGCTGCAGGCCAAGATGTTCGAAATCCTCGGTTTCACTCCCGAGAAGGCACAGGAGCAGTTCGGCTTCCTGATGAACGCCTTCAAATTCGGAGCGCCCCCTCACGGAGGTCTTGCATACGGTCTCGACCGTTGGGTGAGCCTCTTCGCCGGTCTCGACTCGATCCGAGACTGCATCGCTTTCCCGAAGAACAACAGCGGACGCGATGTGATGCTCGATGCTCCCGCACCTCTGGACCAGAAGCAGCTCGACGAACTTACTCTCGTAGTAGTCAGGAAATAATATGAATCTGAGCCACATCATCGCCGCGCTTGAGGAATTTGCCCCGCTTGCCCTTCAGGAAAAGTGGGACAATTCCGGACTGCAGATCGGTCTGCCGCCTGAGAGTGACGGAGAATGCACCGGCGTTATGCTCTGTGTCGACGTCACTCCCGAGGTTATCGCCGAGGCCCGCGCCAAGGGATGCAATCTTGTTATATCTCATCATCCCCTTATATTCAAGGGGTTGAAGTGCATTGCGGGACGTACGCTTCAGGAGCGTGCCGCAGCCGACGCCATACGAGCCGGGGTTGCTGTTTATTCCAGCCATACCGCTCTCGACAGCGCGCCTGGCGGAGTGTCGTACGAGATGGCTTCGAGAACCGGGGCACGTGTCCTCCGTGCTCTTGTTCCCTCTCCCGTTCCGATGGTGATGATGTCGGTTATTTGTCCACGCTCGATGTCGGATGATGTCCGGCTCACTTTGCTTGACGCATGTCCTTCTGCCGATTCTTTCGATGTGAGCGGAAATCATATGCTTCCGGATGCATCCGTGCCGGGAACTTTCTCCATCGTGCATGAGCCGCTGTGCCGGGTCGATGTCCGCGTGGCGGCTTCCGATTCCGCCCGGCTTTCGCGCTCGCTCAGTACTCTGCCCGGCGGTGAGAAAATCAAGGTCACAGTTGTGCCCGTCGATAATGATGATGCTGCCACCGGTCTCGGAGTTGTTGCGGTGTACGATATTCCGCTGCCCATGAAGGAGCTTGTCGAGCGTCTGCATCGTGAATTCTCAATCCCGGCAATCAAGGCTTCGCGCGGTTATGACCCGGATGAGAAAGTGCGCGTGGTGGCTCTCTGCGGCGGTGCCGGCGGTGAGTTTATCGGCGCTGCCCGAGCCGCCGGGGCCAGTGCATATATCACGGCCGATGTGAGGTATCATGATTTCTCCGACCTTCAGGACTCGCTGCTCGCGGTGTTCGATATAGGACATTTCGAGAGCGAACGCTGCGCCAAAGATATCTTTTATAAAGTAATCAATAATAAATTCCCTAATTTCAAGGTGTTGCAATCCGAATTCGAACAGAGTCCGGTGCTTTACCTATAAGTAAAATTATGGCAACAGAACATAAGACCGAAGCATCCCGCAACGTCGAGGATCGCCTCAAAACCCTCTACAAACTTCAGATACTGCATTCGCAGATCCGTCGCATCCGTGCTATCCGCGGTGAGCTTCCTCAGGAAGTCAAGGACCTTTCCGATACAATCAAGGGTCTGAGCTCACGCATCGAGCGCTATCAGGGTGAGATTCAGGATCTCCGCGCAAAGACTGTCGACGAAAAGAACAAAATCGAGAACAAGAAGCTTCTCATCGACAGATACAAACAGCAGCTTGACAACGTGCGTAACAACCACGAATTCGACAATCTTACTAAGGAAATAGAGTACGAGACGCTTGAAATCCAGCTTGCCGAGAAGAATATCGGTGAGTTCGAGCGACAGACTGATAACCTCAAGGCCGAAATCGCGAATATCGAGGCTTCTATCGACGACCAAAGCAAGATTCTCGAGGAGAAGAAAGCCGATCTCGACAATCTCGTAAGCGAGACCCGTTCGGAAGAAGAAGCTCTTCTCGGACGTGCCAAGGAACTTGAGCCCGGCATCGACGAACGTACTCTCACTGCCTTCAAGCGTATCCGTGACAAGGCTCACAACGGTCTGGGAATCGTTATCGTTGACCGTAATGCATGCGGCGGCTGCTTCAACCGCATTCCGCCACAGAAGCAGATCGAAATCAAGAGCCACAAGAAGGTAATCGTCTGCGAATACTGCGGTCGTATTATGATCGATCCTGAACTTGCTGCTTCCGTGCAGGAAGAGATGGATGCCGAGGCATAATTGCCACAGGCATATGCCGGCAGCAGGAAAGATTCCTAACTTTAAGATTTCAAGATGTTGGCTTCAGCTAATGTTATAAAATGTTAATTTTTGTCGTGGCTGCATTTTGAAAATTCCTGTAAATCAGAGGTATAACAAAATTTACAATTTTTATACGGAATTTCTTGTTGTTATTATTAAAAAAAACATTAACTTCGCAGTTAGAAAGTGATAAAGGACTTAAAAAAGTGCTTTATCACGCATAAAGTATAGATAACATTTTGTTAGACTCACAATATACTTGAATTTTGGTTATGAGGGAGGTGCGCGGCTGTGAAGTTGCGCACTTTCGTTTTTTTACTGAGTTTTGCTTCTAAAAGACTATGCCTATATTATCCGCTATTCGGCAAAAAATTCGTATCTTTGCGGTTTGAAAACAAAACAGTCCAACTATGAATCTTTATTCTCAGGTCGATGCCGCCATCAAGGAGGCGATGCTTGCTCACGACAAAGTCCGTCTGCAGGCACTTCGTGGCATCAAGAAAGAATTTATCGAAGCTAAAACCGCTCCCGGAGCCAACGGAGAGCTCACCGATGACGCAGCCTTGAAGATTCTTTCGAAGATGGCAAAACAGCGCCGGGAAAGCGCTCAGATATATACCGAACAGAACCGTCCCGAACTTGCAGAGACTGAGCTTGCGGAGTGTGCCGTAATAGAATCCTATCTTCCCAAGCCTCTCACTGAAGAGGAACTTGCTGCCGAACTGACCAGGATCATCGCCGAAGTCGGTGCAACTTCGCCGGCCGAAATGGGTAAAGTGATGGGCGTGGCTACCAAGGCTCTCGCAGGTCGTGCCGACGGAAAGGCTATTTCCGCAAAGGTGCGCCAGCTTCTGGCCAAATAATCTTCCTGAAACAAATAATACAGCAATGCTTACCATACAACAGATTAAAGCCGATCCGCAGGGTATTGTAGCCCGTCTGGCAGTGAAAGGCTTCAAGGGCGAAAAGCCCGTTGCGAGAGTCCTCGCTCTCGATGATCTCCGTCGCGGTCTTCAGCTGAAGAGCGACAATGCATCGGCCGAACTCAACAAGATGGCCGCTTCCATCGGCAAGGCCATGAAGGAAGGACGAAAGGAAGACGCCGAGAAGGCGAAGGAAAATGTGGCTGTTCTCAAGGAAGAGCAGCGTGCCCTTGCAGAGGAATTGTCCCGCACAGAAGAAGAGATCCGCAACGAACTTCTCAACATCCCTAACGTGCCTTGTGCAATGGTTCCCGAAGGGACCTGCGCGGCCGACAATGTGGTAGAGAAGACCGGAGGTCCGATGCCTAATCTTCCCGAAGACGCACTTCCCCACTGGGATCTGGCAAAGAAGTACAATCTCATCGATTTCGACCTCGGCGTGAAAATCACCGGAGCCGGTTTCCCGGTTTATGTCGGTAAGGGTGCCAAGCTTCAGCGTGCTCTCATCCAGTTCTTCCTCGACGAGGCTTCAAAGGCCGGATATATTGAAATCCAGCCTCCCTATGTGGTGAACGAAGCTTCCGGTTACGGCACAGGACAGCTCCCCGACAAGGAAGGACAGATGTATTTCTGCAATCTCGACAAGCTTTATCTCATCCCCACGGCCGAAGTTCCCGTCACCAATCTTTACCGCGACGTGATCATTCCCGCTGACCGTCTGCCGATCAAGAACTGCGCATATTCCGCATGCTTCCGTCGCGAAGCCGGCAGCTACGGCAAAGATGTGCGCGGCCTCAACCGTCTCCATCAGTTCGACAAGGTTGAAATCGTCCGCATCGAAAAGCCCGAGAATTCTTATGCGGCACTCGAAGAGATGAAAGATCATGTTCAGGGTCTTCTCGACAAACTCGGTCTTCCCTGGCATATCCTCCGTCTCTGCGGAGGAGACATGAGCTTTACATCGTCGATTACTTTCGACTTCGAGGTATACTCCGCCGCACAGAAACGCTGGCTGGAAGTATCGTCTGTTTCCAACTTCGAGACCTACCAGGCCAACCGTCTCAAATGCCGCTACCGTGGCGAGGATAAGAAAACACATCTCTGTCATACCCTCAACGGCTCTGCGCTCGCTCTGCCGCGTATCGTGGCCGCACTTCTTGAAGACAATCAGACTCCCGAGGGCATCATCGTGCCTGAGTGTCTGCGCAAATATACAGGATTCGATATAATCGACTGATTTTTTTATACGATAGCTACAATACGGGCGGTGCTGGGTCATCGCCCGTATTTTTTTATCCCGTCGACGTCTGAGATTGACGGATTTTTTGTAATTTTGCGCGGTCAAACCCTTTACGGGCATGCCCATTGCAAACCTTAACAAAAGACACAAGATGCAAGCGAGCAAAAAAGCCGTACTGACGCTTCAGGACGGCACAACTTTCGAAGGTTACAGCTTCGGATATGAAGGGCCGACATCCGGTGAGGTAGTGTTCAATACCGCTATGACCGGTTACCCCGAGAGCCTCACCGACCCCTCTTATGAAGGCCAGATTTTAGTGACAACTTTTCCTCAGTTAGGCAACTACGGCGTCCCGCCCGCCGATGAGGACGAAAGACTCAAAGGCTACTACGAAAGCACCCGCATCCACTGCCGCGCAATCATCGCCCAGGACTATGCTTTCAATTACAGTCACTGGCTTGCCGACCGCTCGCTCGGACAATGGCTCAAGCAGGAAAAAATCCCCGGACTCTACGACATAGATACCCGTGCTCTTACCAAACATCTGCGCGAACACGGCTCCATGCTCGGTAAGATCACTTTCGAGGATGGCGAGGATATAGAATTCTACGATCCGAACGCCGAAAATCTTATAGCCAAGACATCATGCATGGAGCCTATGGTCTATACGGCTATCGGCGAGGAACCGTTGCCGCTCGAACTGCCGTTGCAGCCCGACAGCGAAGGACGCAAGACTGTCGTGCTCGTCGACTGCGGCATCAAGCACAATATCATCCGCTGTCTGCTGCGGCGCGGCGTACGCGTGATACGTGTTCCCTGGGATTTCGATTTCACAGAGCTTCCTTACGACGGCCTCTTTATAAGCAACGGACCCGGCAACCCCGATTTTGCCACTGTCACAGTCGACCATATCCGCAAGGCGATGGAGCGCCGTACTCCCATATGCGGCATCTGCATGGGCAATCAGCTGCTGGCGAAGGCTGCAGGCGCAAGAACCTTCAAGCTTAAGTACGGCCACCGTAGCCATAATCAGCCGGTACGTCGCGTTGGCACCGACAGCTGCTATGTTACCAGTCAGAACCACGGATTCGCAGTCGATACCGATACCCTCGCTGAAGGCTGGGAGCCGCTCTTCATCAACATGAACGACGGAACGAACGAAGGCATCCGCCATTCCTCTCTGCCGTTCTTCTCTGCGCAGTTCCATCCGGAAGCATCCAGCGGACCGCGTGATACAGAATTTCTTTTCGACGAATTTATAGCCCTCCTATAAGATATGGACCAGATCAAAAAAGTTCTTTTGCTCGGCTCAGGCGCCCTCAAGATTGGCGAGGCCGGCGAATTCGACTATTCCGGAGCACAGGCGCTCAAAGCTCTCCGCGAGGAAGGTGTCGAAACAGTGCTTATCAATCCGAATATCGCAACGGTCCAGACCTCCGAGGGGATGGCCGACAAGATATATTTTCTTCCCGTAACTCCCTATTTCGTCGAGCGTGTCATTGCCAAAGAGCGCCCGGACGGAATCTTGCTTGCATTCGGCGGCCAGACGGCCCTGAACTGCGGCGTGGAGCTCACCACTTCCGGAGTTCTGGAAAAATTCAATGTCCGCGTTCTCGGTACTCCCGTCCGTGCTATCATGGATACCGAGGACCGCGAGCTTTTCGTGGAGAAGCTTAATCAGATCGACGTCAATACCATCAGGAGTGAGGCTGTGGAGACAGTCTCCGAAGCCTTGCGTGTGGCCAATAAACTCGGTTATCCCGTCATTGTCCGTGCCGCTTACGCTCTTGGTGGCCTCGGCAGCGGATTCTGCGATGACGACGCGCAGCTCAAGGAACTGGTCGAGAAAGCGCTCTCGTTCTCGCCGCAGGTACTTGTAGAGAAGTCGCTCAAAGGATGGAAAGAGGTTGAGTACGAGGTTGTACGAGACCGCTTCGACAACTGCATCACTGTCTGCAACATGGAGAATTTCGACCCGCTGGGTATCCATACCGGCGAATCGATTGTCGTGGCTCCTTCGCAGACACTCTCCAACGACGACTATCATTTCCTCCGCAGTATCGCAATCAAAATAGTACGCCATATCGGCATTGTGGGTGAATGTAACGTGCAGTACGCCTACGATCCCGCATCGATGGATTACCGCGTCATTGAGGTGAACGCACGCCTGTCGCGATCCTCCGCTCTGGCATCGAAAGCTACTGGATATCCTCTCGCTTTCATTGCCGCCAAGCTTGCTTTGGGTTATGGGCTCTTCGATCTTCAGAATAATGTGACCCGTTCTACGTCGGCATTCTTCGAGCCTGCGCTCGACTATGTGGTAGTGAAGATCCCGCGCTGGGACCTCGGCAAATTCCATGGTGTCGACCGCCATATCGGTTCGTCGATGAAATCTGTAGGCGAAGTTATGGCAATAGGCCGCACCTTCGAGGAAGCGATTCAGAAGGGCCTCAGAATGATAGGGCAGGGTATGCACGGCTTTGTCGAGAACAAGGAACTGACATTCCCCGATCTCGATGCCGCCCTGAGCGAGCCGACCGACCGCCGTATCTTCGCTATCGCCAAGGCGATGAACAACGGATACTCCGTCGACCGCATCCATGAACTTACGAAAATCGACCGCTGGTTCCTCTATAAGCTCCGCAATATAATCGAGATGTCGCACGCTCTGGAGGTCTATAACGATATCGCGGATGTTCCCGCACAGATGCTTCGCAAGGCCAAGCAGCAGGGATTCAGCGATTTCCAGATCGCACGCTCGGTATTCAAAGAACGGTTCAACGCCGATACCGAC
The DNA here is from genome assembly GCA_902471685.1 of uncultured Porphyromonadaceae bacterium. GTDB lineage: Bacteria > Bacteroidota > Bacteroidia > Bacteroidales > Muribaculaceae > CAG-873. The sequence goes on from CABRLF010000093.1 coordinate 9,237, forward strand.
CGCTATATGGACGATGTCCGGGCATTCCGCAAGAGCCTCGGCATTATCCCCGTAGTGAAGCAGATTGATACTCTCGCTGCGGAATATCCCGCCGCCACCAACTATCTCTATCTTACTTATAACGGCACTACAAACGACATAGAATATACCGGCGACCACCGCTCCGTAGTGGTTCTCGGCTCGGGCGCGTACCGAATCGGCTCTTCGGTCGAATTCGACTGGTGCTCGGTCAATGCGTTGCTCACCGCACGCCGCGAGGGTTATCGGTCGGTGATGATCAACTATAATCCCGAAACGGTATCGACCGACTACGATATATGCGACCGTCTTTACTTCGACGAGCTTACGTTCGAGCGTGTGATGGATATTCTCGAGATGGAGAATCCTCACGGCGTAATACTTTCCGTAGGCGGCCAGATTCCGAATAACCTCGCCATGCGTCTGGACGCTGCTCATGTGAATATTCTCGGCACATCGGCCGCAAGTATCGACCGTGCCGAAGACCGCCACAAGTTCTCCGCTATGCTCGACAGTCTCGGCATCGACCAGCCCCGCTGGCGCGAGCTGACCGACTTCGCCGACATCGAGGAATTTGTCGAAGAAGTGGGCTTTCCGGTTCTCGTCCGTCCGTCGTATGTCCTTTCGGGTGCGGCCATGAACGTGTGCGCCAATTCCGACGAACTTCGCCGGTTCCTCAAACTTGCTGCCAATGTTTCGAAGAAGCATCCGGTAGTGGTGAGCCAGTTTATCCAGAATGCCAAGGAAATCGAGATGGATGCCGTGGCTCAGGACGGAGAGATCAAGGCGTATGCCATATCGGAGCATATCGAATATGCCGGTGTACACAGCGGTGATGCCACGATCCAGTTCCCGCCTCAGAAGCTCTATGTCGAGACAATGCGCCGCATCAAGAAGGTTTCGGCGAAGATCGCCCGCGAACTCAATATATCCGGTCCTTTCAATATCCAGTATCTGGCCAAGAACAACGATATAAAGGTAATCGAATGTAACCTCCGTGCCTCGCGAAGCTTCCCGTTCGTGTCGAAAGTAATCAAGATCAACTTCATCGACCTTGCCACACGTATTATGCTTGGAGAGAAGGTCGAGAAGCCGGCGAAGAGCGCGTTCGATCTGGACTATGTGGGCATCAAGGCCTCGCAGTTCTCTTTCTCGCGTCTCGGTGGCGCCGATCCTATCTTAGGTGTGGATATGGCCTCGACGGGCGAGGTTGGATGTCTTGGCGATGATACCGATGAGGCTATCCTCAAATCGCTCCTTGCCGTAGGACTTCGTATTCCGCGTAAGGCTGTCCTCCTCAGCACAGGTACTGCCAAGCAGAAAGCCGATATGCTCGATGCCGCTCATATGCTCCATAAGGCCGGTCTGACTATCTACGCTACCGGCGGTACATGTCAGTATCTGAACGAAAACGGTATTCCGGCAGTCCGCGTCTACTGGCCCTCCACACCCGACCAGCAGCCGCAGGCTATCGAACTGCTTCATAACAAGGCCGTCGATCTGGTAGTGAATATGCCCAAGAATTTTACAGGCACCGAGCTGAGCAACGGCTGGAAGATCCGCCGTGCCGCAGTCGACCTCAATATACCGTTGCTTACAAATTCGCGTCTCGCATCCGCATTTATTCGCGCATTTACCACCCTTCCGCTCGACCAAATCGAGATCAAGAGCTGGGATGAATACTGATTTGTATGCTTTTCGGAGGTAATTTTCAATTTTTTTGAAAAAAACCTCCGAAAAATTTGCATAGTTCAAAAAAACCGCGTAATTTTGCATCGCTTTTGACAAGGAAAGGGCGCTTAGCTCAGCTGGTTCAGAGCGTCTGCCTTACAAGCAGAGGGTCGGGGGTTCGAATCCCTCAGCGCCCACAAAAA
>CABRLF010000094.1 GCA_902471685.1 uncultured Porphyromonadaceae bacterium
CGGCCACTTCGTCATTGTCCGCTGCGGCGAACACGGCGAGCGTATACCTCTCACCATAGCCGATGCCGACGAGAAGGCCGGCACAATCACTTTAGTAATTCAGGCCGTAGGCGACTCCACCCGCAAGATATGCGCGCTCGAGGCCGGCGACGAGCTTCAGGACGTGGTAGGCCCGCTGGGCCGTGCCACTGCGATTGGCAAGCGCGACGGCACCGTCCTATGCTGTGGCGGTGGCGTGGGCGTCGCTCCTCTTCTCCCCATCATCAAGGCCTTCAAGGAGGCCGGCAACCGTGTGGTCAGTGTGCTTGCAGCCCGCAACAAAGATCTGATCATTCTTCAGGATGAAGTGGCACGCTACAGCGACGAAGTAGTGATCATGACCGACGACGGTTCCGCCGGCCGCAAAGGTCTCGTCACCGCAGGCGCCGAGGAAGTGATTCTCCGCGAGCATGTGGCAGAGTGCGTGGCTATCGGCCCGGCCATCATGATGAAGTTCGTGGCGCTCCTCACAAAGAAATACGAAGTCCCGACCATCTGCTCACTCAATACAATCATGGTCGACGGCACCGGCATGTGCGGCGCCTGTCGCGTGACGGTCGGAGGTAAGCAGCGTTTTGTGTGCGTCGACGGCCCCGAATTCGACGCCCATCAGGTCGATTTCGACGAAATGATGATGCGTATGCGCGCCTACGATCCCGCGCCCGCGAAAAAATAAGTCTATACTCTAAAAAGATACACCATGAGTGAAGAAATAAAGAACGAAGGCCGCAACGCCGAATGGCGCAAGGCTCTTCGCGACGCAATGCCGGCCAAAGAACGCAGCGCGATTCCGCGTGTTGTCATGCCGCAGCTCGACCCCGAATACCGCATCACATGCAATGAGGAAGTCAATCAGGGTCTGAGCGACGAGCAGGCGTTGCTCGAAGCCACACGCTGCCTCGACTGTCCGCAGCCAACGTGCGTCGATGGTTGCCCTGTAAATATCGCAATCCCCGACTTCATCAAGAATATCCAGCGGGGCGAAGTGCTCGAAGCAGCCGCCGTACTGAAGCGCACCAGCGCACTTCCGGCTGTATGCGGCCGCGTATGTCCTCAGGAGCGCCAGTGCGAAAGCCGTTGCATCTACAATAAGATGAAGAAGAAACCGGTAGCGATCGGCTATCTCGAGCGCTTTGCCGCCGACACCGCAATCGCAGCCGCCAAAGAAGGCAAAACAGAAGCACCCAAGGCACCCGAGAGCAACGGCATCCGCGTGGCTGTCGCCGGTTCGGGTCCCGCCGGGCTTTCGTTCGCCGGAGCAATGGCCGCAATGGGCTTTGAAGTCGACGTTTTCGAAGCGCTGCACGAAATAGGCGGCGTGCTCAAATACGGCATTCCCGAGTTCCGTCTGCCCAACAGCGTCGTAGATGCCGAACTCGACAATCTCCGCGCCATGGGCGTCCGTCTCCACAAAGACACCATCATCGGCAAGACCCTCAGCTACGACGATATCCTCAACGCCGGATTCAAGGGCATGTTCGTCGCATCCGGCGCCGGCCTACCCCGCTTCATGGGCATTCCCGGAGAAAACCTCTCGGGAGTCATGTCGAGCAACGAATATCTCACCCGCATCAACCTCATGGGCGCCGGCCGTCCCGGCAGCGACACTCCCGTGCAGAAAGGCAACAGCGTGGCTGTTATCGGGGGCGGCAACACTGCCATGGACTCATGCCGCACCGCACGCCGCATGGGCGCCGAACGCGTGATGATCATTTACCGCCGAAGCATGGATGAAATGCCTGCCCGAGCCGAGGAAATCGAGCACGCAAAGGAAGAGGGAGTGGAATTCCTCACCCTCTGCAATCCTGTGCGGTACGAAGGCGACGAACGCGGACACGTAACAAAAATGTTTGTTCAGCGCATGGAGCTCGGAGAGCCTGATGCCTCCGGGCGCCGTAAACCTGTTCCCATCGAAGGGGCAATCGACGAAATCGATGTCGACCAGGTCATCGTCAGCGTCGGCGTTTCGCCCAACCCGCTGATCCCCAACAACATCGAAGGCCTCAATTCAACCGAACGCGGCACTATCGCTGTCGATGAGAACCACCAGTCGTCCATTCCGACTATTTTCGCCGGCGGCGATATCGTTCGCGGCGGCGCAACTGTGATTCTTGCGATGGGCGACGGCCGTCAGGCAGCTGCCGCTATGGCAAAAAAACTACTCGAAGAAGCTTGAAACTCACCTATACAGTCAGGGCTCTCGCAGCCTTTGCAATACTAATATCCACCGACGCCTGCACTTCCCGGCAGGCGCCGGTGGAAACCGTTTATGCCGTAAGCATCGAGCCCCAGCGCTGGATACTCGAGCAGCTCACCGACACCTCCGCTACCATAGTCACCGCACTTCCGACCGGAGCCGATCCCGAGAGCTACGATCCGCCAATGAGTCTGCGCGCAAAGATAGAAAAGGCTTCGGCATATTTCGGAACCGGCGCACTGCCCTTTGAAGCCGCATTTCAGGATGTGACCGACGTGCCGTTCTACGACTCTTCGGAGGGTATCGAGCGCATCTACGGCACTCATGACCATTTCCATTCCGGCGAAGAAGAGAATCATGAGCACGGCGAATCGGACCCTCATTTCTGGACTTCCGTCTCAGGAGCACGGCAGATGGCAGAGAATATGGCATCTGCCCTGAAAGAGATAGATCCCATCCACTCAGCCGACTACGACGTTCGTCTGCGTTCTCTCGGTCACAGGCTCGACAGTATAGAGAATGTCGTAAAGGCAGCTGTTGCAGAGTCTCCGTCACGCTCCTTCGCCGTATGGCATCCCTCACTCTCCTACTTCGCCCGCGACTACGGGCTTAATCAGCTCGCCGTCGGACAGGAAAGCAAGGAAATGTCGGCCCGGCAGATGAAAGACGTCATAGACCGCGCAACCGCCGATTCAGTACGCGTTTTTTTCTACCAGCGCCAGTACGACGCGCGTCAGGCCCGGACTATAAGCGACGCCATTGGCTCTCGCATGGTGACAATCGACCCGCTCGACTACAACTGGGACAGTCAGATAATCCTGATTGCTGATGAACTCGCAAAGCCATAACATACAGAAGCCCGGGCATGACGCCCACTGCCACTGCTGCGCCTGTTTCCATAGAGACGGAATCAGCAGGCCGCCACTTCTGTCGCTCTGCAATCTTTCTTTTTACCGCGAAAAGAGACTAATCCTGTCGGATGTGAACTTCACAGCCGACCGAGGCGATTTCATAGCCATCACAGGCCCCAACGGAGGTGGCAAGACTACCCTGCTCCGCCTCATTCTCGGTCTGCTTAAACCCACGGGTGGTAAAATCGTATACTACGACGAATCAGGCGCACCATCGTCCGAGACTCCGAAATTCGGCTATCTTCCGCAGAAAAACAGCGTCGACAGCCATTTCCCCATCACTGTCCGAGAAGTGGTAGCTTCGGGTCTGCTCGGGACTACCGGCATGACGTCTCAGGAAAGAAAAGAACGTGTACGGGAAGTCCTCAAACTGATAGAAATGGAGGATCTCGCAGCGCGCCCCATCGGACGTCTCTCCGGCGGACAGCTGCAGCGCGCTCTCTTCGGCCGCGCCATAGTGAGCCGCCCGGGAATCCTCGTTCTTGACGAACCGCTGAGTTATATCGACAAGCACTTTGAAGAGCACCTCTACCGCATTATCGCCGATATCGCTCCGCACACCACAATACTTCTCGTAAGCCATGAGATGACGCAGATCTCAGGCATGGCGAACCGACACATAATAGTCGACCACGGCCTCCACGAGTGCATAGCCGCACATCACTATCTCAAGCCCGAATGTGAATGAAGATCTGAAAAGGCGCCGCAGACAATTCCACGGCGCCTTTTTCATTGATTTTTCTTCAGGGGATTTACTGACGAGCCTCTGCATCCGGAGCAATAAGCTTGTAGCCTTTGCCGTGGATGTTGATGATTTCGATCGAGGGATCATCTTTCAGATGCTTGCGGAGCTTTGTGATGTAGACGTCCATCGAACGGGCATTGAAATAATTGTCGTCAATCCAGATAGTCTTGAGGGCATAATTGCGCTCGAGAATATCGTTTACGTGAGCACAGAGAAGGCTGAGAAGCTCGCTTTCCTTCGTAGTGAGCTTTGTAATCTTGTCGCCGATCATCAGCACCTGCTTCTGTGTATCGAAGGTGAACTGACCGATCTTGTACATGGTAATTTCCTTGCCCTTCTTGCCTTTCACACGGCGGAGAATAGCCTCGATACGGAATACAAGTTCCTCCATCGAGAACGGTTTGGTGATATAATCGTCGGCTCCGATTTTGAAACCTTCAAGGATATCCTCCTTAAGCGATTTTGCCGTCAGGAAGATGATAGGCACCTCGGAGTTGACCGTGCGTATTTCCTGAGCGAGCGCGAAGCCGTCCTTTTTCGGCATCATGACGTCGAGGACACAGATATCGTATTTGCCTTTGAGGAAGGCCTTGTAACCGGCTTCGCCGTCGACGAAAAGATCGGCGTTATAGCCCTTTGCCTGCAGGTATTCCCGAAGGAGCATACCCAGGTTCTCGTCGTCTTCACAGAGAAGAATTCTCATTCGATCTTCCATAGTAGTTCAGTTTTTAGAAAGGGGTAATACTATTATAAATTTTGTTCCTGTATCAAATTCCGACTCGACAGTTATGTCGCCGCCGAGCTCGGAAACCATCTTCTTGACATAGGCGAGGCCGAGACCGAAGCCCTTCACGTCGTGGCGGTTGCCTGTCGATACGCGATAGAACTTTTCAAAAATCTTCTTCAGATCGTCGCGACGGATACCTATGCCGTTGTCGGCCACTGTAATCTCGAGGCGGTCGTCGGAAAGATTGCGCGAAGCCACGACGAGCTTCAGCGGACGCTCTTCCGACCGGTATTTCACAGCATTGTCGAGGAGGTTGAATATCACATTGGTGAAATGCATTTCGTCAACATCCACAATCGCGTCCATCGCATCCAGATTGTCCTCTATCGATCCGCCGTATTTCTCCACCTTCAGCTTGAAAGTATTGACGATATTGAAAATAGCCACATTCGCATCTATCTGTGTGATTTTCAGCGTAGCTTTCTGTCGGTCGAACATCGACATCTGGAGCACTTTCTCGACCTGGAAACGCAGACGCTTGGTCTCGTCGTTGATTACGTTCGAAATCTGCTGCAGCATTGCCGGCGATTTACGGACGGTCTGGTCGTTGAGCATCTGCGCCGCAAGCGAAATCGACGAGATAGGAGTCTTGAACTCGTGCGTCATATTGTTGATGAAATCGTTCTTCATCTCCGTGAGTTTCTTCTGCCGGAAAGCGACGATGATAGTGAAAACGAAGATTATCAGCAATATGAGCGTGAAAGCGAATGCCGGTACCATAAACGATATCGAGGAGAAGATATAGTCGCTTTTGGTCGGAAAATAGACTTTCAGATAGTTCTTTGTTCCGCCGAATTCATTCGGGAAAAGTGTCTGGACGAAAACGTTGTCGCCCTTTCCGACCTCCGTCGAAAAACCGGGCGACTTATACAGAACGGTGCCGGCATAGTTGCCGACAGCGAACTCAAAGGGCATTTTCAGCCCCAGTGTATCAAGTTCCGCACGAAGATATGCAGCAACGCGGGCCGAATCGGCTCGCTCCGTAATCGGCCTGTTCGATGCCTTCGACATGATATTCAGAATCACATCATCCATCAGACCCTTCTGGTAGAGATAGCGGTTGAAATATGCTTCCTGTGCGCTTGCGTAATGTGCTCCGAGGCCGCCGGCTGGCGCTTTCTGGATCTTGGCTATCTCCCTGGAATCACCCTTGATGGTTAGATCGGCCTCAAGACCCGATTTGGTTGTAAACGAATATTTTATGCCGCCCAGCGACGGCAATCTGTCGCCATACTGCTGCACCAGAGACGATGTCTCGACCTCGCGTACATCGTCCTCGAGATAATGCCTTGTCTCGTCCTGCTCAAGATGCATCACTGTGGAAACAAGACTCTGGCGTACGCCCTGGGCAAATTGCTCGTAGCGTATCTGAACGATATTCCGCATATAGAATATCTGTATACAAAGAAGGCCGAGAAACGCTATGGCCATCAGTATTGTGAGTATCCAGATTGTCTGTTTCTTCATTGTTTAATGTGGATGGTTGAACTCTGTTAATGTTTAACCTATATTTTGTTAACAATTATGAGCCGTTAAAGTTGGAACAGGTCAATCATCATTTATGTCGCGCAGCTCCCTTTTAACATTTCGCGTCAAAATTAACAAATATATGTGAAATACAAAGCCTCGGCAATCATAAAGCTTGTTAAAATACTGTCATATTTTGCTATGGCAGTGCAATAATACCATTAAGTTTATATAAATCAGGCGCAGAACCCATTATGAATCCTGCGCCTGTACCTATTAAGTATAAGTTTCTATTACACCCAGAGAGTGTATGCGAAATCCTGACGGTGGGGAAGTTCAGGATTCTTGGGATAGAAACGGAATCCGTAGCGGAATACGCCTGCGTCTTTCATCTTCGACGAAAGTTCGTAAGTCAGGATGTTGCCTTCCTGTTTTACTACCTTGAATTCTTCGGTGTGTACAAGGTGTTCCTGACCGTCCTGCTGGCGGTAGGCAACCATTTCGAGGCCGAGGTCGCGGCCGATACCGTTGGTGTCGGCAGTGATTTCCACGCGGAAGGGCTCGCCGGTGAGGCTGGCATTGAGTTCGCCGGTATGACGGATGTCGAGTACTCGGATACCGCTCCATTCGGAAGCGACTTTCTCTTTCCATGCCACGATATTGCGGGCGAGAGCGAAATCATTGGCTTTAAGACGCTTGCTGCGCTGCGCCTCGGGTTCGTAGAAGCGTTCGATATAGTCGTCGATCATACGCTTCATGGTGAAGTGGGGAGCGATATGGCCGATCGAACCTTTGATATACTGGATCCAGCGAGGCGAATAGCCGGCGGAGTTTTTCTCGAAATACAGAGGAATGATTTCATTCTCGAGCATCGAGTAGATGGTAGCTGCATCAAGCTTGTCCTGCTGGCCCTGATCGGTATAAGTACGCTTGTCGGTGAGAGCCCAGCCGGCTTTCTCGTCGAAGCGATAGCCTTCGTACCACCAGCCGTCGAGAACCGAGAAATTGAGTACACCGTTCATCTCGGCCTTCTCGCCGGATGTACCGGATGCTTCGAGAGGACGTGTCGGGGTGTTGAGCCAGATGTCGACGCCGGTAACAAGGCGCTTGGCGACAATCATGTTGTAGTCCTCGAGGAAGATGATCTTGCCTGCGAACTCGGGACGCTTGCTGATCTCTACGATACGCTTGATGAGATCCTGACCGGCACCATCGGCGGGGTGTGCCTTGCCGGCGAAGATGAACTGAACGGGGAATTTCTCGTTGTTCACGATGCGGGAGAGACGGTCAAGGTCGGTGAAGAGAAGGTGTGCGCGCTTGTATGTTGCAAAACGGCGTGCGAAACCGATAATGAGTGCGTTGGGATTGATGCGGTCGAGAATGTCGACAACGGCACCGGGATCACCCTGATGCGAGAGCCATTTTTCCTTGAAGTCGCGACGGAGGAAGTTGATGAACTTGTTCTTCATCGTCACGCGCATGTTCCAGATATCCTGATCGGGCTGATCGAAGATGCCTTTCCATGCTTCGGGATCGCTCTGATTTTCGAATACCTGCTTGCCGAGTTTCTCCATGTAGAATTCCTTCCACTCGGAAGCGGCCCAGGTAGGCATATGCACGCCGTTGGTAACATAACCCACGTGGCTTTCTTCCCATGAATAGCCTTTCCAGATGCCTGCGAACATTTTCTTCGAGACCTCGCCGTGAAGCCAGCTTACGCCGTTTGCTTCCTGACAGGTATTGAGTGCGAATACACTCATGGAGAAGCGTTCGTTGGTATCGGGATTTTCACGGCCCATGTTCATGAGGTCGTTCCAGCTGATACCGAGTTTTGCGGGATATTCACCCATATATTTGCCGAAGAGACCTTCGTCGAAGTAGTCGTGACCTGCAGGTACGGGAGTATGTACCGTATAGAGCGAGGATGCGCGCACGAGTTCGAGAGCCACGTTGAACGAGAGGCCGTCTTTCTGCACATAGTCCACAAGACGCTGGAGGTTAAGCAGGGCTGCATGGCCTTCGTTGCAGTGGTAGAGCTGGCTGTTGACGCCGAGTTTCTGGAGCATGAGGACACCGCCGATACCAAGCAGATATTCCTGCTTGATGCGGTTTTCCCAGTCGCCGCCATAGAGCTTATGAGTGATCGGACGGTCGTATTCGCTGTTCATGTCGAAGTCGGTATCCATCAGATAGAGCTTCATGCGGCCGACATTGACACGCCATACATGAGAATAGATGATACGTCCGGGATAGGGCACCTCGAGAATCATGGGGCGTCCGTCTTTTTCCATCACCTGCTCGATGGGAAGCTGATTGAAGTTCTGAGGCTCGTAGTTGGCGATCTGCTGACCGTCAACGCTCAGAGTCTGAGTGAAGTAGCCGTAGCGGTAAAGGAAACCTACAGCGGTCATGTCGACGCAGCTGTCGGAAGCTTCCTTGATATAGTCGCCTGCGAGAACACCGAGGCCGCCCGAATAAATCTTGAGGCAGTTGCACAGGCCGTATTCCATCGAGAAATAGCTTACCGAAGGAATGTCCTTGCGCATAGGCTTGCTCATATATTCCTTAAAATCGGAATATACCTTATTGAGAGTAGCCATGAATGCTGCATCGGCCATGAGTTCGGAGATACGTTCCGATGTAAGAGCCTGAAGGATCATAACGGGATTTTCGCCGTTGCGGCGCCACTGATCCGGATTGATTGAGCGGAATAGAGCTTTGGCTTCGCTGTTCCATACCCACCAGAGGTTTTTCGAAAGCTCATCCAGAGGTTTGAGCTGGACAGGAAGCTCTGTCTTTACGGTAATATCACGCCATACAGGGGCGTTGGTGTTACTTACAGAAAGTTTCATATACTTTTGGTTGTTTGTTTTTCACTATTTTTCGAGGCGGACGTCTCTGGAATTGAGGGCGTCGCAATAAGCATTATAGTAATAAGCCATGAAGTCGGACCACTGCGCTTTAGCAGCTGTAGCCGATGCGGCCTTACGGCACACGGCGACTTCTGCCGGAGCTGCATTCACCATCTCGAGAATATCGGCGGTAATATCGTCGACAGCCTGATTATAGTTGCTGTCGTTGCGTGTCACGACCTTCACTCCGCAGTTTTCGAAATTCGCATCCTTGACTGTCTCAAGAATCCAGCATCCGAAGCCTGCCAGAGAGGTTGTCACTGTGGGAACGCCGAAAGCAATGCTCTCAAGCGGTGTATAGCCCCATGGTTCATAATAGCTGGCAAACACCGTCAGGTCAAGACCGGGCAGCAGCTGATAATAAGTCATGTCGAAAATACCGTCGCTGCCGTCGAGGTAGCACGGCACATAGATAACCGTAACGTTCGACTTTCCGTCATTGGTGAATCCTAACTGATGGATGCGGCCGTTGACTGGGTCTTCGTTGTAGTTGTTGAGGCGGTGTGAGATCACCGGATCCGGAATGCGGGTATAGATCGCCATTGCGATATTACTCTCGAGATCCGGCCTCGGTCCGGCACACCATGCGGGGACAAAAATATAAGCGAGAACAGGACGGCCCGGCTTCTCCGCTGCAAGCTTGTTCAGGGAGTCGAGATAGACGTCAAGTCCTTTATTGCGGTATTCGCAGCGGCCCGAAGTGGCAACGATAAATGTATCATCGCCTAAATTGAGGCCGGTGAGGGAGCGGGCCACACTCAGCATTTTATTACGCGCAACCTTACGGGCGGCATCGTATTTCTTGCCGGAGGGCACAAAATTAAGTTCAAATCCATTCGGCGTCACTTCCGGACGACGGCATAACAGCTGCTCAGCCTCTCTGGCTGTAACATCGCTGACGGTAGTAAAGACATCGGCATTCCATGCGGCGGCCTTCTCCAGAGAGTGCTTGCTCTCCATATTCAGCTCGCGGGCCATCTGGTCACCGTTGTAGTTCTCAAGCTGGTCGTAGAGCGGCTTCCCGTTGCCGCAGATGCTCCGACCTATGCTGGTGGCATGGGTGGTAAACACCGTGGCCACACCCGGCATGTCGGCTTTGAGGGTAAGCAGTCCCATGGCTGTGGTCCACTCATCGAAGTGAGCAACGACACGACGGGGATCTACCTTATAATAATTAATGATGCTTTCTATCACCACTGCTGCGGCACGGGCAAAAGCACATCCTTCGTCATAATCGCCATACGCGTGAAGCGAATCGACGTTGAAGAGATTCCACATGCGACCGTAAGCGGCGTCTTTCGAGGCATACATACCGTTGAATTTCACAAGGATGGCTACCGGTCTTCCGGGAACATCCCAACGGCCTACACGGACGTCTACACCTTCGGGAAAGAGGGAGTCCTCGGCCCAGCGACGCATGAGGGTTTTGTATTCTGTAAAATAAGGAGAGGGATTATCCTCACTCCAGACATCGGGACCGATAAAAATCACTTTGTCCTTGAAACGCTCCTTCAGTGTCTTGGCTTTGCTTGAGAGCACGGCATAGATACCCCCTATCTTATTGCAAACCTCCCAGCTCGTCTCAAAGAGCATTTCGATTTCTTGACTGCAATTGTCCATATACCTTGAACTAATCATTTTCGAGGCGCAAAGTTAGCATTTTTTTTCGAGAATTCAAAATGCCCTGCTGCGAATCAGGCGCTTTCGCTTCCGCAAAATATAAGAATGACCGAAATAAACGCACTCCGACCGTCCGCAGGATAGCCGGAGTGCTCAAAAATCCCCGATTTTTTAATCGTTGTTTCTCGGATTGTTGTTTTCCGTTTCGACTCGCTCTTTAACAAGGCTTTCGCTAACCTTATCATTATCGGCCTTATTGATTTCAGCGCCGGGGTAAATCTTTTCGGCGTTAATTTCAGTCTTTTTTTCTTTTGAATCCATATCAGTTTTTTTAGATTATAATTTAAGTTTCGCAAGTTCAACTTGCTGATTTCAGATTGTAAAATTTAGCGATAT
>CABRLF010000095.1 GCA_902471685.1 uncultured Porphyromonadaceae bacterium
GTTTGCGGCGATGAATTTACAGATTGCGGAGTCTTCGGCTGTGCCTTCGAGGAGTTCGAGCTTAGTCTGGCCTACACGGAAGAAAGCGGTGCGTACTTTCTGGTCGGGAACCTCTTCGATAGCGAAGCATTTGAAGCCGAGAATGTTTTCGTAGAAAGGAATAGCCTCGTCGAGAGAGGGGACGGCGATGCCGATGTGTTCAATATGGGAGATATCCATGGTGATTGGTTTTAAATAAGTTATTTTTCGTTGTTTGTGTCGCCTCAAACGACAATCAGGCGCATGGCCCTGAAGGACATACGCCTGATTGGGTTTGCTGTGTGCAAATTTACATAAAATGTTTGGCTTGACCGCAAAAAAAGAGAAAAAAGTAACAGGTCGGGAGAAAGAGATATGCAGGCGGAGCGGTTGTGGTTGTTTTCCGATTGCGGCAGCCGACGTTGTTTTATTCGTTTTCGATGGGCAGATGACGGTTGAAGGCTTCGCGGAATGAAATCATGGTTTCGGTTGTGGCGACTTCCAGCTCGCGTAGCCGTCCGTGCAGGATGTTGAGGATGTCTTCGTTTGAGCGAGCATGCAGCTTGATGATGATGTCGTATCGTCCGGTGACTACATGGCATTCGGTGATTTCTTTGATTTCTGACAGAGTGTCGACAAGTTTTTCGAGGTTGACGCCCGGTTTAGCCGTGATGCCGATATATGCTACTACGTGAAAACCGAGTGTGGCGGGGGCAAGTACACAATGGGATCCGGCGATAACATTCGCAGCCATAAGACGCTGTACACGCTGATGGACTGCTGCTCCCGAGACTCCGTAGTCGCGGGCAATCTCCAGATACGGTGTGCGTGCATTGTCGCACAATGCGTTCAGGATTGTCAGGTCAAGTTTGTCAAAATGTTGGCGTGGCATAGTGCTGTTGTTGAATTAAAGATTGTGCTGTTGCTCTTTTGTGCAGGTCTCTTCCTTTGATTAGTATTTGAAAACTTAGATATTGTTTAATGCTCGCAAGCATTGATAGGTCTTTATGCGCAAAATTACGAAAAAATATGTAAAAATCATGCCATTAAATGCTAAATTGTCTTAAATACATGATTTTTAAACCTTTTCACCTCTTTTTTTTGAGTTGTAAATTTTATCAAAAAGCGGCCTCCGGGAAAGAAATATGTTTCCCGAAGGCTGTGAGAAGGTTTCTTGCGCCTTTTTATCTGGATATGCCGTGGCTGTCGAGTTGCTCGAAGTCACAGTTTTTCAGCCCGGATTCCTGCAGACTAACTCCCTCGTTGTAGTCGTTGAGATACCGGCGTGGCGTCGGAGTGTAATTCTCCGATGCAAGCGACGCTGTGCGGTCGAGATGCGGTGTGCGCAGACCTGCCATTTCGACGAGTGTGTGGAAGGCGCTCCGGCTGGATGATACATCAAGGTTCCGGTTCTTTTCGGCGGCATCGTATTCGTCGGGATGCAGATTTCGGTACGATTCCGACATCCATACGAGCATCGGTACATGGATCTGCCAGTAGGTAGGGGTAGGCGACGCATGAAGGAAGCGGTGACGGCTGTCATCGAAAATGTCTTCACCATGATCGGAGAGGTAGACGAGCGCTGCCGGATGCCCGGCCTGTTCAACAGTTGTCATGATGCTGTCGAGCACAGCGTCGGTATACACTATCGTATTGTCGTATGCGTTGATCAGCCCGTTTCTGTTGTCGGCAGATGCTTCGGCAGAGCCTTCAGGACCGAAGACGGCGTACTCCGGTGTGTAGCGCTCCTTGTAGTTGAAATGGGACCCGTATGTATGGAGGACAACAAACAGTTTGCGGTCCGAGAGGCTGTCGAGTTCGGCCTTGAGATAGCCGCATAATTCCATGTCGTGGTGCTCGCGCCTGTCATCGGTCAGGAAATGGGAATGGCCGGCACGACTGCCGAAAAAGTCGATCAGCTGGCCGTTACGCTGCTGGTTCGAAATCCATACAGTAGTGTAACCAGCCTCCGAGAAGGCATCGATTACGCTGCGAGAACGATATATCGAGTCACCGAATGTGTCGGCAACGAGATGGGACATGAGCAGAGGCACGCTCTTATGGGTGGTATTGCTTTCCGAGAGAGCTTTTGGGTATGAAATCAGTCCGCTGCGTTTGCTCAGACGCGGATTGGTGGGGCGCCGGTAGCCGTTGAGTTCCCAGTTGTCGGCGCGTGAGGTCTCGCCGATTACAAGCAGATATACTTCCGGACCTTCGTCAGGCCGCGTGTCGACAGCGTCGAACGAGAAAGATTCCGATGCGCGGAAGTAATTGTCGGATAACTCGGTGCGTCCGACGGTAGCTATTATGTTCGAGAAGATATTCACAGGAAACAGCCTGCGGTCGGGTACGTATCCGCTCGGCTGTAACAGACAGAATATGCATGCCGTGATACCGGCGATTGTTACGGCACTTCCGGCGACAAGACCTCTTTTGCGGTATTCGGAACTCAACCGGTATTTTTTTGTAAGTGCTATGATCGCCAGAACGACAGGCGGCAGATAGAGCAGACATACTGTTACTATCGCGACTGTCAGGTTGCGGAGCAGTTCCGTGGCCTCATGTACGTTGGTGGTCATCACGTTGAGGAACATATCGATTGCGATTATCGACTCGCCGTAGAGGAAAAGCAGCACAATCTGGAAGGCGCAGAATACCATCAGCGGTAAGAGGCAGAGCGTCGTGATTGAGTTTCGCTTCCATGCCGACATCAGCAGGAAATACACGCCTGCAGGCAGCAGTATGTTGGCGGCTTTTTCAGCCCCTGTATATGCTTCGGTGAAGTCTAGCCATACGTTGGGTATGATCAGCAGCAGAGGAACAAGCCACTGCAGCAGAAGAGGTATATAGTGTTGGTCAGAATGCTTCATTGATGCTGAAAATAAATCCTGTCTGATGCCGTCCGAAGCCTAAGTCAAGGCGGACATTTACCCGTTTCTTGAATTCCCACCGGTATCCAATTCCGTAGTTGGGGAGTACTTTCCGCCAGCGCAGAGCCGAGAGTCTGGGGAAGACAGTTCCGGCTCCCCCCCAGATCACGATGCCGTTGCGCTTCCAGATGTGCTGGCGCAGCTCTATGCAGGCATCGATTTCCGATTTGTCGCGGTACCGTCCCTCGAAGTATCCGCGCATATTGTCGCTGCCTCCGAGAGTCGAAAGCAATCCCCATGGGGTATTTCCGTAGGTTAGCCTCGAATGCAGCTGACACGCTATCGTGGCGTCGCGCCAGAGCGGATGGTAATATGCGAATGTAAGTTCTGTAAGCGAGAATGCGTATTTGTTGAACATGAACCGCGGGTTGAATCTCTGGTCGGCCCTGAGAAGAACGCCGTGCGAGGCATTGTTGATGAAGTCGCGGGTGTCGAGCTGGAGCGTGATGCCGACGCCGAGATTGAACGTGCGGTCTTTCTCTCCGTTCCATAGCTCGGGCTTTTTGAAATCGCGGCCGTTGATATAGTCGAAAGTGGCGAACGGCCCGAGATAGAGCGACTCGGCAATGCGCCAGGCATAGGCGACATGCGCCTGTGAGTTGAGATATTTGTATTTCGACTCGTTGTCGTCGTTTATGTTCATGTCATAGCCGATGCCCCAGAATTTGGTCTCGATAGAAGAGAAGTAGACGTCGTACTGGAGTCGCGAGGTGTCGTGTGGCCGGATATGATTGCCGCGCACACCGAGTTTGAAGAACATCGATGTGGTGGCGTCGGCATATATCGAGACATCGGACTGAGGCGTGTCGACAGTGTCGGTATGGTAAAGTCCTGCTGCTACGGCTCCGATGCCGAATTTGGTGTCGCTCGAGTAGTGCGGGCCGCCGATGATGCTGAAGTCGAATTTCTTGTTTTTCTTAGGCTTGTTCGATTCTTCGAAATAATCTAAGATTTTCTGGATCAATCCTTTTTTACCTTTTGGACTTGCCACGGTATCGGTTATGGCGTTGCAGTCCGGTGCAGCCTGTACCGAATCGGCGTGTTCGCAAACCTCTCTCAGGCTTTCGCATCCCCGGGATGTAGGTGTAAATGTGATGATTGCCGCGCAAAATAAGCTTAAAGCAATGAATTTGGAAACGTGTGCCATATATAAATACCTTGCAATATTAACAATTATAACTTAAATATGTTACTCCGGAAGTTTGAAAAAAGACTTTTTTGCCAACAAAATATCCGCAAACGACAGAGAAAACGCCGATTTTTTAGCTATTGCCCGGAGGGCATATCGATTGTTAACCGGGCACAACGTGCCCGGCAGATAGTCTACCAACATATAGCCCGGGACGGGCTTCCGATGTATGATGTGCCAGAGTCAGCCCGTCCCGGGCTGGTCATCTCAGGGTCACCGCACCTCCGGTGCTTATCACCCAATATCACTATCGTTCTGCTATAATCGATGTGTTTGTTTATTCCTTTTGGGCTTTACTGTAAAAATGTGTAATTTTGTTCCGGAAAAGCTCATCTGGAAAACTAATGGCAACAATCGACAAACCTACGGCGCATCTGCTGTCCGATCTTCTGCTCTCCTACGGAGTACGCGACATTGTGGTGTCGCCAGGCTCACGGTGCGCTCCGCTGACTGCCGTGCTGAGTCGTTCGGGTAGTTTCAGGATGAAGGCTGTAATCGATGAACGCACGGCGGCGTTTGTCGGTCTCGGCATGGCTGTTGCCGCTCGGCGCCCTGTGGCGCTTGTCTGCACCTCGGGTACCGCGATGCTGAACTATGCGCCCGCTTTGGCTGAGGCATTTTATCGTCGCGTGCCTCTGATTGCCGTTACAGCCGACCGTCCGGCGGAAATCATAGATCAGCGCGACAGCCAGACTATCCGTCAGGCGCATGCACTCGACGCGGTGGTGAGAAAAAGCGTGGATATTCCCGACGACCGTTCTGTACGCGCCCTGAAGTTTGCCAACCGCCTGATGAACGATGCACTTTCAGCCGCCGTCGGCCCTGTTTCCGGTCCGGTGCATATCAATATGCAGTTCGAGGCGCCGCTCACTCCGGAGATTGCCGGACTCACACCCCCGTCGGCCCATAGAATTGATGTGGTAAGGCCGCTTGGCAAGCCCGATTTCAAGGCGTTGCTCGCGTCGGTTGCCCCTGCTTCGCGAGTCCTTGTTGTCATCGGCGGAATGCCACTGTCGCTGGAACTGGATTCTGTGGCATCGCGTCTGTCGAGAGTGTCCGGCATTGCCATCTACAATGAGCCTCAGAGCAATGTCCATGATGCGGGTTGCTGCTTCGGAATATCTGATTTTTCCGGTGTGCCTTCTCCCGATGTCCTTGTCACTATCGGAGGCCCCGTGGTCTCGGCGCCGCTCAAGGCATGGCTTAGGAATTCCCTGATTGTGCGGCATATAAATATAGGATATGAAGACTGTGCTGTCGATACATACGGTGCACTCAGCGATACGGTCGAATGCAGACCGGAGGATTTCCTCAATGCACTTCTGCGCTCAGGAATAGGAAACGAGGCTTTCAGGTCGGACTGGAAGATGGCTGTCTACCGGGCTTCACGGAAACCGACCGGCCCCGTCGTGACGGTCTTCCGTCAGATTGCCGAGGCATTCCCGGATGCTGTGTTCCATATCAGCAACGGCTCCGCAATAAGGTATGCCATGAGGGTATCGTTCTCCGCACGCCAGCGCGTGGAATCGAACCGTGGCGTTAGCGGTATCGAAGGTGCTACCTCTACGGCTCTCGGTGATGCGTTCGTGAACGATGCTCCCTGCACGGTACTCGTCACCGGTGATATGAGTCTCGCCTACGACATAGGGGCGCTTGCCGTCCATGGCATTCCCGATACTTTTAAAATCGTTGTTCTCGATAACCGCGGAGGCGATATCTTCAGGGCTGTTGCCACAACCCGAAGTCTGCCCGAGCGCGAGGACTTTTTCTCGCTTGCACCTGTCCTGCCGCTCAAAGAGCTGGCGCAGGCATATGGCTTTGAATATTTTGCAACAGTGGCAACCCACCCCGATATATCGGCTTTCGCCGCATGCCGGGGTAAAGCCATACTTCATTTATATATAGAGCCCGGCGATGCTGCCTCGCTCTTCTGAAATTTTTTATTATGAAAAGAGACTGGAAAACTATCCGCGAATATTCCGATATCCTCTTCGATTTCTTCGAAGGTATCGCAAAGATTACCATCAACCGTCCTGAAGTATATAACGCTTTCCGCCCGCAGACCAATGCGCAGATTCTGGATGCCCTCGCTTACTGCCGCGATACTCCTGAAGTGCGCGTCGTGGTCCTGACCGGTGCCGGCGACAAGGCCTTCTGCTCAGGCGGCGATCAGCACTATAAATCGCGTGGCGGTTACCGTGATGCCGACGGCACCCCCAGGCTTAACGTACTCGAAATCCATAAGGCTATACGTTCGCTCGTCAAGCCCGTCATAGCCATGGTCAACGGTTATGCTATAGGGGGCGGCAACGTGCTTCAGGTGGTATGCGACCTTACAATCGCTTCCGAGAATGCGCGTTTCGGTCAGACGGGACCTAAAGTGGGTAGTTTCGACGCCGGTTTCGGTTCCAGTTATCTTGCCCGCTGTGTGGGCCAGAAGAAGGCGCGTGAGATTTGGTTCCTCTGCCGCCAGTATACGGCTGCCGAAGCTCTCGAGATGGGTATGATCAACAAAGTAGTTCCTTTCGACCGCCTCGAAGATGAGGTTGTGGACTGGTGCAAGACAATCATCAGCCGCAGCCCGTTCGCTATCCGCATGATCAAGCGTGCCCTCAATGCCGAGCTCGACGGCCAGCACGGACTGATGGAATTCGCCGGCGACGCCACCCTCATGTATTACCTTATGGATGAGGCTCAGGAAGGCGCCAAGGCATTCCTTGAGAAGCGCGATCCCGACTTCGACCAGTTCCCACAGTTCCCGGGGTAAGTTTTGAGTCATAAGTCACAGTTACGAGTCACTATCTGTCAACCCTTGCTGTTTTTATATGTTATGCCTATATCTGTGCGGAACCTTAAATATGTCGAAATGCCACGTCGTGTAAGTTTAGTTTGCCTATTTGTTGTGTTAGCGGCTATGTCGCTGAATGCCGCAAACCGGAAGGGAGTATGGAACAATCCTGTCGCCGAGAGGAATTATTTCAACCACGACGGGTATTTTTTCCCGGCGATAAATGTGACTGAGGTCGAGATAAATCCTTCGGCAACTGTTCTGCACATGGCTGTTTCGTATAGGCCGATATTTAGTTTCAGTATTTCGTCGGGGGCACACATCAAGGCCGGGGCAGACTCCCTGGTCATAACCGGAGCGGAAGGTATAAGTCTTGACACCGCGGAATTCTGCCAGCCCGAGGTTGAACGTCATTTTTCGCTGTCTTTTCCTCCGTTGCCCCCCGGAATTGAAAAATTTGATTTTCACAGCGGCACTGGATTCGATATTTTCGGAATAAGCGATTTTGCAAGTGTTGAAAAGGAATTGCTTCCCTCCAACTGGAGAAATGACGCTACCGGAGACTGGGAGATAGGATTCTTCGGCGAGGGGGTGATATATGACGGAAGATTCTGGAATTATGTCGGAGACCACCGTCCTGGCAAATCCGGCCGCATCGAGATTTCCGATGGCGATCGCAATCTGGATATCAGAATAGGGAAACTGAAAAACGGCAGACGCAATATAAGAATCGGTGACCGTAACGTCCTGTGCTCCAAGATAACCGGGCGTACTTTGCCGGCGTATCCTGTAAAGGACGAATCGACAACGTTCAAAAACAATGGGTACCGAAGCGGGGATTCTGCTGTCATTTCCGGCTGGCTGAAAGATATGCCCCGGGAGTTGATGGACAAGAGTGAGTATTACGGAGTTGGATATACCGATATTTTCACCGACGAGGATGTCACAACGACCTGTAAGCTCGATTCTATCGGCCGTTTTACGGTTAAGATTCCAGTACGCAATTCCTCCGACTGCTACATGGACTGGGAAAAAACATTTATCAGGACATGCATAGAGCCTGGCGAGACTTATTTCCTGTTTTATGATTTCGGCCGCGGTCAGAAGCTCTTCATGGGGAAAAACTGCCGCTTGCAGAATGAATTGCTCGCGCATCCGCTTCCATGGAACAGCCTGAGTATGGGCTACAATTTCAAGTCGGATGACTATGACCGGTTTCTATTTGCTGTCGACAGTTTGCTGACCGGTCAGACTGCATCGCTCGACAGTCTGTGTGATGCCGTTCCGTCGCTTTCCGAACGGTTCCGAATCTATCAGAAAGACCATCTGCGGAGCATGCATGCTATGGCTCTGGGACAATCGCGGTTCAAGAACAGACAGTTTGCCCTTCCCGACAATTTGACGTCCTATATGAAAGCCAATTTTTGGCAGTCTGCCTCAAGGCCGTATTCATTGCATAGAGAAACCAATACATTCATCCGTGACTTCGTCGACGATTATATGCAGAAGCATCTCGGTTCCCAAACAATAACCTCTGAATATCTTCTGGAGAACATGGATGAACTCGGATTCTCTGCCGATGAGCTCGCCATTATGAAAGAATGGAAAAAAGTTCAGGAACAATACGAAAAGGAGTTGGTTAGTGCTACCGACAGTACCCAAAGAGAAGAGTTGTCCAAACGGTATGCATCCGACCATGCCGCACTGATGTCCGATGTCGAAAAAATGCTGAATTCGGAGCGGTGTACTGATATATTATTGTCGGAAGCTGCCTTATCGGAAATTAAGCAAGAAGTTGCCTTGCTCGATTCTCTGAATGCCAATGTTGAAACAAAAAACATATGGCTTGCTCGGAAAGGATTCAATATGATCGACAGCAGGAGGCGTCCCCTGCAGCCTCGCATGATGCGGTTTTTTGAAGACAATATAACATACGCGGCGGCGATAAAAATGATCAGGGATGAGAATCAGAAATATGCAGACCTTGAAAAAAGAGTTGAGGAGGCTGTGCCCGTTACACCACTTGCCACCGGAGATATATCAGACAGCGATGACGGTGAGACCATAATTCAAAAGATAATCTCTCCTCACAAAGGCAAAATAGTTCTTCTTGACATATGGGGGACATGGTGTGCTCCTTGTCGCGATGCCCTGTCGAAATCGCAGGAGCTTTACTCGCAGCTCAGAGATTACGACATGGTCTATATCTATATGGCCAACAACAGCCCGCAATCTTCCTGGCGCAATATTATCGAGCAGTACAATGTCAAAGGCGATAATTGCTTCCACTATAATCTTCCCGCTAAGCAGCAGTCGGCGGTAGAGGCTTATCTTAAAGTTACTGAGTTCCCTTCGTACAGGCTCTTCGACAGGTCCGGAAAACTACTGCAGGTGAATGCCAATCCGAGAGAGATAGAGAAGTTAAAGTCGCTGATCGAGAGGTTGATGAAATAATTCGCGGCAGCAAGTTTCATTCGGAGGGATGGCCCTTGAGACTGAAATCTTGTTAAAACTATGAGATTAATGTAAACTTTGTCTGCAAATTCGGCATTTAAATATTGTGAAGTTAGGAAAAATCGCTAACTTTGCATTGTCATCGATCGAAGAACGAAAGACTTGGTTGACCGCGTTACCGTAAATGCGGTTTTTTTATGCCTTGTTCTGAAGCTTGCGCATATAGTATGCGTGATTGGACTGATCTACGCAGAAGCCGGTAATTAACGCAAAATTGGGGTTGATATACTCTATCACAACCATATAGTTCTTGGCTCGATACCAGAAATATTCGCGTTCTTTGCCTGAGTTTTCAATATATCTGAATCGTGTGATGCGCTTGTCTGAGGCATTTTCCAGAATAGGTTTGATCCAATGAATTCGCAAAGCGCGTTCCGAGCGGAATTCCCTTACTTTTTTTGAGGTTTTGCGCCTGTCCTCCTTTGCATCCCTTGTAATGACATGAACGAACTTTTCAAGCAGTCCGTCAAACCATTCGGGTAACCCATCTTTATGTGAACGATTGTAGGGGTAAGGCTTTATTATCAGTTCCGAACCATCAAGATTAACTTTTTGTATTAAAAGGTCATTCTTGAATCTTCCATGCAGTTCCAGTATCTTATCCTTGTCATCAACCGACAATTCGCAATCGAAATATGGCTGCAACATCCCGAGTATATCGTTATCAGCCATTTCTTTTCTTTGGTTGAAAATCGTAAATTGCAAATTTATTATCTCCCGGCTCGGTCCCTTCATCAAGCTGGTAACCTGATAGCTCTTCAATGAATCTTACGATATGTGATTTAGCTTCGCTTCCGTTTAGGCCTCGTGCCCTGTATGTTATTGCTCCTATTATAATATCGGCAAGCTGTATAAACTGCGATTCATGTGATCGGATATTTTGCAACGACTGTATTTCGTCATTTGTTCCTATCATACTTGTCAGCTCATTGTATATTGAGGCAAGTTTGATTTTTCCGTTATTGTCTTTAAGATCAAGAAAAATCCGGTAAGAATTGTTGCTGTCAGAATTATGACGGATAGAGAACCGGATAAGACGTTCTACGACGGAATAATAGAATCTGTTATACTCATCACGTTCCAAAGTGTGGGCTTGAATATTCGACTTATTCTTTATAAGCACACTGCGGAAAACCATTGATGACTTAAAAAAGAAACGCAGAATTTCGTCATACATGACAATATGTGTCCGGCTTACAGTATTCCATTTCAGTTCATGAAAGATGCCGTAGTTGTGTTTTATGCGTTTGATTTCGGATTTATAGTTTTCAAGGTCTGCATTAGGTACAGCTATTGCCCCAATACACATAATGTCGTTATTGTCAAATTGCAGATAACAACTCTCATCACAAAATATTGAATATCCCTTTTGCATTTTATCCATATTTTACAAAGATAGATAAATAATCCGATAATAACCTATTGTCTAAATAAAAAACAAAGCCTCCGTGGTATATTTGCGGTATTTGAAAAATTTTCATATCTTTGAAGCGTTATTTCCAATAGTGGTACATACTTCAGGGACAATGGAAGAGAAGTTTTTCAAATATGACGAAGTGGCTCGCTTGCGGTCCCTCTATCGTGAATTGCTCCGCGGCATGGGCGACAGGCTCAGCTCCGCGGACCGC